>LNEN01000141.1 GCA_001464155.1 Cytophagales bacterium Ga0077538 | reverse complement strand
CCATGTTTCCTTCTCAGAATCAATAAAAACAGGTTTTGCCCCTAAATAGGCGATCGGGTTGCAAGACCCCGAAAAAGTAAAGGTGGCGCAGATCACTTCATCGTTCCGCTCGACACCAAGAATAATGAGAGCCAGATGAATCGCTGCTGTCCCCGATGAAAGAGCCACGCAGTGTTCAATACCATTATAGCTCTCCAACGCCTTTTCAAACGCATCCAGGTGAGGGCCTACAGGAGCCACCCAATTAGTCTCAAAAGCCTCGTGAATAAACTTAAGTTCTTCGCCTCCCATATGAGGGGCCGATAAATAGATACGCTGGTTCATCAAATAATAAAAACTTAATGGCGAAAGTAATGGCTACTCGTAAGTATTAATAGGACGATCTGTTTTTTCTTTTAGAATTGAGGTGTTCTAAATGGTTCTTTGAAAATAGATGGCTGGAAAAATAAGAATCATCAGGGTGGGATTAATAATCAGCCGGTGAAGTTGGGAAAGCAAGGGAGAAGATATTTCACTATCTCCTTCCAGACTAAGCTTTAGGAAAAAATAAAAGGGTAAGAGCACCACCGCATCGATGAGTTGTACCCAGAGGGCTAGCCGTGTTATTTTAACACTCTGAAACCAAAGATGAATCATCCAGAGCATCATTAAATCATTTGCCAGCAATCGCAAAGACTTGTTTACAACAAAATGAGCATTACTACTCATGCTGCAATTACACATCCACGCCAGCGCATCAAAACGTTGCAATAGAAAGATCATCACTAATCCTACGAAGGCAAAGCCTAATTGTATTATCCTCCAAGGATGCTTCCTAATTTGCTGTAGTTCCTTGTTCAATTTTCCTTTGTTTTTTGATCCACCAATACCAGAGTAAAAATACTACAGCATAAATAACACCTGTAAAGAAGAACTTGTGAAAGAAATAAAGTGAATTGGGGAAGTAAAGCGCCACCCAGAAAAGTGCAATGACGCGTAGAATGTTGGTTATGTACAGAATCAAGAGGCCCATAAGAATAAATTTCCAGTAACGGTACCACTGTACAGAAAATGCAAAGGTAAAAGCCAGAAATACAATCATCACATTCACGCTATTGCAGCCCTCATAGACATTGATCACTGTATTCCCTCCTTTTTGCACAGCGATACTCTTGGATAATTCCGAGGCCTTCAATTGAATATCACCTTGTAGCCAACTCAAAACTTGTTGCGAATGCATTGAGACCAGGTGAGTAATGGGATCTGCCGCAGGGCTATACGATTCCACGTATAAACCATAAACTGTGTTTAGGATAAAGTATAAGGAGATAAACTTTACTAAAAACAAGATCGCTTGTTTGTTTTCACTAAAGAGCGCTATCAGATTCTTCAAGAGGCTACTTTTTAATAATTCTTCCCGGTACACCCACCACTGTCACATTAGAGGGTATATGACTTGTAACTACCGCTCCTGCTCCGATGATCACATCATCCCCTATGGTCAGACCTTGTAGTATGGTTGCACCACTACCAACAAACACCCGTTTACCTATTTTAACATCACCTGAAATATTAACAGAAGTCATAATTGAAGAAAAATCACCAATGGTCACATCGTGACCAATGGTAGCATTAAGATTGATGATGACAAATTGACCAATGGATATATCTACGGTGAGCTTAGCTCCTGCACAAATAACAGAACCCTTTCCGATTACCACACTTTTATGTAACACTACATCGGGACTCACTAAGGAAGTAAAAAGGACGGTCTTATTTTTCCAAGAGTTAACTTTTTCGGAACGAATGGATGGAGCCGCTATGCAGAAAAGAACATCGTCATAGTTTTCATTTTTTACTTTCTCCACTCCCTCCTTGTAGTCATCAAAATACCCTGCAAAAATGAAATGCTTCGGTTGAAGGTCGAGCATTCCCTTTACCTCTTTTCCAAAACCTCCGGCACCGTAGATAGCTATATTTTGCAGCATCGACTTTATATTATTTCCTCTCTACATTCCCAATTCTTTTTGCAGGAACTCCTACAACTACCGTGTAATCTGGAACATCGTTAATAACTACTGCTCCTGCTCCTATAACAGACCATTGTCCGATTTTCTTTCCCGGAAGTATTACTGCTCTTGCTCCAATCATGGTGCCTTCACCTACCGATACACATCCACATAAAACTGCCCCTGGAGCAATATGAACATAGTTCTCAATGATACAATCATGATCAACTTGAGCTCCTGTGTTAATGATTACATGCCTTCCTATTATGCTTTGAGCCTGTACCACAGAAGCCTGTAGTAACATAGATCCTTCTCCAATCGAAGCCCTGCTTGATACAATGGAACTTCTGTGAATGGCTGTTGAGAAAGAATGAATCGTTTCAGATACCACTCTTTTTCGAATAGTGTTATCTCCAATTGCTACGATCACTTTGGCATCTGTTTCCACATGGGGGTCATATTTGCCCCGCTGAGGAATCCCCATTAATTCTCCACTATACTTAGGATCAAACAAGCCAACCACTTTCTCACCATTATCAAGCAAACAATCCAGAACAACCCTGGCATGTTCACCCCCTCCTTGCAATATGATTTTAGTTGTTTCCATTAAATTTTTCCATTGTTACAGATGTAGCGCTACCTATACCTTCTGATTTAAATACCTTAACAACTGTTAAAAATAGGATTTTTAAATCCAATCGAAAAGATTGGTTCTTAACATACCAAATATCGAATGTAAACTTCTGATGCCAACTGATGGAATTACGTCCATTTACCTGCGCCCAACCTGTTATTCCAGGTCTCACCTCATGACGTTTCATTTGTTCTGGTGAATACAGCGGAAGGTATTCGATTAGCAAAGGTCTAGGACCGACCAATGACATCTGTCCCATCATCACGTTTAACAATTGTGGTAACTCATCAAGGGAAGTCTTCCGAATAAATTTACCAATTTGAGTGAGCCGCTCGTCATCAGGGAGCAATTCGCCATGATCATCACGTTTGTCGGACATCGTTTTAAACTTGATCAACCGAAACGGTCGGCAATTCTTTCCTGGACGTACCTGCGTAAAAAATGGTGAGCCTTGATTAGCCATGAATAATAAAAAAAGTATTGCTATAAAAAACGGTGTTGACAAGACCAATGCCATGAAGGCCACCACCAAATCAAGTATTCGTTTAAAATAATGCTTATACACGCGGGAGTCTTTTCATAATTTCCATCACATATTGTTCTGCCAGCACATGACGGTCAAAATATTTTTTTGCAAACTGATACCCCTGCTCACCGAGCTGATCACTTTTGTTTTTGTCTTGCGAGAGTTGCAGCATCTTCTGCACAATATCTACCACATTCTCAGGTTCTGCGTACACTCCGCATTGAGCCTCCTCTACTAAGGCTCGTGATACACCATCGATCACCATAATTACAGGCTTTTTACAGGCCATGTAATCAAATGTTTTATTAGAGTATACAGTCTTAAATGTATCAATCTTTTTCAAGACTGATATACCAGCATCCGATGCCAGGATGAACTGCATCACATCACGCTTGGGCATGGAGTCAATGAATTCAAGGTTGATAAGTTTTCGCTTTTCAACTTCCTGTTGAAGCATTTTTTTTTGCATACCATCTCCGATAAGCACAATACGAATAGGTGAGTTTTTCAACTGCTCAGCGGCCTCTACCAATTGAATGAGATCATTGGCCACACCATGAGCCCCCACATAAGTAATTACAAACTGCCCCGTCCATCCGCGAGTCTCCCGAAAGGCTGCTACATCAAAAGTGGACAGCAGGCTATCAGATAAGTTGAAATCGCAGGCATTGGGTATAAATATTATTTTTTCCCGATCAATCTTCTTGTTTCTTATTAATGTATCCCGAAAGGCAGGAGTAAGCACATTAATACTGGAAGCCCCCCTGTACACAAACTTCTCGAACCAAAAGGCAAAGCGAATAATGAGCGGATTGGTGAGTACACCTGTGTCGATCGCAGATTCCGGCCAAAGATCACGTACTTCAAAAATGTAGGGTATTCGTTTAAATTTAGAGGTTACCCAAGCAATGATACCAATGAATAACGGTGGTGAGGTTGCCAGAATAACATCATAGTGCTGCTTCCTTAGTTTGAAAAGGGTTCCGCCAAGCCCGTACCAAACAAACGAAAAGTAGGCCCAAAGCCTGCCGAGAAAACTGGTATTGTATTGGGGAGAGACATAACAGCGCAACACTTCCAGCCCTGGCCTGTATATCGATCGATGATACTTTAATGCCTGATATTTTAACGGAATCTTACCGGTTACATAATTCAACATGCCACATACCACCGTCACCTGATGCCCTTTATCCACCCACACACTTGTCATTTCGTTGAAGCGCGATCCTCCTGGATCATCTGGTTCTAGAAAATACTGATGGATTAACAAAATTTTCACGACAGCTTAATTTGAGTGGTTATAGCTTTATTGTGTGTTTGGAATTCAACCTGAAGTGATTTCTCCAAAACTCCATAGGTGGGGGAAAAATATTTCAATTCCTCTTTTCTCCCCTCCGCATCCGTGGATATGAAATTAACAACATCTTTTAATTCTGGCTTTACGTGCCAAAGTTGACGAATTAGTGCACCCGAAAGTCCGGTCAATTGATCGTGAACCGTCAGCTGAAGCGATTGCGCATCGATGCGAATGGTACGGGTATGCCACACCTTGCCAAGGTGTTGATAAACTTGAGCCATACCCTGAAAAATTGTTTCATCACCCTTTCTAGCCCAACCTACGTTGCGCGCACCAGACCACTTTAGCCATATGAAGCGTGGCCCCTTTACCATTTGATCCTGTTCCTCCACCATTACCGTGTTATGAGATTCAGTTCCGAAAAAGTATTTTACTTTTTCAACCTCGGCATTATAGCGGTAAGATCCAGCATCCTGTAGCATGTTTTGTCCCCGATACCAGACATCCAGGTGTAGGGCATCCGCCTGAGAAGGTCGGTTTTTATAGTGCACACAGTTGATCCAAACCAACAGCGTGCCCTGACGGTACACGTAGATTCCCCCAGTGGAGAAGCTATGATGACCCTCTGCAACAACAATAGGCTGGTAACGCGCTAAACCGGCCCTTGTTCCAAACCATAATCGGTCTTCAAAAGACTCTGCATACAGGTTGCTCGAGGTTAACAAATAATGAATCGCATCCAGGGAAGGTTTAAAATTACGGAAAGCCTCGTCATTCCAATCAAAAAATAAGGAACCATCATTTGCGCCATAGTTCGGCAATTCACCGGAAACAGAATCCTGGCAGTGAACAAGAATATTGAGGCATGCCCTTGTGCGCTCATAAACAATACGTGAAAATTCATCCTGGTGACGATGAGCTAATGCGATACCCCATGTCAGCAATTGAATTACCACGCGCTGATAATTAAAACTGAACTGGAGATACGTACCATCATCATAGACTTGATAAGCAATTTCCTCTTCAAACCATTTCTTGCCGGAAACTTTCCATTCCTTCGCTTCTTCAAAAAACGGAAACAACAAACCTCCCGTGTATAGCGCTAATGTTTCAGTTATCGCATGATTGTTTCGGACTGCAATTCTTGAAAAATGAATGTTCGAACGGACATGACGAAGCTGCCAGTAGAGGTGGAACAAAATTTTTGTAAACCGGTCTTCCGTCAGGATGGCACTGTGGCGGTAAAAGTATAACGCCAACGTCCAGTTGAATACACGCAAAGAAGTCTCCTGACTACACCGATAATTCGGACCCTGATTGATGGGATTATTTTCTATCCAACTTTCAATCTGGGCAAAGACCCACGCGGACGAATCGGCTCCCGATTGCGCATCATAGCGAAGAATGGTTTGTACAAACGAAAAGCGGCTGCGTTCCCATACATATTTGATGTCTCCATACTGCGGATGAAAATCAGGAATCTCGGTCCAATGTTGTTGATTATTATAACGATGGCCGGTGGTGACGTTGGTAAGCCAGTCGTGCGGATCTATGGTGCGCCATTCGCCATGAAAAAATTGAACCTGACCAGCAAGAATACGCGTAGCCTCTTGAAGTAGTTGACTGGATGGTTCGGAAGACCGTTTAAAATCGCTTCGCGAGTTGAAAAAAAATACCGGGGCGGTAGCTCTCCATTGCGCCAGGGTGACCCAGGTTTTGAAAGGTGGGTTAATAGGGTAGCTTCTTTTAAGAAGTCCACTTTTGCGTTTAAATTCAAAGGATATCCGGAATAGCACATACCGAATACCCATGGATTTGGCTAACTGGTACCACTGAAGAAAACGCGTCATTACTGCAAAGAAACAAGAATATCAACAATCCGCGAAGCGGTATTGCCATCCCATTTCTCTGGCACTTTTCCCTTCTTCCAGCTATCGGCAAAGAGAATATCCAGGGCAGGTTTGATAGCGGATGGACTTGTGCCAAGTAACTCGTTGGTTCCCTCTGTGACAGTCTCCGGACGTTCGGTTGAATTTCGAAGTGTCATGCAAGGAACCCCCATTACGGTTGTCTCCTCTGTGACACCTCCTGAATCGGTGATCACTGCCTTTGCGCGCTCCACCAGGTAATTGAATTCCAAGTAGGTCATCGGTTCTGTCATGTGCAGGTTGGGTGCCACAATGTTAAGCCCTTCTAGTATTTTTCGAGTTCGGGGGTGAACCGGAAATACCAAGGGCAGACTTCTTGCGTTATCAACAATGGCACATAACAAATTCTGTAGTTGAGCTTCTTCATCTACGTTAGCCGGACGATGCAGCGTCATCACAATGTATTCTTTTTCTTTTAGTCCCAGTGTTTTCCATAGTGGAGGTTGTATGAACGATGCGCGCTGCGTAAGTAGCGTATCAATCATGGTATTACCGACAAAAAAGATCTGGCCTTCATTCACACCTGCTTTTCGCAGGTTGTTGTTAGCAACCTCAGACGTGGTGAAAAAATAATCCGTGATACTATCCGTGACCATGCGGTTGATTTCTTCGGGCATCGTCATATCTCCGGAACGAATCCCAGCTTCCACATGGGCGACTTTAATATGCTGCTTTTTTGCAACAATGGAACAGGCCATGGTAGAGGTAACATCGCCTACCACGAGGCACAGATCAGATGGTGATTCCATCAAAAGTTTTTCATATCCAATCATGATACGAGCTGTTTGCTCGGCCTGCGTTCCCCCACCTGCTCCCAGGTTTACATCGGGATCGGGTATCCCCAATTGCTGAAAAAAATTGTCACTCATGTTTTTATCATAGTGCTGGCCCGTGTGCACCAACCTGAAATGAATATCGCTTCCAGCCTGCTGCTTTTTCTGAATCGCCATAATCAAGGGCGCAATCTTCATAAAATTGGGACGTGCTCCTGCGATCAAATCAATCTTCATACCATGTAAAAATTAAAAACCAAACCACGTGTCTCATTCCTTACACCCTAAACGCGAACCCATGCTCCATCTTTCAGACTCTGCAAGGCAGCAAAACTCGCTTTCGTAGTGTTCACTACCGAATTAAAATCGATCAGCGCCTCACCTCCGTTTTTCACACGATTAATTAGTAGCTGAAACTGATTCTTGTGGCCTTTATCAAGGGATGTCTTAAGTGAATTAAACCCTTTGAATCCAAAACCCTTTGTAACACACCAATTGTCAATGACTGCTGTCCGCTCCTGTGAATATATCTCAATGCGTTCCTTCGCATAGGACTTACTTCCATTCGCAAAGTAATTAATCACTGCATTTGATCCATCCGCATACTTCAGAAGTATACTGGCATTATCGGTGTTGGATTCAGGATGAAGGCCCATGGCGTTCATACTGACAGCGGTAACATGACTTCCGGTAAAGTATGAACAGAGATCAATAAAGTGACAGGCTTCACCGATAATACGCCCGCCTCCGGTTTGCAGGTCGTGCACCCATACATTGGCCGGAATGAATCCCGCATTCATGGTGGCTACGATGTTCATCGGTCCGTGGCCCACTACTTTCTTCAATGCTATGCTATGAGGCGAAAATCTCCGGTTAAACCCAACATTAACAGTAAGGTTATCGGACTTTATTACCTGATCAACAATCGAGTTGAGTTGATCCTCATTCAGCGCCAATGGTTTCTCTACAAAGACATGTTTTCCCGCCTGCAATGATTCAATTACTTGATTCGCATGAAGGTTGTGCCGCGTAGTGATCAACACAAGATCAATTTCTGGATCACTCAGGATATCCTTATAATCTGTTGTACTGCTTGCAAAATTGTACTTCTTCGCTAAAGCAGTTCCTGATACACCGCTTGCACTGGCAATGCTTTTAAAAAAAGCAGGGCTCTTTTTCAGCGTAGGTAGTAGTGTCATCTTCGTAAAGTTGCCGGCACCAATAATTCCGATCACACCTTTTTGTCCTTTAAAAGAACGGTCGTGGAGGTTCACACTGTGCGAGATCGCGAGGGGTTGTTCGGCATACTGAAGAATGGATGCAATGGAAGTTGAACTTCCGATGTCGTCATAAATCAGGCTGTACTCCTCCAGCGGCACACGCTCAGTAATCAGTTGCTTCACATTTACCGTACCCGAAGCGATGGCTTGCAATACAGCTTCAAAATTTCGTTGTTCCGTCCATCGCACAAAGGGCAACGGATAATCCTTCCCACGTTGTTCATAGTCTTCATCGTACCGGCCAGGGCCATACGAACAGCTCACCTGGAAACTCAACTCTTTTTCATAAAACTCTGCACGGCTCAGATCTAAACCCACCACACCAATTAAAACTATTCGGCCGCGTTTTCTACTCATGCGCGCAGCTTGCGAAATGATTTCATTGGTTTTTGTGGATGCCGTAATCAGCACGGCATCGGCACCAACACCGTGCGTCTCACTTTCGACAAATTTTACAACATCACCCTGCTTTCCGTTAAACGGAGTAATGCCAAAACTTTTGGCAAGCGTCAGTTTCTCCTCGTCCAGGTCAACACCAATTACCTGGCATCCATTCGCTTTTAGTAATTGGGCTGTAAGTAATCCAATTAACCCAAGACCAATCACCACAACAGTTTCACCTAAGGTTGGATTAGCCAGCCGGATGCCTTGAAGACCGATGGATCCGATTACAGTAAAGGCAGCTTCCTCATTGCTGACCGACTCTGGTATCTTGGCAGCCAGATGCTGGGGAATACAAACATATTCTGCGTGTGCACCATTACTGGCAACACGATCGCCTACACTAAATCCACTCACTCCTTCGCCTACCTCCAACACAAATCCCGAATTGCAATATCCGAGCGGCAAGGGTTGTTCAAGCTTATTAAAGACAGCCTCTAATGTGGGTAGCAATCCTTCACTCCTTATTTTATCCAACACCATCTTCACCTTGTCTGGCTGCTGACGAGCCTTATCGATCAACCCTGCCTTGCCAAACTCCACCAACATACGCTCTGTACCTAAGGACACCAATGAATGTGTGCTACGAATCAGTATGGTTCCTTTGCGAACTAATGGTGCCGGTATTTCTTCAAGTGTGGTGGCCCCGGTTTTAAGATTTTGGATCAGTTGTTTCATGAAGGTTTATTCGTAGGTAATGCAAGCCAATTGCCCATAATCAATTCGTCAGCGTTTAGCTTTTCAAGTTTCCCATCGCTCCTGATCAAGCTTACGACATACTTTAACTCTGTGAGATAAGTATAAATTGCCAGCAAGTTACTTAAGCTATCAGCAGCTTCCAGAAAAATTTTAGGTCTGTACGTTGAGATAGAATTAATACCACCACGCAAAATGTCAAGTTCAGCACCTTGCACATCCATTTTTAAAAAGTCAATCCTGGGAAGTGTTCCCTCCTTCATTAGTGAATCTAGTGTGGTTTGCGAAACGGTTATTTTCTCAAGACCTGAATGCTCCAGTACCTTCGAACCCATACCTTGGTTAGGATGATTTTGTGGATAGATATAAAAGGAAATCTCTCTATTGCTATCACCTAGCGCCACTGTATTAATCGAAACATTTGTGATCTTGTTGAGTGAAAGATTCGTCTTGAGCTTTTCTATGACATGAGGTACTGGCTCAAATGCTAATACATTCCCTTCATTTCCAATTAACCGAGAAATCAGAAGTGTTTCCGTGCCCGTATTGGCCCCCGCTTCCAACACAACATCTCCAGGCCGAATATGCGACTCCAATATCAAATTAGTGCCTGGTTCGTAGGCACCTGTAAATAAAATTTTGTGGTCAATCAAATCTTTAGAAAATAAATTAATCTGGAGTTTATGACGAGGTTCCAAATATGATTTCACAAGCCAAACCCCTTTTTGGAATGCTGTACGCTTATAACTGTAGAGACTATTCAAAATTCTATATCTACCTGGAAAAGAGAATTTTGAAAAAATATCACTAAGAAACAATACAATCAGACGCTCCATATATTCTAGACCTTAAGCTGTGCTTTTATTGCAATATAGAACCTACAATGATGATTATTTATTGATTCAGACTGTTGTTGAAGGTTAAAGAAAGAATAACCCAGGCTTGATAGACTCCCTAATACTTCACGTTCGTTACTATTATCATGGAGCTCCATAAGGATAGAAGGGTAATATTTTGTTATGGTTTTCATAGCGCCCATGATTACTTCTCCGCCAAATCCCTCCACATCAATTTTCATCCAGAGTGAACCTGAAATGATTTCATTCTTCAATGTATCATCGATTGAGACGATGGGCACTCGAATCGTACCACTATCACTCACCTTGCCTGTGGAGGATGTTGCCCCCGGTTCAAACAATAATTCACCTGGCTGGCGTCCAACTCCCTTTGCAATTAGACTAATGTTCTTAATGGAGTTTAGTTCTATAATTCTATTAATGAAGTATGAATTATCAGGATCTGGCTCGAAGGTAAATATTTTACCAGACTCACTTAACCTTGAAACCAAGAAACTAAAATACCCAGCATGACCTCCTATGTCAAGAAAGTTATCACCTTGTTTAATCTGCTGTGAAAAATAGGAGACTATATCAGTCTCGTAGTACCCTTTGAAATAAGCCCTTCCATATCGTTTGCTGGTAATCCACTTTAAACCCTTTAAGATCGAAGGTTTTTGTATAATTACCACCTTGTTATCATTTAAGGCATAATACCAAGAACGGAATTTTTTCTTTAGTGTCAGTACAATACTCATTGTCAAATGCTTTTTTTTGAAGTGGCTGTCACAAATCTAAAGGTTTGAATTGCACAAGTTTCCCATGTATACTTTCTAGATCTCAGAAGAGCTCGTTGAGATAAATTTTCACGTAAGCTGCTATCCATACATAGTTTTAGAATATTCTTCTCAATAGAATCTAATTGCTCTGGGTCAAAATAAATTCCAGCTTCACCTAAGGTTTCAGGTAAAGAACTTTTGGAGGAGCATGTAATCGGCATTCCCATTGCCATAGCCTCCGTAAGTATCATGCAAAAAGTCTCACAGGTTGAAGCCATGATAAAAGCATCATGATCGTAGTATTCCTTTGCCAACTGATCGTACGGAATCCTTCCTTTATACTCTACCCAATCCTCGTAACCTACCATTACCTCTTGCAATTTTTTAAGCGCAGGACCATAGGCTGGACCAATAAGGGTAAGATGTACCGAATAGCCTTTCTTATTCAGGTTAATCACAGCTTGAGCAACTTTATCCTGATGTTTATAAAGATTGATAATTGATATATATAACAATTTAAGAATTGATTTTTCCTCTCGTTGGGTAGGTATAGCGTTGAAAAAAGTATGATTAATGCCATGTGGAATAACGGTCTTGTTTTTGATTTTTTGCCGAACCCTTTGGGGCAGGATATCAAAGCAATATTGAGTAAGAAAGATCACACCTTGCGCATTTTTGTAGGCATTCAAGTGAAGAAATCTAAGAAATAATAAGCGAACGGTAGTGAAGGAGAATCCAAAGCGGAGTAATTCCTTAAAATCCAACGGAAGCAAATTTCTGCACATTGTAACATAAGGATAGCTGAACATTGGTTTACCAGCACCAGGGATAAACAAAATAGCTTGTTTTTTGCGAACCAAACCAGGCAATACAAGCAGCTGCCACAAAAACCGAAAGAAGTAATTCCGATTCAGAAATGGATGTGAATACTTCGTAAGCCAGGGTCTTGCTTCAATTTTATTTAACGAGGAATCGGGTGCCAGCACGATCACTTCTTGTATTCCTGCATCTGTTGGAGATGCTACGCGCAACAATTCAATGAGGTGCGTAAGTCCGCCACCTGCCCGGATGTTGGAGGCCTCAATAAATAATACTTTCTTTTCCGATACAGAAGACGAAGCCATTACAGGGTGTTTAATTTCCAGGGAGCATTTGGTCGTGCTCTCCCCCAAAATACATGTTCAATAATTTCTTTTAGATACCCTGCACCAGCCTCTGGTGAAATGGTTGCGGCCTGATGTCGAATCCAGCCTCGCTGTGCTGCATCTGCCACCAAATGCTTCTCCGAAATCATTCTTAGTATCTCCACAAGTTCATTCTTTTGTGCAGGATTGTAGGTAAAACCAAGTTGCTTGTTAATAATTAATGAGGCCGCACCTGCATTTGTAGATACAATGCAAGGAGTTCCTGTACCTAAAGCCTCATTTACCACTGCTGCCCAGCCATCTTTGCCAGTACTTGGCACAATGAGGTAATCCATTTCAGTCAGTAAAGCAGACACTGAATGCATCGGCAACATACCGTGAAATGTAATATCTGTACAGCCTGTAATCAATTCTTCCACTTGTGACTGCAAAGGACCGCCACCTGCAATATGTAACTGAATAGTTGAATCTGGAATTGATTTTACTGCTTCAATAAGTGATATGATTCCTTTTTCTGGTGAAAACCGACCCGCATACAATACGCGAATCATAGTAGATTTTTCACGTGCTGATTCTGAAAAGTCGAATTGTTTTGTGAAATAAGCCCACGTGAAAACAGTGCTTCCCTTAAATCCAACTCGTGTGTACCACTCCCTACCCCTATCACCCATAGCAAGGATAAAAGAAACGCCACCTCGAATGCGGGTTGCTTCCCAACGGGAGTGAATATACCGGAGCAACCCGCTTAAGCCTTGCCAGTTTCTGGTTTCAGCCTGAATTCCCAACTTGGCATTTAATCGAAGTCCTTTTTTAAATGCACGCCACAGCAGCGGATAGCCGCTGGTGCCTGAGAAAATATGAATCGTTGATTCACTA
Source organism: Cytophagales bacterium Ga0077538 (assembly GCA_001464155.1). Classification (GTDB taxonomy): domain Bacteria; phylum Bacteroidota; class Bacteroidia; order Cytophagales; family Cyclobacteriaceae; genus Chryseotalea. Next base: position 4,077 of record LNEN01000141.1, on the reverse strand, counting down.
TGACGTATTTCAAAAAACAACTCAGGATTCACATCAGATACAATCTCTACATTAATACCGGTTGTATCTGGTTCCGCCCAGCCCATCGCCTTTCTGCGCGCACTTACCCTTTCAATTACACATAGAGTAATAGCATAATAATTTGCCAATGCACGCATCACCGGCACGGTGTGATGACTCACATTCGGTTGCCAGAAAATCACTGATGTTATCTTACTCATGCACCTTCCGATAAAGTTGTGTGTATTTATCTACTACCGAAGACAATGAAAATTGGCGTGCATTTGCTCTACCTTTCTCAACCAAAGCCTGATAGATATCGGATTGCTGATGAAGTGTAACAATCGCTGCTCTTATTTCCTCGATGTTGGAGGGAGTCACTAACATAGCAGCACCGCCCGCTACTTCTTTCATCGCTCCAATGTTACTTGTTATCACCGGCTTGCCTACTGTTTGCGCCTCAATAATTGGCATTCCAAATCCTTCATACAAGGAGGCGAAAAATAAAATATCAGATTTTGCGTAAAGGCTAACTACTCGTTCATTGGAAATAGACGTATGCTCTTCAAAGGAAACCTTGTATCGTTCAAGCATCTGCCGTTCCTTTTCATTGAGATAACCCACTTTAATTATGTGAACTGGTAAATTTTGCGAAGCTTCTATCAATGCTGGCAGGTTTTTATGATCGCCACTGCCAATTTGTAAAATAGTAAGCCGATCTGTGGGCATGCGAAGGGGTTGTGCTGAAAAATGCGACAAGACCGGATTAGGTATTACGTTGATACGTTGGTTCTCCACTTCAAAATATTCCTGAAGTTTCAGTTTGGTAAACTCACTCACCACTGTAATAAACCGAGTTCTTTGCAGCGGTAATCGGAACCAAAGAGCTCCATACAACATTCGTTTAGTTAGACTATGCACAGGATTTTCATAAAAGCCCAAATCGTGAATAGTAACAATGGTTTCGCCAGTGATATGATGCACATCCGCTTGCTCATTTCTTACTCGCCAAAGTAAAGACGCATCAAAAGGCTTAGTAGCGGTTAGTTTCTTTGTATCAAATTCAGCTGGAAGGTGTTGAACAATATCCTGGAATAAATTCTCAAAACTGTTATTTCTAGCATTGCGATTTCTGAAATAATAGTTCACTTTCATGGCTTCACTTTTCACTCACAACAATTAGGTTGGATGTAAAAATTCCTCTGGGGTTTCCAGTTTCAATCATCTTCCAGAATTTTATCTGCTTGACTTTCAGCCACCACAATAAGCAACGTACCCCACTGATGAAGGTATGTGGCACAGGACCTGTTGGATAGGAAGACACTTTACTAAAGCCACAATTCAAAATCAGTTGTTTGGCACTTGATTCGGTGTATGCCATTTCGTGGGTGTAATCGCCATAGAAAATACTCGTGTAGTAAAGCCCCTGCCCGTTTGGTACCTGCATTAAAAACTTTCCACCTGGCTTAAGTGCCTTGCTTATCTTAGAAATAATTTCAAATGCTTCCTGCCTTGTAAAATGTTCAATTACATCACGGGCAATAATAAAATCATATTGTATTTGTGCTTCATCAAGAAGGTTATTCAAGTCCTGCACTTTCAAGCCCTTGATACCCAGTTTCTGACCGGCTTCGATCTGTTCAGCAGAAACATCTACACCATGCACATTCTCAAAGCCAAGATGTTGCATAAAATAAACAAAAGAACCTACACCACAGCCAATGTCTAATACACTTGCTTTCTTATTCCTTGGAAAATGTGGTTGATAATGGTATTTCCAACTTGAAAAATTCCTCTCAATCTTTGAGAGTGTCAAGCTGCCGTAAAGGGGAACAGAGTGCGTAGTCTGGTAGCTAGTATACAGAACATCCTTAAAATTCTTATCCATCAAATAATTCCTTTTACTTTCAAAATACTGATAATCTCCTTTACACGCGCATCCTGCGAATGGTCTCTCTGTGCGCGGTGATATCCCTTCTCACGAATTCTACCTCTTTCTGATTCATTATTTCCATAATAATTGACCTTATCAATCAACTCCTTTTCAGAACCAAAGCACACAATCTCCTCATCCTCCTTGAAGTATTGCAGTAATTCATTGGTTCGCTGGTGTATCATAAAACCTCCAGCACCAGGAATTTGAAATGTGCGAGAGGTAATTTGATCACCTTTGGATGCCCCCTTTACTTGTTCTGACAACAAAGCAATATTTATACAAGACTGGTTAATGGCCAAAGCAAACAGATCTCCATGCACTCCAATACCCTGGATAGAAGATCTTAACACATCACTTTTTGATTGATACCAGTTTCCACCCCAGATGCGTAGATCAATCTCTGGAATAGCTGATTTAAGAGCTGCCAGATATTTATCCTTATGTGGGGAATATGTACCGATAAAAGAGGCGTCACATTTAAAAGATTGTTCTGACTCATTAATTTTTCGATGTATTAATGGATCAAAACCATGAGGAATAAAATGAATTTTGTCTAATGGATAGTGGAAATTGTTGACCAGATCATCTACTCCAAAAGACTTTGTCGTAAAAATATAATCAAAATGTGGAATACATTGAGGAATGTTCTCCCCATGTGCTGTCATGCTTACATCAGGAAAATAGTTTATCACTGGGATTCCCATCTTCTTCCAGTTCAGTACAGTCTCACGAAAAACAAAGGGCCCTTTGAATACTAGAACAAGGTGGGGCTTAAACATCAGGGTAGACTTCAATAAATAGCTATTGAACTCCCTGAGCTGTATCGGTCGTATTAATTTCTGGGCAACTTTGCCAGCAATACCTGTAGCTGAGGCAGACACATGAGTCCTATCATTAATTATGTTCACTGCGCATCCTTGCCTGGAAAACGCGTTAAACAAACCGGATGCATCACTACCCCGCCACTCCTGTCCTACACATAGAATTTTAAGCATTAACACTGTGCTTTATGTACAACACTGCTTTATATATAAGAAAGTAGGCCACCAGTTGTGGCACAATCATCATGTCTGATCCTAATGAAAACATCCCCAAAAACAAGAGGTAAAAGCGGAACGTCCAGGACAACAAGTCGGATCCATTCACAGAATTCCAAATAAAACCCACAAAGTATCCAAATAAAATACACCCAATAGTCAAACCTACAAAACCAAAGTTAAGATACATCTCGCCTGGAACCGTCATGTTCACTGAATTGGAGGCCTTGCCAGAAGGAAGATAATATGACCTTCCTATCTCTACAGCAAACCATTGACCCCCATCCAATTTAGGTTTATCTGGCCATAATATGCGTGGAATAAATACAAATGATAAATAGGAGAGAGTATAGCCATTGTAAAAGCCTTTGTGCTCTGTTAGGTTTACCACGTTACTCATCTGACCGAGTACATTCAATCGGCCCAGTAAGGTTTCTCCATCATCTGTTTCGCCTAGCTTGGTGCCTTCCTGCAATACCTTTTCTAGTTTGTCCCTTTGCCCAGACAATGCAGATCTATTTTTGCCGAGATAAGTAAAAATTACGGGGAACACGATAAGGCCTACAAAAAAAACAATTTTGGAAACAATATGGAGTTTCCACACATGCTTACGCGCTAACAATTCTCCTAAGAAATACGCCAACCAAGGAGTGATAATTTCCATACGAAGGTATGAAAACTGGATGGCATACAATGACAGAGTGGTTGTGAAAATTGCTACTAGGTAAATTCGTGCAGTGTTGTTTGTACTATGTGCAATGAATGCCAATAAAAAAATCGAACCGTTTACAATCAGGCCAACAAAAGAACTAATTGTACCTAGTATTGGCAGAATCCTAAAATGATTACCGACAAAAATTAGCAAGCCAACCACAAGTACCACATTAAATAAACCAGGTTTTTGTTTATTAAACGAAAAAATAACTGGATCTCTAATTGCCCTTCTCAGCGACTCCATAATAACAAAGGAGCCTAGGCTAAACACAAACAATCCCTTTTCAAGATATTGCTGTACGAGGTAGGTAGCCCACGATTTACCAATATCGAATACAGGTGATAGGGCAGTTAAATGACTGAATGAGGTTAAAAAGACCATGATCGCGA
>LNEN01000140.1 GCA_001464155.1 Cytophagales bacterium Ga0077538 | reverse complement strand
TCTTTTATTTTCTTTTCAGTCAAATTTTGTAACCCAATGGGTGAGAGTATTGGATCAGTTTCTTTTATTTCATCACCTTGATAAAAAATAAAGACCCCCTTCACTGTTGAGTCAATATTTTCTTCGAACTCTTTAACACTAATATATTTTGACTTGAGATATTCATCCTCTAACATTAGAAGATTCTTAAATGAATGAGTCATAATTATTATATAATCAGTCAAATCAGTGGATCTTACATTTTCGATTGTAAAATGTTCTAGTTCGATTTGAACATCGAAGGATTTGAAATGTTCGCATAGTTCATCAACGTTAATAGCTATTTCAGTTTTATCTATTGGTTTTGGAATGAACACGGAAATTTTGGGCGTTCGTGTGATTTGATCTCCTTTACTACTTTGAGTTGGTCTCAGAGATTTTTTTTCTAATATATAACCATCAAGTAGATTATTTAACCCAGTATCATAGTTGTCAATAACTATTGATTTGACTAGTGGGTTGTTAAAAGATTTGTCCGTTGTTATTAAAAAATGTTTAGGTATGTTACCTTTGTAGAGACCTCCAATTAACTTTAGGGTTTGATCTATATATGGATCCTGCATGCTGAAGCCAATAAATAGGATAGTCTTTTCAGAGAAAATTTTCTCTAATTCAAACTTTGGTAGTGATTCTTCACTGTAGTGCTTTTCATATTGACTTTTAAAAAGAATACAGTCATCAGGAATATCGATGCAACCATGAATCTTAAATATGTAATTTTCAAGACTGTGAAGTTTTGATATTTTGAAATTACTTTGGTAGGGTATGTATTCTGCAGATTCGTTAGCTTTCTCAAATGCTTTATCATAATTTGTTGTTATGACTTTACCAGATAACTCAAAGATCTTTTTGTGGATGCTTAGGTCGCTCTCTGGGTTCCATTTGAACGTCTGAGCCAATATTCGTAAAATTTGATTTTTTGAATATTGAAGTTTTTCTAAAACATCAATTGGAGATATTAGCTCATTTTTAAGTAACGGTATAAAATCTTTCAGTTTTTCATTTTCCTTAGATAGGTCATCAATAATATTAATGACTAGTTCATTCCAATTTGGATAGCCTATACTTTTTGAGAGTCCTGAGCCTGCAAAAACTATAAGAGAATCATTTGATAAGGCACTCTTCAGCTCTCTTTCCATAATATTTTTAATCCGAAATTTTACTTATTAAAATAATAAAGCCCACCATCTGTGATTGACTTCACAGAACTAGCGGGCTCTATTGCTAAAGATATTAAATGTTTTGGAATTGGGAAAGTTTGGGCTTCGCTCGGGGGACTTCCTTCCTACGCTAAAGCTTCGGAAGGTTACCTCACTCCGCTGCAGCTTCGCCTCCCTGCGCTAAAGCTTCGGGAGGTCTCGGGAGGCTGCGAAGTGACGCTTTTAGTCTGGGCTTCTTTTGCTTCTACGTGAGTACTTGGGGAGATTATGAGGTGATAAAAAACAAAAGCCCCACATGATGCAGGGCTTTGTCTGTTATTTTATTGTTGATAGGAACGATTGTCAATTGTCCATTGTAAACTGTCAATTAAAATCACGAGTAGCCGAGTAGCTTCAGCATCGTTTCGCTCGTTTGCTCCGGAGCAAAGAGCTTTGTCGTGATCTCACCGTCTTCGTTTCGTTCGATGAGTACGTGCTTCGGTGCAGGAATCAAGCAGTGTTGTATACCACCGTATCCACCTAAGGATTCCTGATAAGCACCCGTGTGGAAGAAGCCAACGTACAATTGCTCTTCGTCATTGCGCATCGGCAAGAATACTTCACCTGTGTGGGCTTCTGAGTTGTAGTAGTCCTGGCTGTCGCACGTCAATCCACCTAAGTTTACTTTGTGATACGGATCGTCCCACTTATTCAGCGCAAGCAAAATATATTTCTGGCTTAAGCCCCAGGCATCGGGTAAATGCGTGATGAAAGAACCATCAATCATGTACCACAACTCTTTGTCGTTCTGTAGTTTTTCGTTGATGATCTTGTACAACACGGCACCGCTTTC
>LNEN01000139.1 GCA_001464155.1 Cytophagales bacterium Ga0077538 | reverse complement strand
AGAAAGTTGTTCGTTCGATTTTCGCAGGCTTTTACTAAGCTCCTTATGCAGTTTGTAGGATCGGTAGAGAGCAAAAGAAAATAAAAGAGTGATTAGAAATATAATAGTAAGATAATTGGTAACTGTTGTCTTACGATCCAACTCTTCGTCCTTTGATGCCAATTGCTTTTGAGTTTCCTCCTCCTGCATTGATAACTCAATATCTACTAATTCCCGTGCCATGTTCTCATTAAAGAGACTATCACGCAGCATGGTAAAACGAGTTTGAAAGTACAAAGCACTGTCGTATTGTTTGCGCTTCTCGAAAACTCTTCGGGCCAACTGGTAATTTTCCAACAGCCGTTGTTTGATTTTTGCCTGTTCAGCAATTTGTTGGCTCTTGCGGAGATACAGAAGCGCCTCGTTATATTCTCCTCGTTCAAGTCGAATTTCACTTAAGAAATAATAAACCTCCGAAATCCCTCGTTTATCGCCAATGCTGTTTCGCAACTGTAATGACTTATCTAAATAATATTCAGCACTTTCCACCTGACCTTGTCGCTTCATTACCTGTGCCATGCCACTATAGGCAGTGGCATGCCAATTAGCATTATCTACCTTTGACGCGATGTGCAGAGAAGCATCAAAATATTGCCTGGCTTCTTCCAATTTGTTTTCCTCCAAATAACTAAAACCCAGATTGTTCGAAGAATACAAAGCAATGTTGAGGTCACTCAAGCGATTGGCCACACCAACGGCTTCATTAAGATAGTGGCGTGCTTGATCATAGTCCTTCAACCCCATGTATACCAAGCCAAGATTATTTAGGGTTTGCCCCAATCCATAATCAAGTTTAGCAGCATATTTTATCTGCAAGGATTTCAACAAATTCTCCAGGGCGAGAGGATAATTACTGAAGTGGTAGTGAATAAATCCCATGTTGTTGTAGCTCGCAGAAATCAAGACAGAATCTTTCAAACCCATGGAAAGTTGAAAGGCCTGCTTGCTATAGTAGAGAGCCGAATCATACGAACCCATGTAGACAAAAACACCGCCTACCAATCGAACCGCTACGGCCTTTAACGTTGGATCATTGGTTTGATTCGCATAGACAACCGCCTCTTTCGCATAGACGATTGCCTTATCGGGAAGGTTTAACCAGTTATTGATAATCAGTGTCTGGTAAGCATCCATCTTAGCCTTGCCACTAAGTTGGGAAAGTGAACGGTACGCACTATCGCTGTTAAATGTTTGAGCCTGAAGCAGACCAACATTTAGGGTTAAGACACAGCAAAGAGCAAATCTCTTCATAGGCCAACCGTTCTATTAGTGATAACTAATATACAGAAAAGCCTTGATCTTTTAATTAAAAGGATTGCACAAGCGCATAGGCCTTTTGTAAACGGTTAATCAGTCTGGCAGACTCTTCAAAATCCAGTGTTTGCTGGCCATCGCTCGCTGCTTTTTCAGGTTGCTGATGCGTTTCATAAATAATGCCATCGGCTCCCGCCATCACACTGGCCAAGGCTACCGGTTCTACGAATTCGCGTATACCGATACCGTGGGATGGATCGGCAATGACCGGTAAATGCGTTTTTTCCTTTAGGATAGGGATCGCATTAATGTCCAATGTATTGCGGCTTGCCTTTTCGTAGGTGCGTATGCCTCTCTCACAAAGCAACAACTTTTCATTACCTCCTGAAAAAACATATTCCGCAGAATAGAGCAATTCTTCTATGGTACCTGAAATGCCTCGCTTGATCATCACGGGCTTATCCACCTTACCCAATTCATCCAGCAGATTATAGTTCTGTGTATTACGCGCTCCCACCTGAAAAACATCTACATAGTCATACATCTCAGCAATCTGACTGACCTGCATCACTTCGGTTACAATTTTAATTCCTTTCGCTCGGGCTAGTTGATACCACATTTTTAATCCCTCCACTCCGAGGCCTCTAAAGGCATAGGGAGAACTGCGCGGTTTAAAAACACCACCGCGCATAATACGAACACCATTTGCTTGTAAATGAGTAAGTGTTCCTTCTACTTGTTGCTCCGTCTCAATAGAGCAAGGTCCGGCCATAATGGACAAAGAACCTTCACCGATAACGACTCCATCCCCTAAATCAATCTGGCTTCGGTTTACTTTCCACTTGCGCGATACCAATTTATAATCATCTGATACGCGGTGTATGTCGGCAATACCGGGCATGTGGCCGAGTGTGCGCAAATCGAATTCCTTTTTTCCAATACAGATCAGGTAGTGCCCTTGCTGGGTAAGTACCTCAGTCGTTTTGTATTCCTGTGCCTTTACCATCTGCAGAATGGATTCCTTCGATGATGCTGAAATATTTTTAACAAATTGAATAATCATAAATTCATTAGTTCTTTAAAATTCCCTTGATAAAAGTTGGAATGTCTTTCTCTAGTTGTGACGATTGGTTTAATCTATTAATGAAAGCACTTCCAATAATGGCCCCTGCTCCATACTTACACGCTGTCGCAAACGTTTCCCGATCAGAAATACCAAAACCTATCAGATGTGGATGGTGGAGGTTCAATGATTTGAGTCTTTGAAAATAGTGCTCTTGCTGAGTCGAAAAATCCTTCTTGGTGCCTGTAGTGCTGGAAGCAGAGACTGCGTAAACAAAACCGGAGGACAAAGCATCAATTTTCTGAATTCGGTCTTCAGATGTGGTGGGTGTCAATAAGAACGACATACACAAACCCACTTCTTCCATAAGAGCAGCATAGTTTTTTTCAAACTCTTTCAGGGGCATGTCTGGGAGAATCAATCCGTCTGCGCCAGCCGCTTTTGCATCGCGAATGAAACGCTCCACGCCATATTGATACACGGGATTTAAATACCCCATCAGCACAATCGGAAAATTCACCTTCTTCCTGATTTCTCTTACTTGTTCAAGTAAGAGGGGTACTGTCATGCCATTGTCCAGCGCCACTTTATTGCTCGCCTGAATAACAGGGCCATCCGCCACAGGATCTGAAAAAGGAATCCCAATTTCTATCATATCCACACCAGCTGCTTCGAGATGAGTAGCAATTGGAAGGGTATCAGTTAGTGTTGGGAACCCTGCTGTATAAAATACAGAAAGGATACCTTCTTTCTTCTTTTCAAATAAGGTTGTAATTCTATTCTTCATTCACGTTTATACTTTACTCAAGCTGAATCAATATTTTCCCCACCGGATATAGGTTTCCAAATCCTTATCTCCCCTGCCTGAAAGATTAATGACCACACAGTCTTCTCTTTCCAGCGGAAGTTTCGCTAGAGCAGCCACCGCATGGGCCGTTTCAATAGCAGGTATAATACCTTCTGTTCTACTCAACTCAATACCGGCCACCATGGCTTCATCATCCGTTACACTCATAAACTCTACGCGTCCTGTTTCAAAGAGATGAGCATGTAAAGGACCGATGCCTGGATAATCTAAGCCCGCAGAAATCGAATAGGGTTCTACTACTTGGCCGTCTACTGTTTGCATCAGCAAGGTTTTGCTTCCATGAAGTATGCCTGGCTTACCCAGTGCTGTGGTAGCTGCGGATTCACCACTATCCACACCATGTCCGCCTGCTTCTACTCCGATTAGGTGTACATGTTCATCATTCAAAAAGTGATAGAAGGCCCCGGCTGCATTACTTCCACCGCCCACACACGCGAGTACATAATCCGGAAAGGGATTTCCTATCTCAGTCAACAATTGATTCTTGATTTCTTCGCTGATCACAGACTGAAAGCGTGCTACCATATCCGGATAAGGATGTGGACCTACCACCGAACCAATGATGTAATGCGTATCCGTAGGGTTATTAATCCAATGACGCATGGCTTCATTGGTAGCATCTTTCAAGGTCATGCTGCCGCTTAAGGCTGGCACAACAGTAGTACCCAGAATACGCATGCGCTCTACGTTAGGTCTTTGCCTTTCCATGTCGTGTTTACCCATATAGACGATGCACTCCATACCCATCAGTGCACACACCGTAGCTGTGGCCACACCATGTTGACCGGCACCCGTCTCTGCTATAATCTTTTGCTTTCCCAAGCGCTTGGCTAGTAAGATCTGCCCGATGGTGTTGTTGATCTTGTGCGCTCCTGTGTGGCACAAGTCCTCACGCTTTAAATAAATGGATGCCTGATACTTTTCAGAAAGGCGCTTTGCCAGGTATAAAGGCGTAGGCCGCCCCACATAACTCTTCAGCAGTGATTGAAACTCTTCAACAAAATCACTTGTCTGAATAATGGACAAATACTTGGAACGTAATTCTTCTACATTCGGATAGAGCATTTCTGGTATGTAAGCTCCTCCAAACGAACCATAGTAGCCATCCTTGTCAACGTCAAATTTCATGTTGTATCATTTAAAAAATTGAACAATCGATTTTACTTTTTCTTCATCCTTTTGCCCAGGCACAATCTCCACTCCACTGTTTACATCAATCCCCACAAAGCTGGGATGCTGTAATCTTTCTATTTCGGTGAGATGCTCGACACTGATACCACCACTCACTAAAAAAGGAATATGTCCTGTATACTTATCCAGCAGTTTCCAATCGAAACGCCTTCCGTTTCCACCGTGGTGTTTCCCTTTTGTATCAAATAAAAAAAACTCCACATACGGTTGAAAGTCGTGAGTAATAGAAAAATCCATCGTCTCATCAATTGAAAACGCCTTGATGATAGAAATACCCTCTTGGTATAAATTCTTACACTCCTCTACCGTTTCATTGCCATGAAGTTGCACAAAGTTTAAATGATGGGTAGTCACCAGGTTTTTTACCTGCTGAACAGATTCGTTAACCGTGACACCAACGCGTTTCACGCAAGGTGAAAGCGTAGAAGGGACACGGAATGAATCACCCACATAGCGCGGAGAATCTGGATAGAAAATAAAACCCATCAGAGAAGGCTCGTGAGCCGCTACACTCAGAATATTCTCCGGTTCCCGCATGCCACACACTTTTACGAATAACTTTCTCTTCATACCAACTCCATTAACTCATCTATAAATTCGCGCGCCATACGCTCGGGTCTACTGCTTTTCATAAAATGTTCACCCATTAGAAAGCCTTTGTAACCGTACCCCCGCAAGTCTTGAATAGTAGACGCAGCTGTAATACCACTTTCAGAAATCTTAACAACCGAAGCAGGTATGTGTTCGCTTAATTGCTTGGAAAGATTCACATCTACTTCGAACGTTTGCAGATTTCTGTTATTCACACCGATGCAATCAGCACCACATTCGAGATTGGCTTGTAGCTCTTGCAGGTTGTGAACCTCTAATAACACCTCCAAGGAAAGTGAATGGGCTAAAGTTGCCAATGCTTTTATACGCTCTGGGGTGAGGGCAGCCGCAATGAGAAGGATAGCATCAGCTCCAATCGATTTTGCTTCTACTATTTGGTACTCATCCACTACAAAGTCTTTTCTAAGGATGGGACAGAAATTAAATTTCCGGGCAATCATGAGGTCTTCGTTGTTGCCACCAAAGAACTCTTTATCGGTTAGAATAGAAAGCGCTGAAGCCCCCGCCTGCATGTAGCCAATCGAAGTACGCTCGATAGAGACGTAAGGATTGATCCATCCCTTTGAAGGTGACTTTCGCTTGATCTCTGCAATGATGCCTGCTTTGTCTTCCCGCAACAAATACTTTTTAAGCGATACCGTGGGAGAAGAAAAGTAAATGGTGTTCTCTAAGAGTTTAACAGGATAGAGTGATTTTCTATCCTCCACTTCTTTATACTTATGGGCGATAATCGTATCTAAAATATTCATGCTTCCTATTATTGTTGATTAAGTAATTTTTTAAAACTAGTATAGGCTCTGCCGGATTCTAGCGCTTCTTCTGCTCTGCTTCGCGCCATCTCCATACCTTGGGTTTGATTGGCGGCAAAAAGGGCCATGCTTGCATTGGCCACTACCACACTTTTTTGCTGATCGGTTCCCTTACCTTGTAGAATGTTGAGAAAGATGTGGGCAGCGTCTTCTACTGTTTCTCCACCCCTAATTTCATCAGCCTTCAGTTTTGGCATCTGTAAGTCAATAGGGTCCAACAGCTTTTCACCACTATTGCTAAACATCTTAAAAGAACCGGTAAGTGAAATCTCATCGTATCCATCCAGCGAATGCAGGATGATGTATTCTTTATTGGTTTGCTGATAGAGGTAGCCGTACTGTCGGGCCAATTCTAAATTGAAGACACCTACCAATTGCTTCGATGGAAACGCAGGATTTACCATAGGCCCTAACATGTTGAAAAACGTTTTCACACCTAGCTCCTTACGGATAGGGGCTACGTTTTTCATGGCCGGATGAAACAAGGGCGCATGCATAAAGCAGATATTGGCTTCCTCCAGGTTTCGCTTCAACGCATCGTGGTTGTTGGTGAACGAGTATCCAAAGTGCTCCAGCATGTTTGACGAACCACTCACCGAGGACACGCCATAGTTTCCATGCTTGGCCACGGGTTGTCCGGCTGCGGCTACCACAAAAGCAGAGAGTGTAGAGATGTTAAAGGTGTTTTTACCATCACCCCCTGTACCACACACATCCATGACCGGAGCATCGAAGTGTACTGGTACACAAAGTTCCAGCATCGCATCACGAAACCCTTGCAACTCCCCCACGGTAATGCTGCGCATCATGTAGATAGTCATGAAGGAGGCTATCTGACTGGGATTGTATTTGCCGGACGCTACCTCTACCAATACACGATGTGCGCTCTCTTTGGTAAGTGGCTGGTGACTGATCAATTCATCTAAGATCCCTTTCATACTTATTGCTTTAACCAGTTATGCATCATACGTTCTCCCTCGGGTGTCATAATTGACTCCGGATGAAATTGTAGTCCTCGTACATCATAGCGGACGTGGCGCAAGCCCATGATGAGGCCTTCGGTGTTGACCGCGGTTACTTTCAAGGTTTCGGGTAGACTCTCCGGTACAACAGCCCAGGAATGATAGTGTGTCGCTTGAAAGGGAGACGTTACTTCCTTGAACAGGTATTCCTCCGGATCCAACACAGTAGAATGTGAGGTTACGCCATGCAATACTTTCGGAATGTTGTAAAGCTTCGCGCCAAATACTTCAGCAATGCCCTGATGTCCCAGACAAATACCTAATATGCTCTTAGTAGGTGCATACTCCTGAATCACCTGCTTCATAATGCCAGCTTCGTCCGGAATACCAGGCCCTGGTGACAGTAGAATCTTATCATACGCTGCCACAGCCTCCACCGGCATCTTATCATTGCGAATAACATCTGGCTGATGACCCAACGCACGCAGTATGTGCACCAGGTTATAGGTGAAGGAGTCGTAATTATCGAGAACTAAAATCTTCATGGTCGCACTCATATGTTTTGGGCAAATTCTATCGCCTTGCGCAAGGCGCTCAGCTTGTTGTTTACTTCTTGCAATTCACTTTCGGTGCTTGACTTAGCCACCACACCGGCACCGGCCTAATAGCATGGTTGTACGAACGATTGAATCCGATAAAACCAATGGCTCCTCCATAGAAACCACGGTTTACATTTTCATACTGACTGATCAGACTCATGGCCTTGTGCTTGGGTGCCCCGGAGAGGGTTCCTGCCGGGAAGGTGTCCATCGCTAATTCCAAGGCGGAAACATTCGAGTTGAGTTGGCCACTCACCTTCGACACCAGGTGAATTACGTGCGAATAAAATTGTACTTCTTTAAACACTTCCACTTTTACCTGTGCTGCGTGTCGGCTCATGTCATTCCTGGCCAGGTCTACGAGCATGATGTGTTCTGCCGTTTCCTTCTCATCGGCTGCTAACTTTTCAGCGAGTACCAAGTCCTCCTGATCGTTGCCCGACCTGCGGAAGGTTCCGGCAATGGGGAAAATGAATGCTTTGTCTTTTTGAATCTGTATTTGCGCTTCCGGTGAAGAACCGAAGAGTTTAAAATTTCCGTAGTCGAAATAAAAAAGGTAAGGCGAAGGGTTAATGGAGCGAAGGGCTCTGTACACATTAAACTCATCCCCTTTAAAGGAGCTGGTAAAACGCCTGGAGAGTACAATCTGAAAAACATCTCCACGATAGCAATGTTGCTTTCCTTTCTCAAGCAAGTCTACAAACTCCTGATCGGAATAATTGGACGTCTCCTCTCCTGCTTTTTCAAAGGAATACGTTGCCACCCGATTGCTGAAGATGAGCTGTTGAAGCTTGGTGAGGTGGTCGCTGTTCGCAGCCTCTCCTCCTTCCACCACATGCTCGAACAAGCTAAGCTGGTTGGAAAAATGATCGACTACGATCACGTAGCGGTACAACTTGTACTGAATATCGGGGATTGTGATGGCGGATGGATGGATTGCAATGTCCTCCACAAAGCGGATAGCATCGTAGGCAGTATACCCAAAAATGCCGGAAGGATTGTAGGGCGATTGAAGGCTGGCATCTTGTTCAAAACTACTGATGAAGTGATCCAGTGCCTGTATCACGTCACCTTTCTTCTCACTTCGCTCCACGGTACCATCCGGAAATTGGATCTCTACTTGCTCCTGCTGTGCTTTGAAAGAAGCAATGGGATCACAACAGATGAACGACAAGCTGTTCTCATCTCCATGATAATCAGAACTCTCGAGCAGAATGCTCCCGGCATACACATCCCTAAGTTTTAAGTAGATGTTGACAGGCGTAATAGTGTCTGCCAATAAGGTTCGATGCAATGTTTTTAGTTTAAACTTTTTCATAGTTGACTGGATAGAAAACAAAAAGGCCTGTTCCGTTGATCGGAACAGGCCTCTGTTTACTTGTTTATTGTAAACCTAGCGCATAGCTGTACACCGATCGAGTTTCGACCTGTGCCACCACCAAGCGTTGTTTACAATGAATTTCATATTTACTTATTCAGCCTTCTTACGGGCTGTCTTCTTAGGTTTTGCAGTTGTTGTAGCCGTTGCTCCTACTTTCTTAGAGGCAGTACGCTTGATCTTCTCCTTAATGGCCTTACGGCTTCTAGCCTTACCAAAAGAACCAATGGTTCTTTTTCCTTTTGCTGATTTTTTATCTCCTCTTCCCATGAGTTTAGTTCAAATACTCGGCAAGTATAAAACAAGAAATTGCAAATTACAAATCACAAAATCCAAAAATGTGACTAGTAATGAGTAGTCAATCCTGAAATCACGGTCTAATGGCTAGAGGATTACAGCATTTCTATACCTTCCTTTTTTGAATTCAGTATTCTAATACTGAGTCCTACCATATCTTCACGCGGTTCGCCTCTGCTTTAAACATTTTATCTCCTTCTTTCACCCCAAAGGCCTCATAAAAAGCGGGGAAGTTCGTTAGCGGACCGTTTGCCCTGTACATGCCCGGAGCGTGTGGATCGGTTAAGACCTGCGTTCGCAAGGCTTCGTCTCTGTACTTCACACGCCAGATGGTGGCCCACGAAATAAAGAAGCGCTGTTCGGGTGTAAAGCCATCGATCAAACCAGGATGCTTCTCCGGGTTCTCACGCAAGAAGCGTTGCAGACCTTCATACGCCACGGTTACACCTCCCAGGTCACCAATGTTTTCACCCAGGGTAAATTGTCCTTGCACAAACACCTTGGGTAAGGGTTCATAGCGATCATACTGGGTTGCCAACGCCTTCCCTTTTGTTTGAAAATTCTCGTAGTCTTGTTTATCAAACCAGTTCTTGAGATTGCCCTGTGCATCAAACTTAGCTCCCTGGTCATCGAAGCCATGAGAAAGTTCATGACCGATCACAGCACCTATACCGCCATAGTTCACTGCTTCATCGGCTCTATAATCATAGAAAGGGGGCTGAAGTATGGCTGCCGGAAATACGATCTCATTAAAGAGTGGATTGTAATAAGCGTTGATGGTTTGAGGAGTCATCTGCCACTCCGACTTATCTACTGGATTCATGACGTTGGCAAAGTAAGAAGCTGTCTCGGGGGCTTTGCTCACCGGCAATCCCACGTAATCCCTCCAGGTTTCGGGATACCCAATTTTTACGGTAAAGGACTGCAGCTTTTTCAAGGCCATCATCTTGGTGGAGTCCGACATCCATTCCAGGTGCTTAATGCGATCAGCAAAAGCCAGTTTGATGTTCTCTACCATCGCTAAGGCTTTCTGCTTGGCTTCAGGCGGAAAGGTTTCTTCTACATACAATTGGCCGATGGCCTCTCCCAACACAGTGTTTGTCATGTCCATCACCCGCTTCCAACGCGGTCTGATCTTCTCTACACCCGCCAGATACTTGCGGTTAAAGTTGAAGGACTCTTCTACAAAAGCATTGTTTAACAAGGGGGCTGCCTTACGAAGCAAGGATGCTTTTAAATAGGTCTTGATATCTTCCATTTTGTAGGTATTCACAATCACCTCATACTCCTTTAAGAAGGCAGGTTCGGTGACGATCACGGTATCGGCTGTGATACTCAGTGTTTCAAAATAAGTAGTCCAGTCAACCGAAGGCACCAGCTTATAGAGTTCGGCTATGGATTTAGGATGGTACAACTTGTAGGGGTCTCGACTATCTTCTTTGCTGAGCATTGATTTGGCCAACTGTGTTTCCAACCTCAACACCACTTCGCTTTGCCGGATGGCATCTGCCTCCTTGGCACCGGCCAATTGGAAAAGGTTGGCGATGTGCCGCTTATACTTCTCTCGTATTTCCTTCGACTTAGCATCCGTCTTTAAATAATAGTCGCGCTCCGGCAAACCAAGACCACCCGAACCAATGTAGGGTACGAGCTTGTCGCTGTTCTGTAAATCGGATAAAATAAAGAGCCCGA
Organism: Cytophagales bacterium Ga0077538; assembly: GCA_001464155.1. GTDB lineage: Bacteria > Bacteroidota > Bacteroidia > Cytophagales > Cyclobacteriaceae > Chryseotalea. Next base: position 12,453 of record LNEN01000139.1, on the reverse strand, counting down.
AAAAGGCGCTGGTACCCGTCAGTACATCGTCCGTTAAATAGCTCTGAATCTGAGCTTTATTCTTAATCAGCTCAATCTTTTCCTGATAAGGTTTCAACACACTTACTCCGGCTTTCTCGGCCAGCAAAGAGTCCATCCCAACCGAATAGAAATCAGCTGCTTTTCGCTGATCTGATCCTTCGGGATAGCGATCACTAGATGCAGCTTTCTTCAGTATCTCTAATAAAACCTGTTGATTGCTTTCGCGCAATTCAGCAAAACTTCCCCACGAACCCTGGTCAGCTGGAATAGTGCTTTTGGCCAACCAACCTCCGTTCACATACTTGAAAAAATCATCGCGTGGACTTAAGGTTGTATCGAGGTAGGAAAGGTTGATGCCCACTCCTTCCTGCAACTTGGTTTCCTTTTTATCTGAACAACTCCAGAAGCCTACACAGGCCAGGATTACTAAACGTACTAGTAGTCTCATAAAATCTTATCAAGAAGCCCCAAGTTAAACGCGATTTCCCATAACTTCATAGCCGCAAAGTTGTTAAAGCAAAAAGACAGTTTTTATGGCAAGACCATCGGTTCAACTTATTGACGCTTTACGCAAGACAGCCAAGACGCTTTCCACCAGCAACCAGTATCAGTGGGGTCACATGGGTTCTTGTAACTGTGGCTTTCTGGCGCAAGAAATAACCCAGCAGCGCAAAGATGAAATCCATGCCAAGGCTATGGAGCGATATGGAGACTGGAGTGAACAACTAAATGATTATTGCCCCACCAGCGGTTTGCGCTTCGATGATTTGGTAAGTGAATTACTCGCAGTCGGCTTTGATGTGGATGACCTTAAACACCTGGAACGCTTGTCGGATGGTGAAGTGCTTCGCTCATTACCGCTTGAAAAAAGAAACATAAAGCACAACCTAAAAGCAGATGTGATCATCTATTTGCTGGCATGGGCTGACTTATTGGAAACCAAGCTATTAGCTAGTATCACCTTACCTGAATTCGAACCACAAAGAGCAACTATTTTGTAGAAGGCTTCCACTGGTTGGCGCGTATATTTTCCGCTGCCTTTTCAACGGTTTCTGTTACTCTCTTTTTTAGCGTGTGCTCCGTTTTGGCACTGACTATCCATTGATAGATGGCTTTCTTAACACTGGATGGGAAGTTGTTAAAATTAGACAAGGCGACCTTGTTGCCTTTAAAGGCTTTCTGCAAAGCAGGTGGCATGATCAATTCTTCAATCTCGTCCAGAGCTTCCCACGAACCGTCCAACTTTGCTCGCTCAATTTTAGCAAGTCCAAACGTTGTCATCTTCCCCTGCTTCAGTAGTTCGGCAATCCTCCCCTTGTTTATCTTACTCCACACACTCTTGGGTTTGCGTTCTGTGAATAACAGCACATAGCTTTCTTCATCCCGTTTATTGGGTTTACTGTCAATCCAACCAAAACACAAGGCTTCCTCTACGGCTTCCGCATAGCTTACCGATGTTTTAGAAGCACCTTTCTTGTAAAAGATCAATCTGACCCGTTCAGCCTTTGCATGATTCTTTTCGAGCCACTTTCGCCAGGCGGCTCGATCTTTTGCATAAAACTCGGTTACGATCAGAGTCATGCTTCATTGCTTTTGGGCCACACATATACCCAACAGTCCTTGGCCAAATTTTCCTGATTAGGGAAGCGCATCCAATGGCGCAACTTAGCCTCTTGTTGGTACCCGCATTTCTCCAACACACGAATCGAAGCTGTGTTCTCGCAATCGACATAGGTGCCAATGCGATGGATGGAAGGCAATGAATTGAGTAGTGTAGTAACGCCCCGGCAAGCCTCTGTGGCCAAGCCTTTATTCCAATAGGTAGGGCTTAGAATATAGCCAAATTGTATCCTTCCATTCTCATTAATAACACCATAAGAACCAACCAGTTGTGAGGTCTCAACAAGTCTCATACTGTAAGTATAATCCAAGCCCAGGTTCCTGGCGCTTCGGGCGTATTGTAAGTAGTCGCGCGTGGTGCGAATGGATTGGTGCGTAGGCCATGAAACATAGCGGGTGGCTTCTGGCTTGCTGGCATAGGCATAAAAAATTTCTTCCGCATCTTCGTACCTTTGACGCTGCATCAAAAGGCGCTCGGTGGGTATCTGCTCCGGAAGAATGAGTCGCTCCATGCGTTAAAGATAAATGGCAAAATCAAACAACATCGTTCATCAGTACTTCAAAAAAGAATTTGAAGGATATAAAGTGCTGGTAAAGGTAAACCCGATTGAATTTAAAGGCACTGAGTTAATGATACCCGTAAGCGGTGAACCCGAACAACGCAACCTGGAATTTGACAGCGAGATCTTCGAAGATCTAAAAGCAGATGGCTTTGGGGAGTGTACTTCTCTGGAGTTTAACCTCTACGCTACCGGACTGGCCAAGTAGTTATCAGTTAACTGTTAACTGATAATTGTTAATTGCCATTTGCTGTGTATCTTTGCATCGCAAGTCGGCACGATCAGCTCCTGCTGAACTCCCCCAGGATCGGAAGGTAGCAAGGGTAGGCGGTTGTAGCGATGCGATGTTGGCTTGCACTTTTTTCTCTTTCAATCGGGTGCAGAGAGTCTTTTAACACCCAGCCTTCAATACACGCATTTAGTCCAACAAATTCTAGCAAGTCTGGCCTGTCGACTCTGTAGTTTTTCTACCTTTGGGAAACGTTAACCACTACTTTCCATGAAATTCTTTATTGATACTGCTAATCTGAACGAAATCCGCGAAGCCTATGATCTAGGTGTATTGGATGGCGTTACTACCAACCCGTCTTTAATGGCCAAAGAAGGCATTAAGGGCGATGCCAATGTGCGAGCGCATTACAAGGCCATCTGTAACATTGTGGATAATAACGTGAGTGCCGAGGTGATTGCCACAGACTTTGAAGGGATCATGAAGGAAGGCTACGAACTGGCAAAGATTGACGATAAGATTGTGGTAAAAGTGCCCATGATTAAAGAGGGCATCAAGGCCATTAAGAAATTTAGCAGCGAAGGCATCCGCACCAACTGTACACTAGTGTTCTCTCCAGGTCAGGCTATTTTAGCCGCCAAAGCTGGAGCCAGTTACCTCTCTCCTTTTGTAGGAAGATTGGATGATATTTCACAAGACGGCCTTGACTTCATTGCTCAGGTTCGCATGATCTACGATAACTACGGATTTGAAACAGAAATTCTGGCTGCTTCCGTACGCCATACCATGCACTTAATTAAATGTGCAGAAATTGGAGCGGATGTAGTTACCTGTCCGTTGAATGTGATCACCGCTTTATTGAATCACCCTCTGACAGATTCAGGCTTGGCTAAGTTTTTGGCCGACCATAAAAAAGCTAATTCATAATATCCATCTCAGGTTTCAAACCCCAGATTTCAAGGCTTGGAATTTGAGGTTTGAAAGTTGTTTTTTACTAGCCTATGTTTTCAAACGACCCCATCGTTCGCATTAAGGACGCCACCATCTTTCAGGATCACAACACCGTGTTGGGGAATCTCAACCTGGACATTGAAAAGGGTGAGTTTGTCTTCTTAGTAGGACGCACCGGGTCTGGAAAATCATCGCTCTTAAAAACGCTCTATGCCGACCTGGCTTTGCGCCTGGGCGATATCAGTGTAGCAGGTTTTAACATTCGTGGAATCAAGCCTTCGCAAGTTCCGTTGCTGCGCAGAAAGCTGGGCATCATCTTCCAGGATTTTCAACTCTTTAATGACCGCACCGTTGGCGAGAATCTCACCTTCGTGATGAAGGCCACCGGTTGGTCAGAGTCTGCTAAAATAAAGAACAGGCTTTCGGAAGTACTCATGCAAGTAGGCTTGGGGTCTGTCGAGAAGAAAATGCCCCATCAACTTTCGGGTGGGGAGCAACAACGGGTGGTGATTGCCCGTGCCTTGCTCAATGAACCCGTGATGTTAATTGCCGATGAACCTACCGGAAACTTAGATCCTGAAGTATCGGATGGTATACTCAAGTTGTTTCAGCAAATCAATAAAAGTGGAACGGCCGTTATCATGGCTACCCACGACTATCGTCTCATAAAGAAGTTCCCTACCCGTATCTTGAAATGTGAAAACACGAAGGTGCTGGATTCCGCTGTTGAAAGTTTCGAGCTGACCACTGAACTCTTATAAGTAAGTCTTTCCAAGTATGAAAAAAATAAGCATCCTTTTCGTTTTGCTATTCATGGGCAGCCAGTCGTTCGCACAAAGCAAAACCTCCTACCCTGCTACCCTGAAGAAAATGCTGCAAGTCGCTGGTACTGAGGCTACCTTTAGTGTGGCGATCAAGCAAATGATTGGCATGTTTAAAGAACAGAAATCGGAAGTGCCGGATAGTGTCTGGAATGCCTTTGAAGCGGAGTTTGCCAATACATCTTTGGATGAGTTGGTGACCATGTTGGTGCCTGTGTATGAAAAACACTTAAGCGAAAAAGACCTGCAAGAGATGATCACCTTTTATCAGACGCCTGTAGGAAAAAAGTATGCCGAAAAGAGTCCCTTCCTGATGCAAGAGTCTATGGAAGTAGGACAGCAATGGGGCATGAAGGTGGGTGCCGCTTTCGAAGAGAAGCTGCGAGCAAAAGGATACTAAGTATTGAACACCTCGAACATGGTTAACTTTACTCCGGGCCCATCACAGCTTTACTTCACCGTTTCGGACCATATCAAACGCGCCTTGCGCGATGGCATACCCTCCCTTTCCCATCGCAGTTCCAGTTTTGAAAAGATCTCCCAAAAGACCACAGAAGGATTACGCGAGTTGTTAAGCATACCCTCCTCTCATGCCATTCTGTTTACAGGATCAGCCACAGAAGTTTGGGAGCGAAGCATACAGAATTTAGTAGAAGCAGAATCGTATCACTTCGTGAATGGTGCCTTCTCGAAGCGTTACCACGAAATCGCCACACAACTCCAAAAGAAAGCACTTGCGCTGGAAGTAAAAGAAGGACAAGGGTTTACAGAACCGGTTGTTATTTCTGACAGTGCAGAGCTGATTGCCGTTACACATAATGAAACGAGTACAGGAGTTTCCTGGCCGCTAGAGAAAATCTATGCGCTGCGAAAGAGTAACCCCAATGCCTTGCTCATAGTCGATGCCGTGTCTTCACTTCCCTACCCGGCCATTGACTTCAATCAAGTGGATTCAGTATTCTTCTCGGTGCAGAAGGCCTTTGGCATGCCTGCAGGTTTAGGGGTGTGGATTGTGAATGAACGTTGTCTTGCGAAAGCAGAAGCACTGCAGAAGAAAGGAGTGAATATCGGTACGTATCACAACTTGCCAACGCTGTCTAGCTTTGCCAAAAAGCATCAGACACCTGAAACACCCAATGTGCTGGCCATTTATGTGCTGGGACATGTGGTTGAAGATTTCCTGAGACGTGGCATCCTAACCCTGCGAAGAGAAACGGAATACAAAGCGGCTATTCTCTACCAGGCCTTGCAAACACATCCTTCCTTAAACGCTTTTGTCAAAGATTCTTCCTTACAATCCAAAACCGTGATTGTAGCAGAGGCAGGCTCCAAGACAAAAGAAATAACCCTGGCCTTGCAAACAAAAGGTCTGTACCCTGGTGATGGGTATGGTAAAGCCAAAGAGACACAACTGCGCTTCGCCAACTTCCCGGCACACTCCAAAGAGCAGTTTGAATTACTCGTGGATACGCTGGAAACGATTCGTTGATGTGCAAATTTGAAGATTTGATGATTTGAGAATTTGAAGATTTGGCTATTTGAAATTTTGAAGATTCTCCTGATGCCTCCTTTCCCTGGTTTGTGTCCTCACAAACCAGCCTAGTCTCTACTAGTTCCGTTATACAAGTACAAAAAATCAGAATGTATTAGTAGAAGCAGGCACGCGTTGCAAACGCGCGCCAGTTCAGAACTTAAAAACCGGTTGGTAAAACTTGTCAAGCCTCCGGTAAACTGTGTAGGCACATTGGTAAAAGTTGCAGAGCCTTCTGCAAAAAATAAAAACACATCGGTAACCTTTGAAAAGCCTTCGGTAAAAGTTAAAAAGCCAGCTGTAAAGTTTGGATAGCTTTTGGCAAACTGTAAAATTCCCCTGGTCAACTTTGAAAAGCCTTCGGTTAACCTTCAGAAGGCATCGGTCACCCTTCAAATTGTGATGAACATGAGTAACCTGTGAGATAACAGTTTCGCTGGCTGTCGATGAAGACTGTTTGTTCTTTAAACTATCAGCATACTCACGAAACGCCTTATTCTATCTTTGGTCTGGATGGGAAGGTGCGGATAGAATACAGCGTTGAGGGAGTATGCGGGGCCCAGCGGCCCTGGAGCGACCTGCTCACGAAAATACTTCTACTAAATTTCATCAGGAGAGTTGATAAATCCGATTAGGTATCTTTACGAACTGGCAATTTTTCTTTTTAAGAAACGAATGATGCTTCCTAAAACTGGTATGTTTTCATAGAACAACTCACCGGCATCAAAATAATCTCGCTGACTCATTACCTTTTGCTCAACGATCAGTACTGAAATGCCCGTAGCCTTTACCGTCTGCTTAGGTCGCTTCAGTTTCACCTTCATTTCCCATTGCAGGTAGACGGTGTTATCAATTATTGATTCATTTGTAAACTGAAAAGAACCCTCCAGCAAGTTTTCATTCAGTTTCGAAAAGTAACTTTTCAGATTTTCGATTCCTCTTAGTTGATGAATCGGATCTATGAAGATCACCTGGTCTGCATAAATTTCATCGAGGCGAGCAGGATCACTCCCCTGCATGTCGGTAAAGTACGCTTTAAACTTTTGGATGGCTTCTGTATTCATGTCAACTTTCTAAACAGTCCTCTTTAACGTTTTCCACTGCTTCGCGTTTCACAATTTTACCAGCTGTAAAAAAGCTGTTTTTAGTAGTGTTGTTTGGGGCTGATTAGGCAACGAAAATAAAGACTCTTTGAAAATAGCTTCTGGCTTTAAAATCATTCCCAAGAAGGTCAAACCGGTAAATTCTTTTCCTACCCTATTAAACCTTTTGCTCCAACAGCCTTCTAAGCATTAACTTGAACAAAAAAGGCCTTGGAAGACAAAGACCTGCTGGAGAAAATCCGGAATCCTGAAACCCTTAACTACGGCTTTAACCTGCTGGTACGCGCCTATCAACAGCGCGTCTACTCGCATGTGCGGAAAATGGTTATTGATCATGATGATGCCGATGATGTTACGCAGGAAGTCTTCATCAAAATTCATAAATACATTGGCAATTTTCGGGAAGACTCTCAACTCTTTACCTGGATCTATAAAATAGCCACCAACGAGTGCCTGAGTTTTTTGCAACGAAAGAAAAGGCGCTTCTTTTTACCCATTGGCGATGTGGCCGGAGAGTTGAGTGCCAAATTGGATGCTCAGCCCGGATTGAGTGGGGATGAAATTCAATTAAAATTACAAAAAGCCCTCTTACAATTGCCCGATAAACAGCGACTTGTCTTTAACATGAAGTATTACGAAGACCTTACCTACGAGCAAATGTCTGAAATCACCAATACAAGTGTAGGGGCGTTAAAAGCCAGCTACCATCACGCAGTCAAAAAAATTGAAGAATTTGTGATTCATTGATTAAACCCAGGACAGGAAACTGAGTCAAAACACCCGTAGACATGAAGAATTTTGAAGACATCCCCAAAAAAGACCTCTTAGGTGCGCCTGAAGGCTATTTTGATGCGCTTCCCGGAAGGATTTCCGCCCGTATCGAGCAGGCTAAACCTCGCGAAGCGAAAACTGCTTTTCGTTATACGCTTCAATATGCACTTCCACTCATTGTGATTGCTGTAGCGGGTGTGCTTTGGTTTACAAAACAAGAAGTGCAGGAAACCGAAAGCTTGTTGGCCAATATCGAAACGGAAGAACTGATCAGCTACTTAGCGGATGCTGACAACCTCTCGTACGAAGAGTTTATAAACGAGATGAACCCCACTACCGAAGAAGCTGAAGCCCTGCAGGAAGCTGTCTTCGAATTGCAGTGGGCAGACGAAAGCATGAATGACCTCTTAGAAGAACTTGATAACCATAGCATCACACTAGTGGTACTGAGCACCCTGCTCGCGTGGGGCCAAGAACCAGGAGAACATCAGGGACCTGGTCCGCACGATCCTGCTGTGCGTGAAAAGATCAATGCCGCCCGGGTGGCTTACATTACCGAGCGCCTCGGATTGACGCCTGCAGAGGCAGAAAAGTTTTGGCCTCTGTACCGAGAGTATTCCGAAAAGCAACGAGGACTGAAGCATCAATACAACCAGGCCAAGCAACAGGGAAAACCTGCTGAAGAGTTGTTGGATTTAGAGTATAAACTGAAACAGGAAAACCTGAATCTGGAAAAAGAATATTCAGGTAAACTGCGACAAACCATATCTCCCGAAAAGTTGATGAACCTTCGCGGAGCAGAAGAAGACTTCCGCAAACTGGTGATGCAACAGGTGCAACAACGGCAACTCAATCAGCAACGAAGAGAGCTTCAAAAAGAACGCATTCAACAGAAGCAACAGCAACGCAATAACTAATACACAGCCGCTCGTCCGGCATGAAACGCTTAGGCATACTCCTCATCATACTCTTGTCAGCGTCTTTGAGTCTTCAGGCTCAGGACGCTGATTCATTATTATTGGGTGATGAACTGGACTTTCTGCTCACCGGAGATTCTGCTTCTATCTTCAGTTTGATTGATAGTTTGCTGAATGCCGAACCTCCTAAGGGCACTTCACAATTCGCGGCACGCCTTGGTTACAACAGCAATGTACTGGCTGCCGGAAGAACCTTGGGCATTGAAAACTTCGGACTTTCCTCTGGGCTCTCCTATTATCATTCCTCAGGTTTCTTTGGTGATGTATCAGGATTCTGGAGCAAAGATTTTGATCCGACCTATTACCTTACCATTGCCTCGGTGGGTTACTCCTATCTATTCAATAAATACTTTTCTCTCATCACCAGTTACGATCGCTACTTCTATAACACCAACAATGACGATGCGTACATTCCGTATCGCAATTCTTTTACGGTATCACCCATGTTCGATGTGAAGATTCTCACCACGAGCCTTGCCTATTCCTATTACTTTGGTGATAAAAATGTACACCGCCTTACCCCTTCCATCGGTTTAACGCTCCAAAAGAAAAATGTTGGCCCTTTTACACGCATCACCTTACTCCCCTCCTTCCTGGTCTTGTTTGGAAATGAAAGCTTTACCGAATCCGAGATTCTTGTTCCACAAACCAGACGAGAGGCCTTTCAAAACCTGAGAACGTATGGAAGAGTATTTCCTGTCATAGAAACTACACGCCATGAGTTCGGCATGATGAACTATACGCTGGTCATACCACTGAGTGTATCTATTAAAAAAACAACCATCGGCATTACCTATGCCTACAACGTTCCGAAGGCGTTGCCTGGTGAGACGCTCACGATTTCCGAGAGCAGTTTTTTGTCCGCCAACCTCAGCTACTTTTTTGACTTTCGCTCGCATAAAAAGCCTTTGGAATAAGCAGGGCATTGCCTATACTTACTTTCCAATTAAAACTCTATTCAATGCGTCATAACCTATTCATTTTCATTGCTTTATTGAGCATCAACCACTTGGCGCAAAGCCAGGATTTCCGCTGGCAGCAGCGGGCTGAATACACCATGGAGGTAACCCTGAATGTGAAAACTCACAAAGTACAGGGTACTCAAAAGTTAGTGTATACAAACAACTCCAAAGACACCCTCACCAAGGTTTACTACCACCTCTTTTTCAATGCCTTTCAACCGGGCAGTATGATGGATGTACGCTCGCGTAACATCTCTGATCCCGATCCCCGCGTAGCCGATCGCATCGTAAAATTATCGGAAAGTGAAATCGGCTATCAACACATTCAAACCCTGAAGCAAGATGGGAAAGCCTTAAGTTACAAGATAGACGGTACGGTGATGGAAGTAACCTTAGCCAAGCCCATCTATCCGAATGCCAAAACTACTTTCGACATGACCTTCGAGGCACAAGTGCCTGTGCAGATCAGACGTTCCGGTCGCAATAGCAAAGAAGGCATTGCCTATTCCATGACGCAGTGGTATCCGAAATTGGCTGAATACGATTTCAAAGGATGGCATGCCTACCAGTATGTGGCACGCGAGTTTCAAGGTGTGTGGGGCGACTTCGATGTAAAGATCACAACAGACCCGAGCTACATGATTGGTGGTACGGGTGTATTGCAAAATGCAGACAAGATTGGGTATGGTTACGAGAAAGCCGGCACACAGGTAAGTCGCCCCAGTGGCACTACCACCTGGCACTTTGTGGCGAAAAATGTAATTGACTTTGCCTTTGCTGCCGACCCTGACTATGTACACGAAACGGCTCAAGTTCCGAACGGTCCCTTGTTGCATTTTTTCTACCAGCCGGGAGAAAAGACAACGGCCAACTGGAAACAGTTAAAGGACTATTCTGTAAAGCATTTTGAATTTATGAATAAGACCTTCGGTAAATATCCTTATGAACACTACTCCATCATTCAAGGTGGCGATGGTGGTATGGAATATCCGATGTGTACACTCATTACCGGAGAGCGATCTGTAGGTAGCCTGGTAGGTGTAATGGCACACGAGGTAGCCCACAGCTGGTACCAGGGTGTGTTGGCCTCCAACGAAGCATTATACCCGTGGATCGATGAAGGCTTTACTGATTTTGCCGCACAGGAATCAGAAGCCTTTATGACGGGCGATGTAATATCAGAATCGCACAAAGGCAGTTATGCCAGCTATTTCGCCTTAGTGAAAAGTGGTTTGCAGGAACCGATCAGTCAGCACTCCGACCATTACACCACGAATCGTGCGTACGGAACAGCAGCTTATTCCATGGGTACAGTATTCCTTCACCAGCTTAAGTATGTGATGGGCACCGATGAGTTTTATAAGGCCATGCGCAGGTATTACAATACTTGGAAATTCAAACATCCGGAACCCACCGACTTTATCCGTGTGATGGAAAAGAGCAGTGGATTGAATCTAAGCTGGTACATGAACTATTGGGTAAATACTACGAAGCGAATTGATTACAGTGTAAAAAGTGTGATCGACAAACAAGGCACCTCCTTTATTACCTTAGAGCGTTTGGGTGAATTCCCCATGCCGGTGGATCTGTTGGTAACCTACAAAGATGGTAGCAAGGAAATGCTGTACATTCCGCTAAATGAAATGATGGGGAATAAAGGTGTAGAAGACCCTGCCCTGAAACGCACCGATCTGCAAGCTTGGCCATGGGTATATCCTACCTACACCGCACAGCTTAGCAGAAAAGCCGATGACATTGCCACGCTTGAGATTGATCCTTCGCAGCGCATGGCCGATATCGATCGCAAAAACAACAAGGTAGATGTCGCTTCCATTCGCGTGTACGAAAACACGACTAAGTAATCATCTACTCTTCGTTAGCAGTTGGTGTGCAGCTGCTAACGAAGAGTTAGTTGATATTTATTATCCGTAGTTTTACGAATAAGTTCCATCCCTACTTTACTAGATAGTTTGTCAATGTAGACATCCAAGGAATTATCCACCAGATAAATCTCCGAACCCCAGATGTTATGGAGGAGGTTGTTGTGGGCAATGGGCTTATGCGGGTTTTGGGCAAAGAAATAGAGTAGTTCAAATTCTGGTTTACTAAGAACAATTTCCTTTGCTCCAACCTTTACAGTATTTGACTTGCGATTAATCCGCAAAGAGCCAATCTTTACTTCCACCACGCGCTTACTAATGACAAAGCGCTTTTTTAGTACACTGCTTACTTTGTAAGTAAGTGCTCGCAGCCCCATAATCTTTTCAATGTAATCGTCTCCTCCTGTGTCAAGGGCTGCTTCTACAAAGTAGGCTTCCGATTTTGCCGTGAGAAAGAAAATATACACATCTTTGAATTGTTTACTACTCCTCAACTCGCGGCAAAGTTCTATGCCATTGGGGGGTGGCATCATGAGATCCAAAATAATCAGATCGGGTTGAAAGAGTTTTGCCAGCGTAATGGCACGCGTACTGTCGGCCAGCGTAGCCACGGTAAAACCTTCCCTTTCCAAATTGTATTCTAACAGATCAAGAATATCAGGATCATCATCTACTACCAATATCCTATAGGAATTTTTTGTTGCCATAGGTAAAAGGTAACGAGCACGTTTTACGCCATGATTACTGAGGAATGAATTCTCTGTGAAGCCACTCAAGTATAGTCCATTTCAAAAATTAAAATAACAAGCTGAACTTATCTGCCTGCACGTAGTCGTTTCGGTAAAGGCAGGTTTCAGTATCTCAAAAAGTGATCTTAAAGCAGATTCCGAAACAATCGCGATATAACATCCCTAGCCGTCAAGCATAAGGCTGTAAATCCGGTTTTGGGACCGGTATGATGTTTCGTTTCTAAAGATTGCATCCTCTACATTTTCAAATTTCGTTGTCGCTCAGGCCGCTGGGCCTC
>LNEN01000138.1 GCA_001464155.1 Cytophagales bacterium Ga0077538 | reverse complement strand
ACGAAGCCTACTGCCAGGAGATAGCAGGTACTTCGCATGATTACAAAGAAGGGGTGCAGGCATTTTTGGAAAAAAGGAAGCCAGAGTTTTTAGGAAAGTAAAATGTCTCTGATGAGAATAAAAAAGCCCTCGCGATTTTCGCAAGGGCTTTTTTTTTAATATGTTGAGAATTAGAACTTGTAATTGAATTGTGCTAAGAAGGTAGTTCCCATCTGGCTAAAGTGTGAACCATCATAAGAAAGAACTGGATAACGACCATTGAAAGTAATGTAACTAACCTGCTCGGCAACTTGAGCTGGATCTTCAAGGATGGCTCTGCCGGCATCGTTCAAAGGCTTAAGATTATACTTAGGCATAACATTCAGAATGTTTTGAATGCTTAAGGAAATGTTTGCATTTGAATTCAGCACGTAGCCGATGGTAAGGTCAGTAACCACCTTCGGTTCAAATTTAAGCCCGAGGTCATTACTTAAATCAGCATTGTTAAAGGAGGTTGGTCCAAACAATGTGTTATTAAGATTCAACATCAGTTTTTTAATTGATAAATCAGCACCTAAAATATACTTGTAAGTAGGACGACTAGTGGTTAACAAAGCCTCTTGTGTATCGTTAAAGATGGGCAAACCAAATTGCTCGTTCACGCCTTGCCAACCGCCAACTAACTCGTTATTTAACGTGTAGTTACCAGCTAAATTCAGGTGAAGTTTGGCAGATGGACCGATGAGAATGTTTCGGTAGCTGGCCACCAGGTCAACTCCGCTGGTTCTTGTTTCGGCTGCGTTTACAAAGAAGGAAATGTTATTGACATAGGCATTGCTTACTTCGTTACCGTAAACAATTCTGTCTGTAATGTCAATTGAGTAGTAGTCAACTGTAAGAGAGAAGTTGCCCATAGGATTGTATCCAAAGCCAAAAGAGAGATTGGTTGATTTCTCTGCTTTTAATCTGGGCACCCCTAGCAGAGCTGCTTCACGACTGTAATTGTTCGCCAACCCTGTGATGATAATATCTCCACCAGAAAAAGATGCCTGACTTAAGGATAGATACTGTTGATGTAGTGTAGGCGCTCTGAAGCCTGTTGAAACAGCACCTCTGATGGTTACACTTTCACCAATTTTGTACCGGCTGGTTGCCTTGAATACATTGGCAGATCCAAAGTCGGAATAGTTTTCTGTTCTGAACGTACCGCCAATCAGAAAGTCCTCTGTAATATCCCAAGTCAGATCAACATAGGCTCCAATATTGTATCGGGTTGCTTTAATAGCATTGCGCTCCTGGAAGCCAGGGAATGAGTTAGCACCTTCTCCCGAGTAGGAAGCAGTATCCCCAGCGATTAACTGGTAGGTCTCAGTACGAAACTCCGAACCAATTGCGAGATAAACATTGTCAGCAATTGCCTTGGAGAAATCCATGTTTCCCACAACATGATTGAAAGAGAAGCCTCCTGGTTTGAAAGAAACAGGGCTGCTGGAGCGAAGGCTGCGGTTGATGGTATTGTTAACGGTAAAGAGCATTTTGTTTCCGCCAACAGTAAGGCTCATATCCTGCTTCCATCCGCCAATGTCCTGAGAGCGGATACCAATAGTTCCGTTATAATCAGTCAGATCACCATCGAAACTAGGTTGGTAACCAATATACCCTCGGTAAACTCCGGCTGCTTTGTCAGCAACAAATTCATTTTGAATGTCTGAACCAGGTGCTCCATAACTATTGGTTGTATAATCTGGCGCAGATGGATTGGGAGTGTGCAGCAAACCATGATCTATTCTCCAATAAGGCTGACGGTAGTTGGCATTACTTTGTGTCTTTCTATAAACGTACGCTGCATTCGCGTAAATCTCAGAATTGGCACCTACATCAAAAGCTCCATTTAAAAGAAATTTAGCCGAAGTATTATCGGGTGTACCATTCTTGTTGTTTCCATCTGCATACTTGCTTAGGTAGTTTTGTACCTGAGCAATGCTGGCTGGTGAGTTATCCGTTAAATCTCTGGCATCGCTGAGCGCATCAATTTTATCTTTTCGAATGGCTGCTTCCTGTCGCGTTAAGGACATGTGGTAATTAAGAAATCCTTTACTTCCTAAGTTGGCACCGCTGTTATAATTAATTCCATATTGAAAGCCACCATAGTTTAACGTTGACCCTGAGTTAATAGAAACGGTGGTTGCGTCATAGCCATCTTTCAAAATAATGTTCATAACACCGGCAATGGCATCTGAACCATATTGAGCAGAGGCTCCATCGCGTAAAATTTCTACACGCTTAATAGCATCGGTTGGAATGGCTGAAAGGTCGGCACCAGTTTCACCACGACCTGGCGATGTTTGTGTATAAACGAGTGATGTCAAATTCTTACGCTTACCATTAATTAGGATTAGTGTACGGCTCGGGCCAAGGTTTCGTATTTCATAAGGATCGAACAAAGAGGTCGCATCATTCACAGGCGTGTTTACGGTATTGAATGAAGGCACCCTATATTGTAATGCTTTATCGAAAGAAACTTGTCCGGAAGATTTTAAATCCGCAACTGAAAGATTATCAATTGGGAGCGGTGTATCGGTAATGGTTCTTTCGGAACCTCTTCCTACCGAGATCACAACTTCATTAAGCTGTCCCACGGCTGACTCAAGGGACACCAATACTGAATTCGAAGGAGGAATGGTTAATTCCATCGTTATGTATCCAATAAAGGATATGATAAGCGTATTGGATGACTCGGGTACAGAAAGGCTGAATTTACCGTCAGCATCAGTTGCTGTTCCAATAGTAGTGCCTTTTACAACAACGTTTACACCGGCAATTGCCTCGTTTGATGATTTGTCTACAACGGATCCGGTAACGGTTCGGTTTTGAGCCATGGCTTGTATGCCGACAAGCAATAGCAAGACTAGCTTGAGTAAAATAGTTTTCCTCATAGGTTTGGGTTTAGGTTAAGGAAATGTAACGAACTTGCCTCTGCTTTCCAATAGGTGTTATTTTCAAATTTTAATAAAGAACCTAGCTTTGTGCTTTGCTTAGTGCATTTTATTCTATGAAAAATGTTCGTCTCGTTTTAGGAAGTGGTGGTGCAAGGGGGATGGCGCATATCGGTGTAATCGAAGAGTTGGAAAAGGAAGGCTTCACTATAAAAGAGGTGGCTGGTTGTTCAATGGGAGCTATCGTGGGTGGGTTGTATTGTGCTGGTCACCTTGTGGAATACAAGCATTGGTTAATCAGTTTGAGCCGCTTCGATGTTTTCAAACTGCTGGATTTCACTTTATCTACTCAGGGCTTTGTAAAAGGTGACCGTGTTTTTAAAGCCATAGAACAGTTAACTGCGGTAGCCTCTGACTTAACCACGCGCCAGGAAATTTATTTTCGGTCCGGTAGTTTGTTCAAAGCCTTACGCGCTTCTATTGCTATTCCCACCATTTTTACCCCGGTGATTGAGGGGCAAAAGCAATTGGTGGATGGAGGCGTACTTAATCCACTTCCCCTGAATTTGGTAAAGAGAGATCCTGAAGAATGGTTGGTAGCTGTTAATTTGAATGCCAACGTACCCGAGGTGAAAAAAAACAGTGAGCCTATTGTTGTGAATGAGGAAAGAGGCGCTTACCTCCGCATGATTGATCAGTTCAAAACCCAATTACTTCGCTTTGATAGCCGTGCAGAAGAGACAGTTGAAAAATTGGGACTTTTTGATATCCTGAATAAATCGTACGACCTCACTCAGGACCGTCTCACAGAATTAATGATTGAGGTACATAAGCCAGATTTGGTAATTGATATTCCCCGCGATGCTTGTGGTGTCTTTGAATTTTACCGAGCAAACGAAGTCATTGAGATTGGCCGGAATGCCTTCAAGAAAGCGTTGGGGGAGAAGAGGAAGGTATAACGTATTCTGTTGTAGTATTCTTCGAGGCATTTCTTTTTTCCCAACGTACCACAATGATGAAAACAATGGTAAGGAAGGCAACGATCAAAAAATAAATAAATATTTTGAACATCCTTTTCCATTTTTGATCGCGGGCATGGCGCTCCATCAAGTCGCCATAATTTCTATGACGAGAAATGTTTCCGGCAGCCATGCGCTGTCTTCTTAGCCGTATCTCATTTCTTCCCATCGTACTTTATGCTAAGATTGAATTTTTTACGCAATTGATCCAGTGCTCTGTAGGTTCGCATTTTAGCTCCGCTCTCGGTTATCTCTAGAATATAAGCAATCTCTTTAAAATCCTTGTCTTCAAAAAATCGAAGCTCAAGTACTTCCAGCATTTCTGTAGGCAGGTCTTTCAAGTGCAGAAGAAGCTGATTCACAAGTTCTTCATCCCAACCTTCGTTCCCCTGTTCAAATAATTCTTTTACGCGAAGTTCTTCAATACTAAATACACGGTCAGTCTTTTTTTTGCGATAATGTTTGTTGACTTCATTTACGGCAATTCTGTAAAACCAAGCCGACACGGGTAGTCCCCGAAACTCGAAGCGTTGCAGGTTATTCAACGCATTTAAAAAGGTCTGTGAACATAAATCGGATGTCAGGTCCTCATCTTCTGTTTGCCGGTAAATAAAATTAAATATCCTGTCGAAGTATTTTTCATAGAGGAGCCCAAAGTGCCTGGAGTCGCTTTTGGCGCGGTGCAGTATCTCGTACTCTTGCCGTATCTCTTCTTCGGTCATGGGTCGTGGTTATCTCCTTAAGCTACTTGGGTGTAAAAAGTCACAAAATCTACAGCAGCGCGTGGTAGATTAGAAAGCACAATTTTGCTAAACTTTGTCTAAAGCCTAAAAATATGAAATACTTTGTTGTTCTCATGGTTTGGTTTTCACCACTGGTAAAAGCACAAAACCCTATTTCCTGCATGGAAATAACGCAGGCTCGGGAGTTTGATTTTTGGATTGGCGAATGGGATGCTTATGTAACGGGAACTGAAAAGTTAGCGGGGCATTCCAAAATAGAGATGGCCTCTGGAGGATGTATGATTTTGGAGAGTTGGACTTCTGTAGGGCAACCTTTTAGTGGAAAGAGTATAAACTTTGTAGATCCGGTTACTAAAAAATGGAAACAGGTGTGGGTTGGCTCTGGAGGAATTAATGTAAGCGAATTTTTAAACGGAGATTACAGGGAAGGGGCCATGCGTTTTGAGTTTCAACATAGACTGACCGATGGAAGTACACAATGGGTGAGATTTCATTTTTATAATGCTGGGAATAATGAAGTAAGGCAGTTGCACCAGACTTCTCCGAACGGAGCAAGCTGGACAACTACCTATGATTTTACCTACAAAAGAAAGAATTGATTATTCACTCCGCATCGATTCGCTTGGGTTAATTAAAGAGGCTTTGATGGCCTGAAAACTGGCCGTGCCTAAAGCTACTAAGAGAGAAGCGAGTGCTATGCTTATAAGATGGGTGGGGCCTACCGTTGTTTTATAAGCAAATTCATCAAGCAATAAATGGTTAATCCAAACGGAGATCGGGATCGCCAAAATAATGGCCAGGAGTATCAAGCGTGTATATTCCTGAGTTATCAATAAAACAATAGAAGACGCTGTGGCGCCAAGTACTTTTCGTATTCCAATTTCTTTGGTTCGTTGCGAAGCAGAAAATGAGACAAGTCCAAAAAGACCAAGGCAGGCAATAATCATGGCAAGACCGGCAAAAACGCTAAAGAGAGTACTGAGTCTTTGTTCACTTGTATACAACGCTTCATATTGTTGATCTAAGAATTCGTATTCAAAGGGTCGATGCGGTACAACCTTAGCATAAACGTCCTCAAGACTGGCGAGGGTTTCCTGTAAAGGCCCAGCCTGGAGCTTTACAAAAATGTAGTTGTATTGATCTTCATTAAAAAACAGAAAGGGGGCAATGGGTTCATGCAAAGAGGTAAAGTGAAAGTCTTTCACGACACCAATGATTTCACCTTTGCGTCCGTTTACATTGGCTCTTTTTCCAATAGCATTTTCAGGTTCAAGCCCTAGTTCATGCACGGTCGATTCATTTACAATAAAGCCGTAGGTAGTATCGGTCTTGTAAATCTGCATATCAGCTTCGGTATAATTTCTTCCCGCAATTAGCTCCATATCAAGTGTTGGGATAAAATCGGGATCAATAGCATTGGCAGTAATGATGATGCCTTTTTCACTATCACTACCCTCCAGCGATAAGCTGTAGCCTCCGCGTATATTCGTGGGCGATTCAGTGCCACGGGTAACAGAGGCGGCTTTTCCTGTTCGAAGAAACTCTGTTTT
>LNEN01000137.1 GCA_001464155.1 Cytophagales bacterium Ga0077538 | reverse complement strand
ATGCTGGCCTCTGGACCAATCTTAAAATTGTTTCGTGAGCGTTCGGTTTGTGCGCCCCAATATTTGTCTGCGGGCACTTGTACTTCGCCCATGGTGTCTTTCTCGATGCGGAAATTCATACGAATGGTGTGGATTTATGTGATGGCAAAAGTAGAAAAATTGAGATGATTTAGATACTCCGCTATAAGGAAGAAGGATGTTAAAAGGAGTAAAATAATTGCCAGTTGTCCACTGTCAATTATTCATTAATTCCCGTCTCCTTTAAAGTACTTGTCCTCGTCAAACTCGGCTTCTTCCGAAACAGGACGAATCACTTCTCCGATCTCTACAATCTTAAATTCAGTTCTTCGGTTGCGTGCCCGACCCACCGGATTGTCTGTGCCATCTGGATTGGTATTGCGAGCCACCGGTTTCGTTTCTCCGTATCCTCTGGCGGTGAGTCTCTCCTGCGAAATGCCACTGTTAATTAAATACCGCACTGTAGATTCTGCTCTTCGTTGGGAAAGCTGGATGTTATAATCCTGAGTACCTACGCTATCGGTGTGGGAGCCCATCTCTATTTTGATCTCACCATTATCTTTCAAGATGTCAACCAGCTTGTTGAGTTCCACCGCTGCTTGCGGGGTGATGTCTGATTTGTCGAAATCGAAGTAAATGTTTTCCAACACAAAAATTTTGTTGAGCTCAATTCGATCCATTACCAAAATTGTATCAAGGGTAATGTTGGTCACCAACTCTTTCAAGGTGGCAGGATCAACAGACTTACCTTTGGTGGTGTAAGGTTGGCGCTTGGTGAGGTAGCCACTGAGTTCGCCAAACAATTCGTAATCTTCATCGCCATACACTCGGAATAAGAATTTCCCATCGTTGCCGGTTACATAATCGGTCATGCTTTCCCTCTTGTTGTCGAGCAAACTGACTTTTGTATTAGGGAGTATTTGAAGCTTACCTTCTTTATCAGGTGTATAGACAATGCCCTGCAGGTAATAGTTGATCACACGAAGGTTGGGATCTTCGTTGACGAAGGTATACACGTCATCATCGCCTTTTCCTTCGCTGCGGTTAGAGGTTAAGAAACCACGATCGGGTTTGAACAAGAAAATTCCAAAATCATCGGCACTGGAATTTACAGGCTCACCTAAATTTTGAATGACATTACGGCCATTCACCCGGTTCACAACAAAAATATCGAGCATACCAAAACCGGCATGGCCATCGGAGGAGAAATATAATTTTCCATCTTCTGCCATGTGAGGAAAATACTCATCACCCGGTGTATTAATCTCAGACCCCAGGTTGCGCACTTGCGAAAAACGACCACGCGAATCCATGCGTGCTGAATAAATATCCAGCCCACCTTGTCCGCCCGGACGGGAAGAAGAAAAATAAAGTGTTCTACCATCAGGACTAAAACCCGGAGTAGACTCCCAATGACCTGGTGAGTTTACACTTCCTGTAATGGGCTGAGCGGGCATCCACTCTCCGTTTCGAAAACGAGAAATGTAGAGGTCAACATCTTCAGAACCTTTTTTCTTACCGGTATTGCCTTTGGCAAACACCATAATTTTGCCATCGGGTGAAAAGGTAACGCAACCATCATTAACACCCTCTGTATTAATGACGGGAGGAAGGGGAGCCAAGGTATTTAGATCTACGTTGGCACCGCGTGAACCAACTTTGTAAATATTAGAAAAGGGCTTGCCCTCAGCTTCGTAAATTCTACCGGAGCCTCGATTGGAAGTAAAATATAATTCATTGTTAAGGTAGGCAGGCGAATATTCACCAGCTGCTGTATTCAAAGCCTCCAGGTTGCGCACGCGGTAGTAACTCTTTTGTTGCTTTAAACTTTCTACTTCTTTCAGACCACTGATTTGGGCATTGGCCAGACGCTTTAATTTATCGTCTTCCGCATTTTCGGCCAGGTTGTTAAGTTGTACCAGCGCTTCCGCATACTTTGCATTGGCTTTCAGTGCCTGGGCGTAATGGTATTGAACGGTGTCTTTATTAATGCCGATACCCTTCGCATTGGCGTAGTATAGTTCTGCTTCTTTTATGCGGTTGGATTGACGATAGCTTTCAGCAATAAAGTAATTGGCTTTACCTGGATTTTTGCTGAGTGTTTTCTGAAAAAGGCCAATAGCATTTTGATACTCTCCCCGGTTAAAAGCCTTCATGGCTTTTTTCTCTACACTACAGGAGGAGAGTAAGAAAAGAGCTAAAACAAAAAAGAGGTATCTCATACTATCTAATTCCGAAAACTACGAAAATCTAAGCAGTGTTCTATACCGAAATCGGGGCGATGTAACGCCTCAACCAGGTTGTGTCCGCAGGAACCAGCCATTCGGTCTGAAGAGCCTTGACGTTGGAAACAAGGTTGTTGAACGTTAAGACACTTCCTCCAGCGCTAGCGAAAAAGTCTTTCAACGCTTTACGCTCCACCAACTGCACTTTTTGGTTTTGCAGAAAGGCAATCATCTCGCGATTAAAGAAATCAATGCCTACCGTTGAAGCCAATACCTGTAAGTTTCTAACCAGACTGTCAATAGAACAACCACTGGCATCGGTAGTGCTTTCATCAAGGCCGATTACGATAAACTGATCATACAACAGATCGAAAGAAGCATTTAAGGCGCTACCGTGTGCCGTCCATTGTTGGAGAAACGATGAAAGGCCTTTCGAAAGAATTTCTTGATCGCTTTTATTGAAGGGTCTGTTGCCCTGATAAATCCAGACACGGGCGGTATCGGGGAGTATATTAAAGGGGACTTCCATTCTGATTATCAATTTAAATGTGTCAAGTAGCCAATGGAAACAGTCAATGAATTGGCTAATCGATAAATTACAAACCCTTTGCTTCTACAATCAGTTCCGCCAAATCTTTTACCTGCACATCGGCTTCGCGATTCTTATTTTTTACCCCATCCATCATCATCGTCATGCAGAAGGGGCATGCCACAGCAATGGTGGTGGCACCCGTGGCCAAGGCTTCTTCCGCACGTTCAATGTTTACTTCTTTCTTACCCTTTTCCGCGTCCTTAAACATTTGGCCTCCACCCGCACCACAACACAAGCCGGTGGTACGGCAGCGCTTCATCTCCACCAGGTCGGCATCTAAGATTTCTAACACCTGACGAGGCGCTTCGTAAATATTATTGGCACGACCGAGGTAACAAGAGTCGTGGTAGGTGATTTTCTTTCCTTTAAAGGTTCCTCCCCCTTCCAGTTTAATGTGACCCTCGTTAATAAGCTGTTGCAAAAAAGTAGAATGATGAATTACCTCATAGTTGCCACCCAACTCCGGGTATTCATTTTTGATCGTGTTGAAACAATGTGGACAAGCCGTTACAATTTTCTTAATGCCGTAGCCATTCAACACTTGTATGTTGGCCATAGCTTGCATTTGAAAAAGAAACTCATTGCCAGCTCTTCGGGCAGGATCGCCTGTGCATGTTTCTTCAGTTCCCAGCACTGCGAACTTGGTGCCTACGGCATTTAGAATTTTCACAAAGGCTTTCGTCACGCGCTTATAACGGTCATCGTAAGAACCAGCGCAACCCACCCAAAACAATACTTCGGGGCTTTCACCTTTGGCAACTAAATCGGCAACAGTAGGAATATTCATATAGCAGGCAAAAATTTAATTCTTCTTAAACACCAAACTGACTTAAATGATGATCGAGGTGGCGGTATTGGCCGCGGGCCCATTCATCCGGACGAAGCTTTCCAAAAAAAGGATTGGGGTGTGTTGTACACTTTTCGGGTCCTCCTTCTGAAAAAGCAACAATATGTTCTGTCAATATTTTTTTCTCACGTTCAAAATCCCGCTCATCGGCCACAACAAAACTGGAAGCGGTGGCGCTGTTTTTTGGATAGGGCTTTTCTCCGTAAAAAGAATCCTTCACCATCCAGCCAATGAGTATTCCAAGAACACTTCTCTTAGGTTTATCCAAACCGCGCGCAAGGCGAATAACCGTAGTGCAATGCGCCAACATTTGCGCCACATTCATTTTTCCCCAGAGCCGCTGCGTTTCAGGAGTTAGCTTGCTGATGCGATCCAGAATTTCTGCGGTGTCTTTTTTGTCAAACAAGTTCTTCATGTGGGAATTGGAGCCGGCTCTTCTTACTTATTTTCGTTCGCCCAGTTAAATCGATCGCTGGGTGAAAATTTCCAAGGAGCAAAATTAGTTTCGATATTCTGGTACATGCTGTTCCAGGAGGCAGGTGCTCCAGATTCTTCCATCGAAACGTAGCGTCTCAATTCAATAATAATTTCCAACGGATTGATGAGCACAGGACAGGCTTCTACACAAGCATTGCAACTGGTGCAGGCATTGATTTCTTCTTTGCTTATATAATCGCCCAGGAGAGATTTGCCATCGTTTAAACCAGCGCCTCCGGAAGCAAGACTATTACCCACCTCTTCCATACGATCGCGCGTGTCCATCATAATTTTACGAGGCGACAGTTTTTTTCCGGTAAGATTGGCGGGGCATTCTGCCGTACAACGCCCACACTCTGTACACGTGTAGGCAGCCAATAAATTATTCCAGTTCAGGTCGTTAATATCTTTTGCACCAAAGCGACCTGGCTCTGTAGGAGGGGCAGGGGCTTCTGTGGCAATGCCCAACATGGACTTTACCTCATTGGTAACTACCGGCATGTTGTTGATATGACCTTTTGCTTCCAGCTTGCCGTAATAGGTATTGGGGAAAGCCAGGAAGATGTGCAGGTGTTTGGAGTACGTAACATATAAGGCAAAACCTAAAATGCCGATAATGTGAAACCACCAGGCGAAGCGCTCTATGAAAATAAGTGTAGAAGTACTGAAGTTTTCAAGGGCAGGGATGAGAAAAGAGCTGAAAAATAAATTGCCGGTGGCGACATAGTGTTCGTCTCTACCCTGTAATAATTGATCGCTCGCATTCATGGTAAGAATGGCTGTCATCAATACAATTTCTGTGATGAGGATGAGGTTGGCGTCCAACGTGGGCCACTTTTTCATTTCGGCCGATTGGAATCGCGCTACCTTCATCACGTTTCTTCGGATTAAGAAAAACACGCAAGCTAAGAGTACCGCTACCGCCAGAAACTCAAAGAGGTTCATGAGCATGCCATAAAAGCTACCCAGGTAGGGAGCAAAAATGCGGTGCGTGCCAAGCAAGCCGTCAATGACAAACTCCAGTACTTCCAGGTTAATGACAAGAAACCCCACATAAATGAAGACGTGAAGGATGGCCGGAATGACTTTTTTAAACATCTTTTTCTGGCCAAGCGCAACCAACAGTAAGTTGTTGAGGCGCTCACTCTTTCGGTCGGTGATACTATTGTTTTTGCCCAGCTTAATGTTGTCGCGAATGCGGAGTACACGCTTGCGGATAAAGAAAGTGGCCAGGCCCAGAATTAGAACAAAAGCAATTTGCTGAATCATACTGCTAGGTTAATGCGCAAAGTCAATAAATCCAACTTTGCACAGCATTTAGAATGGTTTAAAAGTTTGTGATGGCGTTTTACGAGCTTCTGTAATATTTATGAAAGCATTTTTGCGTAGAAAGTAAATTTACATACTTTTGTGCCCCGTTGCCCTCTAAAGGGGCGAATTTTAGGTGATGTAGCTCATCCCGATAGCTATCGGGAGGTAGAGCAAAGATTAAAAAGGGTGATGTAGCTCAGTTGGTAGAGCAAAGGACTGAAAATCCTTGTGTCGGGGGTTCAATTCCCTCCATCACCACAGCAAAAGGTGTCTCTACAGACACCTTTTTTGTTTTCACACCTTTTCAGCCGTTTCGCCTCATTCTCGCTCAACTGTTTTACTTTTTAATTTGAAACGAGCCTCCCTATATTGAGAAGAATCAATTAACTGTGTTCAGCTCGCCCATATCCGATAATCATGCTCGTCTGCTAGCAATTTATGGCCTGCAAATGGCCATGGGCCTTTTGATTGGACTCATCTTTTATCATTTCAGCAAGTCCTATCAGCGCAAGTTTCTTTCCTCCTGGTCCTTTAGTTGGTTTGCGTTTGCCATTTATATGCTAGGCTCTTTTTTAATTACCGAGCAGATTACTCGTCAAGTCCCCAATCGTACGCTCTATTCGGGGCTGTCTCAGATAGGGGCCTTTCTTCATGTTTTTTTCTTGCTGCGTGGAACGCTAGAGTTCCTGAAAGGCAAACCCCTCCGAAGGAGTACCACTTACATTACCCTGAGTATTCTAATTATACTGGCCGTTACCTCCGTTCTTCTTTGGTACGACAACCCTGAGGGTGCAACTCAACGATATTTATTGCGGTATGGTCTGCGCACCTTTGTTAGCAGTGCGGGCTTTCACCTTGCCACGTGGCTGGTGTTTAGCAATCGTCTTTTTCACCGTGGCTTTGCACAGAAAATGTTGGCCTTTTTTTTCTTGTTGTACGGACTCTGTCAGGCCTATTACTTTCTAATTATTGTGCTGAACGCGTTGAGTATTCGTTTTCAAATCCCTAGTTTTTTTGGCTTGCTTGATCTTACGCTCATCGCTTGTGTAGGTATGAGCATGATTATTTGGTTATTGGAAAATGAACGAGAAAAGCTGCGAAGAACCAATCAGGAGTTAGATAGCTTCTTGTACAGCACCTCTCATGATCTGCGCGCGCCCATTGCTTCAATTCTTGGGTTGACAAGTCTTTCCAAGTTTGATGTACAGGATGAGGGGGCAAAAAAACTATTTGGTATGATAGAGGACCGGGCGCGCAAAATGGATTTAGTGATTGAAGACATCCTGCTGGTGGCAAAAAGTAAAAAGAAGGTGAGTCAATTAAATTTACAGAAGGAGCTTCCAGCATTCGGTTCATTTATGAGAACAATCAAAACTATCTGTATAGTGATGCAGCCCAGCTGAAAATCATTTTAGGGAACCTTCTCTCCAACGCAATAAAATATCACAACCCAGATCAGGAAAACGCATTCATAAAAATCTCTTTTATCAAAGACGAAGCAAATGTTCGGATAAGTGTTGAGGATAATGGAAGGGGAATTCCAGCGCAAAGTCAGTCTCGCATTTTTGAAATGTTCTTTAGAGCGACTTTAGAGGGAGAGGGTACAGGCTTAGGTCTATATATTTCAAAGGAGGTTGTTCTGCGGTTGGGGGGCGACATTACGTTTCAATCTGAAGAAAACAAAGGCAGTCTATTCACCATAAGTCTTCCTATTATTAACCACTAGCAAATCGTACAACCAATAACCAACCTATGAACCGAAGAACTTTTGTTAAAACCACCGGGCTTGCTGCAGGCGTCTTATCCATGCTACCACTTTCTAATCTGTTTGCAGAAAATCAAAAAGTAAAAATTGCACTCATTGGCGTTGGCCTTCGGGGCCAAAATCATTTGGATTTACTTCTGCGTAGAAAGGATACTGAAGTAGTGGCCATCTGTGATATTGATGAACGCATGCTGGCCACCACCCGACAAATGATCAAAGAGTCAGGTAAAGAAATGCCGAAGGTTTTTACCGGTGATACTTACGCCTGGAAAAAAATGCTGGAGATGAAAGGGCTGGACGGTGTTATTATCTCCACACCCTGGGAGTGGCACAGCGAAATGATCATTGGCTCTTTGCAAGCAGGTATTCGCTACGTAGGTACGGAAGTCATCTTGGGCATATCCTTGCAGGATCATTGGAATGTGGTGCGAACAGCCGAGCAATACAATGCACACGTGATGATGCTGGAAAATGTATGCTATCGCAGAGATGTGATGGCTGTACTCAACATGGTTCGTCAGGGGTTGTTTGGAGAACTTGTTCATCTGCAAGGTGGCTATCAGCACGATTTACGAGCAGTGAAGTTTAACGATGGCAAGCAACCCTACGGAGGTGGTGTGTTGTTTGGTAAGGATGCATTTTCTGAAGCCTCATGGCGCACGCAGCATTCTGTTAATCGCAACGGAGAACTGTACCCCACCCATGGCATTGGTCCCATAGCCGAGATGATTAACATCAATCGTGGCAATCGCTTTACCTCGCTCTCTTCTTTCTCCTCCAAGGCTCGTGGACTCCATGATTATATTGTTAAGAATGGTGGAGGGAATCACCCCAATGCTAAGGTGGAATTTAAATTAGGCGATGTGGTAACCACGATGATTAATTGCGCCAATGGAGAAACGATCTTGCTCCAACACGATACCAATTTGCCACGCCCATACTCCCTCGGCTTTCGCGTACAAGGCACACAAGGCATCTGGATGGATGTTAATAAGTCCATCTACCTCGAAGGCACTAGTCCGAAATCTCATAGTTGGGAAGAAGCAAAACCGTATTTAGAAAAATACGATCACCCCTTATGGAAACGCTGGAGTGCCGAAACCGAAGGTGCCGGGCACGGAGGTATGGATTTCTTTGTCATCCACGCTTTTATAGAAGCCATCAAGCGCAAGGTGCCCACCCCGATGGACGTGTACGATGCAGCTGCCTGGAGTGCGATTACACCCCTTAGTGAACAGAGTTTACAATTGGGAAATGAAACAGTTGAATTCCCCGATTTCACCGGAGGCAAGTGGATGACTCGTAAAAATGATTTCGCGCTCAACGATGAATTTTAAATGAAGGATCTCGCCATTTGGAAAGCAGCCATCCATTTTGGATTGCGTGAGCCTGTTAGCCTTTCATCGCTTAGCAGTGGACTGATTCATCAAACGTACCATGTTTGGGATGAGGAGAATATAGAGGGAATTGTACTGCAGCAAATCAACGAGAAGGTTTTCCAGTCGCCACGACAAATTATTGATAACTATTGCTTGGTGTTTGAACACCTTCGTAAAGCGAAGGTCCTTCAAATCCCTGCGCCCCTGCGCTCACTTGAGGGACAATGGTTGTGGTTTGATGAGAATGGAAATAGTTGGAGAGCAAATGCCTACGTGCCTAACTCGTATACAGAAGATACACCGATAACAGCACTCAAAGCAAAGCGTGCAGCGCGTAGTTTTGCGCAGCTCACACAAGCACTCACAGATCTGGATCCTTCTGCACTCGCTGAAGTAATATCGGGCTTTCATAATTTATCTATTCGCTTTGATCAATTTCAGAATGCTTTACGTCAGGGACAAGAGGGTCGTCTGAAAGAGGCTGTCAAAATGATTGATGCTTTAGTGCAGCGAAAGCACTATGTAGATTTTTATAAAAATATTAGCAAAAACGCTTCGTTTCAGCAGCGCATCATGCACCACGATTGCAAACTCAGCAACATTCTTTTCCACAAGCAAATGGAGGAGGCTATTTGCCCAATTGATTTAGATACGCTGATGCCAGGCTACTATTTTTCGGACCTAGGCGATATGGTGCGCAGCATGGCTGCGAGTGTGGATGAAGCAGAGAGGGATGTTGAGAAAATCTTTGTTCGTAAGGAAGTCTATCAGGCGCTTGTGGAGGGATATCTCGAGGGGATGGGAAATGTTTTGACAGAGAAGGAGAAAAAATACCTGCATCACAGTGGCTTGTTGATGATTTATATGCAGGCACTTCGTTTTCTTTCTGACTATTTACTGAGAGATGTCTATTACAAGATTCACTATGCAACACAGAATTACGACAGAGCACTCAATCAGCTAACCTTGTTAACAAAGCTGGAAGCGTTTCTCCAAGAAGAATATCACTACACGATCCATGAGTAATCTATGAAAATAAAAGCCCTGCCTGTTTCTAACAGACAGGGCTTTGTGCTATTGAAATGTGAAATTATTTCGTTCCTTTTTTCAAATGCTTTAGGCGAATCACTTCTTCTTCTTTTAAGAAGCGCCATTGTCCGCGCGACAAATCTTTTTTATCCAAGCCTGCGTAAATAGTACGGTCCAGTTTTACAACCGTGTATTCCAACGATTCAAAAATTCTGCGCACTACTCGATTCCAGCCAATGTGAATTTCAAGACCAACGGTTCTACCATCTTCTGAAACAATAGCGATATCATCGACCATCGCACGACCTTCCTCTAATTGTACGCCTTGTCCAATCTTTTCAAAATCTATTTTAGCTAGCGGACGATCAAGCTCCACTTTATAGATTTTCTTTACGTTATACGAAGGGTGCGACAACTGTTCTGTTAAAGCGCCATCGTTGGTTAATAACAATAAGCCCGTTGTGTTTCTATCCAATCTTCCTACAGGATAGATGCGCTCTTTCACCGCGGAGCCAATAATGTGCATTACGGTATTGCGTTCTTCAGGATCTTTTGTAGTTGTTAAAAAGCCCTTTGGTTTATTCATCAAAATGTAAACAGGCTTTTCAGCGCGCAACATTTTGCCCTCGTGCTTCACTACGTCTCCTGGCTGTACCTGATAGCCCATTTCAGTAATGGTTTTTCCATTTACCGTAACAAGGCCCATTTTTATAAACTCGTCTGCTTCTCTGCGAGAGCTTACACCACTATTTGCTAAGTATCGGTTCAGTCGTATTTGAGTTGGAGCAGGCTCCTCTTCGCGTTTGAAGAATCCTTTCTCAGGCCCCGGTCTGCTATCAGCAAAAGACTTGCGAGGTCTTCTCTCTCTTGTATCTTCATTCGGAGCTCTCTCCAATGAACGCTTGCGAGCAAGAGGTTTTTCCTCTGTTGGTTCAGCATCACCTTCTTCTGTACTTGATGCTCTTCTTCTTGGTTTTTCTTCGTCTTCTTCGAAGGCGCGTTTTCTGGCAAAGGGTTTTTCTTCCCGTGGCTTAAACTCACCGGCATCTTCCTCTCTGCGAGGTGCTCTTCGGGGTTTATCTTCTGCATCAGCTGAGAAAGAACGCTTCGGTCTTTCCTCTCTGTCAAAAGGTTTTTTACCAAAAGGCTTGTCTTCGCGTGGTTTAAAATCACCTGCGTCACCTTCTTTACGATAGGTTCTCTTAGGTCTTTCGTCTTTATCACCCGAGAAAGAACGTTTAGGTCTCTCGTCACGATCAAAAGGTTTTTTGCCAAAAGGTCTCTCTGCATTTCCGCGAGGGCGTTCATCCGAAAAATTGCGTTTCGGCCTTTCGCCTCTGTCGTCAGAGGAACGTCTTTTATCAAAAGATCTGTCAGAATCTTTTTTGAATCCACCGGATCGTCCACCATCCGTCATGCGGTAGGTACGTTTCGGTCTGTCTTCACTGCCTTCTTCGCGCTTAAAGCCATCGGGGAAACCCCTTCTTGGTTTAGAGTCTGCGCTGAAGCCGCGTGAGAATTTTTTGTCACCACCTTCGCGATTGAAGGGGCGTTTTTTATCAAAAGGTCTTTCCGATCTGCCACCGGAAGGGGCATCGCCTCTGGAAAAATTTCTTTTCGGTCTTTCACCACTTTCGTCACCGCCAAAGCGGGAGGAGGGTCTTTTCTTATCAAAGGGTTTATCAGAAAAGCTGCGTTTCGGACGCTCGGCTCTTCCTTCACCAGATGGACGTGAGCTACTGCGCTTGCTTGCACTTCCGCCTGACCTGCGGCCTGAGGCACTGCCGCTGCTGCGCGGGTCGGTGCGGGAAAGTTTACGCTTGGCCATCCGTTGGGGTTATTTCTGTGTCTTTTGAATCGATACTCTCACCTATGCTGCTCATCTCTTGTGTGAATTCTTTTGGTACGGGCATTTCAGTTAAATCATTAATGCCGAAGTACTCCATGAATTTCACGGTAGTGCCATACAACATGGGACGGCCAACGCTTTCGCTTTTGCCTTTTATTTCAATAAGACCTTTGTCCATCAGTTTCTGTACTGCATAATCGCAGTTTACTCCGCGAATATTTTCCACTTCTGTTTTGGATATAGGTTGTTTGTAGGCAATGATGGAAAGGGTCTCCATGGCTGCCGTTGACAAACGCTTTTTGGATTGTTGCTTTAATAAAATGCCAATGCTGGCCTGGTAGGCAGGCTTGGTTAAAAACTGATAGCCGCCCGCAGCTTTGTTCAACTGAAAGGAAAACTCTTCAGCAGAAAATTTTTGCTCGATGCGATCGATCGCTCCTTTGATGTCATCTTCGGGCACATCGGCTCCAAACATTTCGGAAAGGCAGGCCTGAATATCAGTTACTTTAACAGGGGATGGGGCGCAGAAAATGAGCGCCTCGATATGGTTTTGCAGAAAGTCCACGGTAAAATTGATTTTGGGCAAAGGTACGGTTTTATTGGGTCTGTCTGAAAAGAAAAAACCCCTGGAAATTCCAGGGGTTTTTATAAGAAAAGGTTAGGTTTTGAAAAATTAATTAGTCCTGTTTCAGCATTTTAGCCTCGATGGACTGTGTAGTATGCGGAACGGCCATGAGGCGTTCTTTCGAAATCAATTTTCCGGTTACAGAACAGATGCCATAGGTACCGTTTTTAATACGCACCAAGGCATTCTCCAGGTTGGTAATATATTTTTGTTGGCGTGCTGCCAGCTGGCTCATATTCTCCTTTTCAGCAGTTTCTGCTCCGTCTTCTAATACTTTCGTATTTCCACCTGAAGTGGCATCCGTTCCTTCATCGTTATTGCGATTCAGGGTGTCCTTCAGAATTTTGTACTCACTGCGAGCCTTTTCAAGCTTCTCGTTAATCAACACTTCAAACTCTTTTAGCTCATCATCGCCATAGCGAGTTCTACCTTCAGTAGAAGAGGCTGGAGCATTAGCAGAAGGTTTATGCGCAATAGGACGCTGTGGTGTTGTATTGGGGAATATGTTTAGTGCAGAAGGCGCGGCCTTCAAAGGATTTGTGCTTGTTATGCCTTTTACCGCGGGTTTAGAAACAGAAGTGCTAATAACCTTCGCAACTGGTTTAGTTACCGGTTTAGCCACTGGCTTCACCACTTTTTTAGGAGCAGCCTTTTTTGCAACGGGTTTCTTCGCGATAGCCTTTTTAACAGGTTTAGCGGCTTTTGCTTTAACAGCTTTCTTAGGCGCTGCCTTCTTAGCTTTGGCAGAAACTGCCTTTTTTACTGCCTTTACAGGCTTTTTAGTCTTGGCCTTGGTAGTGGATTTCTTAGCTGCTTTTGGGCTCGCCTTTTTTGTTGACTTCGCCATATAATTCCGAGTGTTTGGTAAAAAGTTGCGCAAAATTACGCGCATGCATCACAAAACAAAAAAATACTCGAAAAATATCCCGGCTATCAAAATTTCCTTTTTCCGATCCTGCTAGTTTCGCAATAAATGGTTATTAAATGCTTTCTTGCTAAAATTCTATTTGGCTCCTGCTTTTAGCCCTTTTGGAAGTAAAAGAGCGCTTTAGCAAAGAGCCACATCGATAGAAACGAGGCGGAAGATTTATAAAATGCAAAAGAAGTTGAAGCGGGTACTAGTACTATGTTGTGTGCTGTTCACCACCAGCACCATTACTTTTTCACAAACCTATTGGTGGAACGATGCCGTTTTCTACGAAGTTTTTGTTCGCAGCTTTTACGATAAAAGTGGAGATGGCAAGGGAGATTTTAAAGGGCTTATCGAAAAGTTGGATTACCTGAATGATGGAGACCCCACCACCACAACCGACCTGGGCATTACGGGTATTTGGTTAATGCCCATCAGCTCTTCGCCAAGTTATCACGGGTATGATGTAACGGATTACAAATCGGTAGAATCTGATTATGGCACGAAGGAAGACTTTCAAAACTTTATAACAGCGGCACATGCCCGCGGTATTAAAGTTATTGTTGATTTTGTGATGAACCACTCTTCCAGGCAGCACCCCTGGTTTCAAAAGTCTGCCGCAAACGATCCTCACTATCGTAATTTTTATCGTTGGTCAACAACGGACGCAACGTACAATGGTCCTTGGGGACAAGATGTCTGGCACCAGTACTCCTCAAATAATTATTTCTACGGTTTGTTCTGGAGTGGCATGCCTGATTTGAATTATGAGTACCAACCGGTAAAGGATAGCTTGTTTGCAGCGGCCACGTATTGGTTGGAAGAGATGAAGGTAGATGGCTTTCGATGCGATGCTGTTAAGTACATTTATGAAAATGGTAATCAGCTAGAAAATCTTTCTTCAACCTATGCCTTTTGGAGAGAGTTTCGAACGCACCTTAAAGACGTTAATCCAGAAGCCATGGCAGTGGGTGAAGCCTGGGATGCCACTTCAGTCATTTTAAATTACAGTCAGGGAGATGGGTTTGACTTTTGTTTTGAGTTTAACCTTGCAGACGCCATCATTCAAACCATTAATACGGGTAACACATCTGCTCTATCCAACACTATTCAAAATATTTATCAACAATACCCTCATCTGCAGTTTGCCACCTTTCTGAGTAATCACGACCAGAATCGGATTATCGAAACGCTCGGTAACGATGTTGATAAGAATAAATTAGCAGCAGCACTTTACTTAACCTTTCCCGGCATTCCTTTTTTGTACTACGGAGAAGAGCTGGGAATGAAAGGCGTTAAACCAGACGAAGATATTCGAAAGCCGATGCAGTGGAATGCTGCCACTAACGCTGGGTTTTCTACAGGAACTCCCTGGCGCGCTGTTAACAGCAATTACGCTACTGTTAATGTAGCGGCACAACAAAATGATTCAGCCTCTCTGTTGAATTGGTACAAAAAGCTGATCGCCTTGCGTAAGAGCGAAGTCTCTCTTCGCCAGGGAGAGTATAAAGAAGTCGCGAGCACGTCACCAGAGGTTTTTGCTTTTATGCGTACGTATGAGAATGATCCAGTACTAGTGGTGGTGAATGCAGGGGGTGCAGACCTGGAAGAGGTTACGCTTTCGCTTCTGCAAGGAGAGTTTCCAACGGACACGAAGTATTTGAATGACTTACTAAACAATCGAGGCCGCGCAGTTGCCATGAACACAACTCAGTCACTAAACATCGGATCTGTTGCAGGCAAAAGTGCCTCAGTGTATAAATTTTCTTCTATTGTAAAAACAGAGGAGGGGCTGAAGGCAAGTCTAACTTCTTACCCTAACCCTGCCAGTGATTGGATCAGTGTTGATTTGCAAGGGAAACAGGTAACCTCTGTTATGGTTGTAGATGCGGTGGGACAAAAACAAGTTGTACAGCAAGAGATTGCCGCGGGCATTTTGAAAATAAACGTTTCATCCTTGGTTTCAGGACTATACTACCTTACCCTATCGCACGGTGCAACGAAACAAACAATGAAAATTGTGAAGCAATAAGAATGAAGGCTCCATAAAAAAAGAGCAGACTTTGGGTCCGCTCTTTTCTTTGAAGAGAAATTAATTTTCGGCTTAAGCAGGCTTCCACTTAATCGTGCAACCGATGGCTTTTGTTTTTTCTGTTGGAACCGCATTACCGGCCAACAAAGCATCTACTGCTTCTTCTACATATTTTTTGTCTGCAGCGTTTGCATCTTTTGTGTTGTTATCAATAGCGCCAATGTAGGCTACCTTAAATGCACTGCCCTCTTTTTTTAATACATACACATGAGGAGTATTGGTGGCACCATAGGTTTTAGCCACCTCTTGTGTTTCATCAAACAAGTAAGGGAAGTCATAGCCTTTTGTTTTGGCATACTTCACCATTTCATCAAACGAATCGCCAGGAGAAAGCTCTGGTGAATTGGAGTTGATGGCTACCACGGGGAACGTAGAAGGATATTTTTTAGAAAGAGCAAGAATACGCTCGTTATAAGCCTTAGAGTAGGGGCAGGTGTTGCAATCGAAAATAACAATGACGCCTTTAGCACTCTTAAAATCAGCCAGCGATACCATTTTGCCATCCACATTTTTCAATTTGAAATCGGCAGCAATATCCCCCACGCCATATCCTGCGGGTTTTGCGGCAACAAACAACACTGCTATGAAAGCAGTCAGCACAAGTGATTTGATATACTTCATGATTATTGGTTTTGGGTTATTGAACAGATGTAATTAATTTTTCAAGTTCTCCTTCTTTCAGCTCCTGTTGTACAAAAGCACGCTTGCCATTCACTGGATTGTAGATGAGCGTTGCAGGGATCGAGCCCTCCCAGCTTTTATCCACTTTATCAATCCAGCTATTGTAATCAATTTCATCTAATAGCAAGACCTCGTTCTTCAGGCTTTTCTTAGCAATAAAAGCATCCACCTTGTCAAGCTTCTCAACAAAATCAATATTGATGAGCGTTACTTTTGTGTTAGGGGCTTGCAATTGTTCGAAAAGGGGTAGCTCTTTTACACAAGGTGCACACCAGGTAGCCCAAAAGTTGATGACCTGCACAGGCCCCTCTTTCTTTTTCATAAGCGTCTCCAATTCGGCAATTTTAATCACCTTGGTTTGTGCAACAGCCTGCAGGCTAAGAAAGATGAAAACGAAAAGGGGAAGTATTTTTTTCATAACAACAAGAACAATCAAGTAAGCGACAAGTTCCCTGTAAGTACAAGCGCTGTGCCAATAACGTGCTTTCGAGAACTAACTACAAGGGTTATACTACTAACGGTAATAAGTACCAAAAATAGCCCTCAAAACTTGTCCACAATTTTTCAGACTTATCCACACACCCTAAATCAATACACTTAATTATCTGATTATCAATTAATTAATGTCTATATTCTAAATTGAAAGTTTGTGGACAACTCAAAACGCCCCATTTTTTGGTCCTCCCAATTGACTGGCGTAAATTTCAGAGATTCAGGACAATAGAACCCGAGTAAAGACAATGCAAAACAGAATCCAACAACTTTTCAACATTCAATATCCTATTATCCAGGCCGGCATGGTGTGGTGCAGTGGCTGGCGGCTGGCTTCGGCAGTCAGTAATGCCGGGGGGCTAGGAATTATTGGAGCAGGCTCTATGCATCCAGAAACCCTTCAAGAACACTTGCAAAAATGTAAGGCAGCAACAAATAAACCCTTTGCTGTAAATGTGCCTTTGTTGTATCCAGAGATGAAGGAGATCATTGGCTTATTAGTACAAGAAGGTGTTAAAATTGTGTTTACCTCTGCTGGTAATCCCTCCACCTGGACAGGCCACTTTAAAGAAAAAGGAATAACGGTGGTGCATGTTGTAAGCAGTGTGAAGTTTGCCCGCAAAGCAGAGCAAGCCGGGGTAGATGCAGTGGTGGCAGAAGGATTTGAAGCAGGTGGCCACAACGGAAGAGAAGAAACAACTACACTCGTTTTAATACCGATGGTTAGAGAGGCCATCGAAATTCCGCTTATTGCGGCTGGGGGCATTGCCAGCGGAAGAACAATGCTCGCAGCCGAAGTATTGGGTGCCGAGGGTGTACAGGTGGGAAGTCGCTTTGCGGCAGCAACGGAGTCATCTGCACACGAAAAATTTAAAAATAGAATTGTAGATGCTGGCGAAGGAGAAACCTTATTAACCATGAAACAACTAACCCCTGTGCGCCTGCTTCGAAACAAATTTTTTCAAGAGGTACAAGAGGCGGAGAAGCGTGGCGTAAGTAATGAAGAAATGGAAAAATTATTAGGGAAGCGAAGGGCTAAGCTAGGCATGTTTGAAGGCAATTTGGAAGAGGGAGAGTTGGAGATCGGACAAGTAGCGGCTGCCATTAGTAAAATTCAACCAGCAGCAGACATTGTAAAAGAGATCTGGGGTGAATATGAAAGGTTGAAGAGAGAACTCTGTCAGAAATAAGTGCTTCACTCTCTGACAAACTGCCTTCTGGTTAACCAGGCAATGGGAATACCGATGACAAAAACATGAATCATCAAGCCCACCCAAACTTGAACAGGATCAAATGGGCCGCGCGCAATTTGTGAAAGAGGAATCACAATAAAATTCATGACTAGCCATATAAAGATTCCGTACAGTGCTCCGTAGAGAACGATTTTATCTAACAACCACTTGTGCTTATTGGCTAAAAAATAAAAGAAGGCAGTGAAGTTGAAGGCAATAAAAAAATGAAAAACAATACCTAAGAGGATTACCGGTAAACCACCGCTGAAAGCATCGCTTCCTAAAGCACCACTCGCCACATATTGAAAAACACGATCAGGTGTTGCGCCTCTTGTTAAATAGGCTGAGGTAATAGCCGCAAGGCCATCCGCAAAGCCTATGATAAGGCCTGACTCCAGCAGTACTTTCAGGTGAGAGGGTCTATACAAGTAACAAGGGTTCAAAGCTTAAAGATATTTAGTGGGTGGGTGTTATAGAATCACTTAGACTGGGGTAATTATTATTCGTTCGTATCTACCACGCGGTCGCTAATGCACGTGATTTTTACAACGGGGCCCACCATGCAAATGCTGCCTGCATCAAGTTCCTGGTAGCTGATGTATACTGTTTTACCATCGGCCCACTCAAAATTATAAAGGGGATCTTCCGTTACTTCCTTTGGCAGAGGAGGAGTGCCACAGAAAAAAACCACTCTTTCAGGTTCTAGACGTTTGCCATCACTCAACTCAAATACCCAACCACATCCATCAAGACCAGTAAGGTCACGAACTGTGGCAGGCACACTACATTCCTCTTGTTCTATACAAGTCTCCTGACATCCGAAAAAAAGAAGCGTAAGCAGGCTGAGGGCGAGCAATTTTTTCATGAGAAGTAATTTTTATCTTTAGACACTCCAACCACCGAATTGGTTGGAGCCTAAACCTGCTTATATGAAATACTACGTGTCACTCATTTGTTTACTGCTGCTATCCGGGCAAGGCATTTCACAAATCAAGAAAGTATCTCCTAACAAATCAGCCGTTATTCAATCGGTTGATAAAGCACAAGCAGACTATACAAAAATGAGTGATGCCATCTGGGCCTATGCCGAGACGGCATTGAAAGAATATAAATCCTCTAAACTGCTGGCCGATTATGCCGAGCAAAAAGGCTTTCGGGTGCAACGAGGAGTTGCGGGCATGCCAACTGCCTTTACCGCAGAGTTTGGATCAGGCAAGCCTGTGATTGGTATTATGGGTGAGTATGATGCCTTACCAGGGATTTCACAAAAAGCACAACCAAGCAAAGAGCCTTATGAAGTGGCTGGTGCAGGCCATGGTTGTGGACACAACTTATTTGGTGTGGCTAGTTTAGGAGCGGCTATCGCTATTAAAGAATTGATTGAACAAGGGAAACTCAAAGGCACCATTCGTTTTTATGGCACACCTGCAGAAGAATCAGTGGGAGGGAAAATATACATGGCGCGTGATGGTCTATTCAATGATTTGGATGTTTGCCTTGATTGGCATCCTGATACCGAGCTGGCGGCCAATACACAAAGCTCACAAGCTCTTCTTGATTTTATTATAGAATTTAAAGGCAAGGCGGCTCATGCTGCCTTTGACCCCTGGAATGGAAGAAGTGCTGTGGATGGTGCGGAGTTGTTTACCACTGGGGTAAACATGCTGCGCGAACATGTGAAACCGAGTGTGCGCATGCATTATGTTATTATGAACGGAGGACAAGTACCCAACGTAGTTCCTGAATATGCAAAGATTTGGATGTGGGTGAGAGACTCCAAACGAGAAGGGGTGGAGACGGTCTTTAGCAGAGTGAAGGAAATTGCACAAGGAGCCGCCCTGATGAGCGGCACGGAGTCAAAGGTTACCATACAAACAGGTGACTATGAAATTTTAGTCAACCGTAAAGGAGCAGAAGCGATGCAAAAGAATATTGAAATGCTGGGGCCAATTACCTACACACAAGAAGAAGAAGCCTTTGCGAAAGAGTTGCAGAAAAATGCGAACACAAAAACTTTTGGCTTTACAGGCAATGTCAATCCTCTAAAACCTACGGCAACAGATCCATCTGGAGGCTCAACGGATGTGGGCGATATTAGTTGGAACGTACCTGAAATAGGTATGATCGCCCCTACGGCACCGGCTGATGTTCCTTGGCACTCGTGGGCTGTAGTAGCCAGTGGAGGAATGAGCATTGGGCACAAGGGAATGTTGTATGCAGCCAAGGCTATGAGCATGACGATGGTTGACTTATTTGAAAACGAAGCGTTACGTAAAGAGATACGAACTGAGTTTAACGAACGAAAAGGAGACCATGTGTACAAGGCCTACATTCCAGACGGACCACCTCCTATTCCTCAGCGCAACTAGTACACACTAAGGACAAGCCCTTTTAAATACTCTCCTTCCGGATGAAAAATAGAAACGGGATGATCTGCCGGCTGGCACAAATGGCTTAATACTTTTATGTCTCTGCCAGCTTGTATAGCAGCAGAAGTAACTGTGTCATAGAAAAGCTTGCGATCAATCACTTGTGAACAAGAGAAAGTGAAAATAATTCCGCCACTTTTGATCGCCTTCATGGCTTCGGCATTTAAGCGCTGATAACCTTTCATGGCCTGGTGTTTCGCATCGCGGTGTTTGGCAAAGGCGGGTGGATCCAGGATGATAACATCGTATTCATCCTTTTTATCTTTTAAAAAATCGAAAGTGTCCACGGCATAACAAGCATGTTGTGTTGCATTGAACCCATTTAGCTCAATATTTTTGCGTGTCAACTCAATCGCTTTTTCAGAGGCGTCTACCGAATGAACTAAGGCAGCACCCGCGTGTAAAGCGTACACCGAAAATCCACCGGTATAGCAAAAGGTGTTTAGCACTTTTTTATCCTTCGAAAAATCACCTAATAATTTTCTGTTTTCACGCTGGTCTAAAAAGAAACCGGTCTTCTGTCCACTCTCCCAATCAACATAAAATTTGTGCTGGTGTTCTTGCACGATATGTGGCACTGCAGCCATCCCAAATAAATATTCATCCGTTTCGGCCTCACGCATTTTACCGGGTAGCGTACCGTGACTTTTATAATAGACTGCCTTCAGTTCTTCTTTCAGTACTGTTTGAAGTGCTTTTGCAATGTTCTGACGGTCGTTGTGCATACCTGTGGAGTGTGCTTGAACAATGGCCACACCATCATAATAGTCAACGATAAGACCAGTAAGTCCGTCACCCTCACCGTGTGCCAGGCGAAAGCAATTGGTAGCATTGGAAGGAAGGTTTGCAGATTTTCTTCCAATAAGAGCCTTCAAAAATTTTTCTGCGTAAAAATTTTCGTCCGGTGTTTTTTTATCGAACGAAAGCATGCGTACGGCAATACTTCCATTTTGATAATGACCAAAGCCAAGTGTAGTACCCTTGAAATCTTTTACTTCAACCCACGCGCCATCGACAACAGCCCCCTCCATACTTTGAATCGCTCCGGAAAAAATCCAGGGGTGAAAACGCAACAGGGAAATTTCTTTTCCTTTTTTAAGATTAATGATACCCATAG
Organism: Cytophagales bacterium Ga0077538; assembly: GCA_001464155.1. Taxonomy (GTDB): domain Bacteria; phylum Bacteroidota; class Bacteroidia; order Cytophagales; family Cyclobacteriaceae; genus Chryseotalea. Next base: position 20,915 of record LNEN01000137.1, on the reverse strand, counting down.
GTTTATAACAAGAGAAGGGGCAAAATTAGTCTTCTTTAGCCAACTGGAGGATTTTTTCTTGGATAGTGCTCCATGAGCTGTTTAAAAGCGGGCGAGCAGAAAAATCTAACTTTTTACTTTCAGCCAGAATGTAGGCAGCTCGTTCTTTACCTTCTGGATGTGTACTTATCCACTCCATGGCATCTGGTAATTCTTGTGTTTTAGCAATGCGAAATAGAAAGTTTGCAAGGTGTTCGGGATCTATAGAAGCTTTCGCCATGGCATGAACCGCAAAAACATCTGCCTCTCGTTCCTGCTCCCGATCAAAAGCAGATGACGATAAGAGTCTGGCTGTTTCTTTTAGGATTTCAAAACTTGCATCCCCGCCCGCCATTGTAAAGACCATCGCGATGCCAACTTCTTTCAGCAGTTTTTTCATCACATGTTTTTTCTCGATGTGACCAATTTCGTGTGCAAGCACTCCGGCCACTTCCTCAGGAGATTTGGCATACGTTAGCAAACCTGAATAAATAACAATGTTATTGTCGGGTAAGGCAAAGGCATTTATTTCCTGATTTTTAACAATGTAGAATTTTATCTTTTGGTGATCTATGTCATTCTTCTCACAGATGTGATGAATGAGCGAATCAACGTAACCACGAATTTCTTTGGATTTGATTTCCTCTTCCGTTTTTTGAATAGTGTCTATAATTAAATCACCCAGTTTTTTTTCATTGTCTTCAGACAGTGTGCTTAGCTCTTCGTTATTGAGGTATTCAATCTGGCTTAAGCCAAACCACAACCCTGCAAAGGCACCGATGGTGATTAGAAGTTGTAAAATTATTTTTTTCATGATCCTCTTTCGGGTTTACAAACCAAATCCGTTAACGGTCCAAATAGAAACCAATAGGTGTGTACACCCTTTCTGGTTTGTGTAGCGGCAATTAGCGTCATGATGAATTCAATGAAATTGAAGATCAGCGCAGAGAGGATGTAGGCAATGTAGTAATTGGTGACGGTAAGGTCTCCAAAAATAATCGATAAGGTCCAGGTTAGACCACAGCTATTAACAATGGCAACAAAAAATTGAGACAACAAAGCCTGTAGACTATGCCATCGGACAAAAAAAGTTCCATTGCGATTACCGAGATAATACATGCCTGTTGCAATCAGGTTTATGATAGGAAGGGGTAATCCAACAATGATGATAACAATGGACATAAGATAGCCATTAGAAGCTTTCTCACATTCGAAATCATTAGGCGTATAACTGAATGACTCAGGCATATTAAAGTTCTTTAGTAATGTTCCAAACCCAATTAGAGAGGACAAAGGCAATCAAAGATAAGTATACCCACCTTTTTGACTTGATGAATGTTTCTATTTGCTGGTATGTTTTATAAAAGCTGCTCTTTCTTGTAATAAAATCATAAACAAGCCAAACAGGAACAACCAACATGATGACGACCGCTAGTAGACTGAAGGGATTGGTATAAAGTCCTGCCTGTACACGTCCTTCGGCAATGTGTACTATTCCTCTTGTGGTACCGCATGCTGGGCAGGGTAGGGTCGTTACTTTTTTAAAAAGACAAAAATTTGTAAAGTAGGGCAGACTACCCGCTGCAGTTAGCTGGTAACCTACCCATCCATAACTCACAAAAGTTAAAATTGCTGCAAGCGAGTATAAAGAATACTTTGATTTGTTATTCAAGATTAAATAAGCGTTGATATTTTTTGGAAATTCACTTCACGTGCACGGCCCATCACCAAGAACCAATCAACAATTGCCCAAATTCCAAAACCACCACAGGTCAAAAGTTTACCAATGCCAAGTCCTGTGTCGCCAAGCATGAAACGATCAATTCCTAAGCTTCCTGCCAGTAAGGATACAATCAAAATGGTTGTAGGATCTTGAATCATCAAGTGTTACTAATCGATCACGAACCATACTAATTTGATGGCCTTCAAAAAATTTTGCGTTAGACATCAGATACATGTCTACTTTCTGAGCTTCCATAGATTTTTGGTTTAAGGTAAAAGTTTCAAAATACTAGTATTGTTTTGAATGGGCAAGGGATTTTAAATAGGCGCGCCAAATTAGGAAGCGGATCAACACACCTTAGATCTAGATAAAGAACCCGTGAAATTTGAAGATACCGTAAACCCTGAATTGAAAATTGTCGTTTACACCCTAACCAAAGAGAAAGAGTCATTAAAATCCTGACAAAATTTCATTCTTTAGAGCCTTGCCTGATTTTTGATGGCAATTTTTTGAATTAAAAAATGAGAAGTACTATGAAACAGTTCGGTTCAATTTTTTTAGCAGCAGTCTTAGGCAGTATTTGTACGATTGCTGCTTATCGTTGGTTAGGAAAAGATCAGGCAACGGCCACGCAGTATCTAAACAGTGCTCCAATAACCAAAGTGGCATACTCGGTGAACGAAAAAGGTGAGGCAATACCACTCGATTTTACGGCTACAGCCGAGATGGCAACGAAAGCAGTCGTACACATACGATCTACTCAGAAAGAAAGCACCCGCGAGAGCCAACAATATGTAGATCCGTTCCGCGAGTTTTTTGGAGGACCGCAGGGAAGGGGCAATCAGCCAAGTCAATCTACTGGCTCTGGGGTGATCATCAACGCAGAGGGTTACATCGTTACCAATAATCACGTAGTGAAAGATGCAGACATCGTAGAGGTCACACTCAACGACAATCGTTCTTTTAAGGCGGAGGTAATTGGTACAGATCCGGATACAGATTTAGCAGTGATCAAGGTAAAAGAAACCAACCTACCCTTTCTGGCTTTTGTTGACTCCGATCAAGCCAAAGTTGGCCAATGGGTATTGGCAGTTGGCAATCCGTTTAACTTAAATTCTACTGTAACGGCAGGTATTATCAGTGCGAAAGGAAGAAACATTGGTATCGTAAACAGAGAGGGTATAACAGAACAAGGCAACACAGCCATAGAATCCTTTATTCAAACCGATGCGGCCATTAACCCTGGGAACAGCGGTGGTGCCTTGGTGGATTTGAATGGTGGTTTATTAGGAATTAACACAGCGATTGCCAGCCCTACCGGTTCTTACTCCGGTTACGGTTTCGCAGTACCCTCGGATATAGTAAGTAAAATTGTTGAAGACCTTATCAAGTTCGGTGTTGTACAACGTGGCTGGTTGGGTGTGCAGGTGCAAAGTGTAAATAATGATTTGGCTAAGCAGTTTGATTTGGAAGTGATTGAAGGCGCCTATGTTTCAGGCTTTGCAGAGAAGAGTGCCGCCAAAGATGCAGGAGTAAAAGAGGGAGATGTTGTCGTGAAATTGGACAATACTCCGATTAAAACAAGTACTGCTCTGATAGAATTCATTGGTCGCAAACGTCCGGGAGATAAAGTGGAGGTAACCGTAAACCGAGGAGGAAAAGAAGCTTCGTACACGGTAACGCTAAAAGGTCGTGATGGTAAAACAAGTGTAGTAAAGGCAGAGGAGCGTGATGGTTTTGCTTCTTTGGGAATTGAGTTGGAGGAAGTAGATGCAAAGGAACTAAAACAGTTAGAGCTTATGAATGGGGTGCGTGTAAAAGCATTAGGAAACGGTAAACTGGCACGTTACACCGAAATGCGGGAAGGCTTTATCATTACCCGAGTGAACGATACAGAGGTAAAATCCGTTAAAGAGTTCAATGAGTTACTCAAAAAGAAAAAAGCAGGCGATTTGGTGATCTTGAGTGGTACCTACGAAGACTTTCCACGAGAGTTTAACTACGCTTTCAGAATGTAATAAAGAGTAGATAACAAACAGGTTACTAAAATTGACTTGACTTTTAACTTTTGATTTGTATTTTGGTTAAAATTTAACAACTCGTTTATTCTGTATATGAGGAAATTGTTTAGAAAGGGCGAACGTGTTCGCAACAAGGTTGATGGAAAAGTGATGGAGGTTTTGAGGTATATCAAAAACAATATCGTGGAAGTAAAGTGGTTTGATCTCGATTCGAAAGAAGTAAGAACGAATACCGTAAAGGAAGATAAACTCTCGAAAGCAGCGTAAGCTGTTTATCCTTACCAAGTAGAAGGGCATTTTTCAACTTCAGGTTTTCTGAAGCTGAAGAATGCCTTTTTGTTTTTATTCGAAACCATCTTGCCTTATTTGTGTTTACCTTGTGGCCCAAATACTACCGCTATTAAAAAGTTCGACATCCCTTCGTACTACCGTTCGTCCATCACCGGAAAAGTGAAGGAGGCAAGACGCATCAAAGATTTGCGCAAGCAAGATTTTTCGCCAAGTGTTTTAGACTTTGGTAACGTACAATTTATTCTGGCACGTCATTTTGGTTTTTGTTACGGGGTGGAGAATGCCATAGAGATCAGCTACAAGGCGATTGAAGAAAATCCCGATAAGAAAGTGTATTTGCTCAGTCAGATGATTCACAATCAGGAAGTGAATGCTGATCTACAAAGCAGGGGTATTGAGTTCATCATGGATACGGATGGATCACAATTCATTCCATGGGATAGGATTCGAAAGGAAGATGTAGTGATCATTCCTGCTTTTGGCACCACACTGGAGATTGAAAATTTGTTGCTGGACAAAGGCGTGGAGGTGCAGAAGTATAATACCACCTGTCCTTTTGTAGAGAAGGTATGGAATCGTGCCGAAAAACTAGGGACAGATAAGTACACGGTTATCATACATGGCAAACCAAAACATGAAGAGACTCGTGCCACCTTTTCTCATTCAGCTGCCAACGCTAAGTCGGTGGTGGTGCGCGATATGGAAGAGTCCATCCGACTGGGAGACTATGTAACAGGCAAGAAGAACCAAGCGCAATTTGAAAAAGAATTTGAAGGCAGGTTCTCCTTGAACTTTTCTGTGGAAAAAGATTTGCAACGCGTTGGCGTAGTCAATCAGACTACGATGCTGGCAACGGAAACACAGGCCATTGCAGATTATTTTAGAAAAGTGATGGTAGAGAAATACGGAGAGGCAGAGATCAAATCGCATTTTGCTGACACGCGCGATACACTCTGTTACGCTACCAATGATAATCAGGATGCAACCTATCAACTCTTAGAAACAGATGCTGACCTGGCCATTGTGGTAGGTGGCTATAACAGCTCAAACACTTCCCATATCGTTGAGTTATGTGAGCGCAAGTTCCCGACTTATTTTATCAATTCAGAGCAAGAGATAAAATCGGCTTCGGAAATACACCATTACAACTATCCTGAAAAGAAAAAAGTCGTGACACACGACTTCTTAGTGGCTAACAGGCCCTTGAAAATAATCTTAACCAGCGGAGCGTCTTGTCCGGATACGCTAGTGGACAGAGTACTCCTTCGTTTGTTAGAACTCATTGGCGCTAACAAATCTGTAGAAGAAGTTTTGGCTGATTAGCACTCCCTGAAAAAATCAGGGAGGAGCAAACTCACTTTATTTATTCAGCAGACTTCGCGCGACCTTTTTTAGCAGCGCCTTCTACTTTTTTACCGTTACGGTGTTCACCCATAATGATAATGTCTTTGGTTTGCTGGTATTGGCGAACTGCCTGCATCATGGCTACCTCTGTATCGCGGATGATAATTGTGCCTGATTTTGCTCCTTTGTTGCGAATTTCTATGTAAAAACCGTCTTTTTTCTTCTTTGGTAAAATAGGGGGTCTTCCCATGGTACTGATTGTTTATTATGTTCTACAACACATTTACACGCTGTTTTGTGCAAAAGTGGCGCAAGATACTGAAAATGTGGGGTTTAACCTATTGTACTTCGATGATGGACTAAATTGGAGTGAAAGCTTTGCTATTTCCTGCCTTTTCCGAAATAAGTATTTTTTAACAATAGCTTCTTACCAAAAATGATTTGGCAAGACAGAAACACTTTAGCTTCGTGAAAATTCAGTCTATGAAAAACATCCTTTCAATTCTTTTCCTACTGATGATCGTTGGCTGTCGGCAATCAAAGGACAATACGTTCAACGAAATCACCAGTCCTTTATACGATTCCACCCTAAAACCTTTTTATCACGGGGTAGCCTCGGGCGATCCTTTACATGATCGTGTTATTATCTGGACACGCATTACACCAGAAGATTCTAGCAAAAGCATTCCTGTAACCTGGGAAATGGCGGAGGATTCAAGCTTCTTATCTATCTATAAGTCTGACACGCTCTCTACCTCACCTGCACGTGACTATACCGTAAAAATTGATGTGGATGGATTAAAACCCGGACAGTATTATTATTACCGGTTTCATGCGTTAGGAAAAACGTCCATGACGGGCCGCACGAAAACAATTGCGCTGCAGGCTGACAGCATCCATTTTGCTATAGTCAGTTGTAGTAATTGGGAGTTTGGTTACTTTAATGCCTATGATAAAATTGCCAAGCGTGACATAGATGCAGTTGTGCACCTGGGCGATTACATTTATGAATATGCTGTAGGAGGGTATGGTGATAGCACTCTTGATCGTAAACATTTACCTGCACATGAAATAGTTTCGCTACAGGATTACCGAACGCGCTACTCTCAATATCACACAGACAAAAATTTACAACTCGCTCGTCAACAACATCCTTTCATAACCATTTGGGACGATCATGAGGTGGCCAACAATGTGTTTACAGAAGGTGCACAAAATCATCAGCAAGTGGAGGGTGACTTTGAAAGAAGAAAAGCAGCTGCTAAACAAGCCTATTATGAGTGGATTCCTATTCGCGAAGCAAAGCATCATTACCGAGCTTTCTCCTTTGGCAAGATGGCTGATTTAATTATGCTGGACGAACGATTAGAGGGCAGAACAAAACCATTGGACAGTTTGAGTGACCCTTCTTACACGAGCGAGGCACAAACGATGCTTGGATCTGAGCAGCTCGAGTGGTTTAAGAATACACTAAGCCAATCATCTGCCACATGGAAGGTAATTGGCAATCAGGTTATTTTTTCTGAAGTAGATCAATCAGGCCCTTATCCTTCTCAGCCACGAAACCTGGATAGTTGGGATGGTTATCCGGCAGAACAAAAAACCATTTTTGCTTTTTTGAAAGAAAATAAAATAGTCAATACTGTTTTCATTACGGGAGATACCCATGCTTCCTGGGCCTTTGAAGTAGCCGATCGTAAAACCTATAATCCGATCACATCTGCGGGTGCTATCGCAGTTGAATTTGGAACGCCCAGTATTTCTTCTTCTAACTGGAATGAATACGCTAGTGATGATACGGTAAAGAGAGGAGAGCAACAATTGTTGAAGGACAACCCGCACTTAAAGTATGGCAACGCCAGAGACCATGGCTATCTACTACTTATCTTAACATCTAACAAGGCCATAGCTGAGTGGTGGTACATCAGCACGCTTCGGGAACCCACCGCTACGGAGGAACTAGGCAAGCGGATGGAGGTGACTTGGAATTCAGCTTCCTTGCAATAATTTTCCTATGATCTCTTCGGTATTTAGTACCGAAGAGATCATAGGCTATATGGAGGAATCATTCACATTTCTTGGCGCACGAAGCACCGGTAGCAGCCTCCTTCTTACCAATGACCTCTGGCTTTTGAAATTTTTCTTTTGCCTGTACTCTCCACTCTTGTTTAACCTTCTCGAATTCAACTAGAAAATCTTTGTTGAGAAAAAGTTTTGAAACCAGTTGTTGTGCCAACAAACGTGAAGCTTCCGAATCGCTTGGATAATGAACACCTAGTATTTCTCGCGAATGAGCCATGTCATAAGCATCTTTTAAAAACACATCCGAATATTCAGGAGCCAGAGCTGCATAGATATAGGCGTTGATGTAGGAGTTGGCTGCGTGACCACTCGGGTAAGCTGCCCAATTGGTTTCTTCTAAATTATTCAGATCCGGTTCCAATACATAGGGACGCACGCGAGCATAGGTATATTTAAAAGACCAGATAAAATAGCTGGCGTCTTGCCACACCTTGGCCATTAACGCTGCCGTTTGCGGGAGTTGTTCAGCATTGAACCAAGTGCCGATTGAACGACCAACGAAGAAAAGGTTTTGTCGATATGAGTTGTAAAGTGAATCTCCGGGTTGGGTGCGAGGATTATAGTAAATGCCAGCCATCGTCAGGCTTGTCTTTACCTCCAAATCGGTACGCTGTTCCTGTAGCATCAGCAAGTAATTGAGTTCTGCCCGTGTTAGCGCTGAGCTATTCGCAGGCACTTCGGGCAATTGAAAATCTTCTGTGGTCGTTTTACTTAGAAAAATGGGTTTAAGACTTAAGCGTCTTTCTGCCAGAGCAGCATTATAAGGAAAGCGGAGTGTATCGAGAGAAGATTTGCCTGTGGATTTAGAAGAAAAAGTCTCCAGCTGTTTGTAGTGGCCACGTGCTGGCGTAGAAAGTAGGTGAACAGGGGCTTATGCAAGCACATACTGATAAGAAATGAGGATTAAAATGAGAATACGATTTTTCATGGTTAAAGAAAAAAAGATTGAGTCTTTTCCAGCAAGAGGCCGTCAATAGAACAAACGATAAAAGATCGTTGCAAATAAATGTTTCACTTAAACACACATACTATGAAAAACTTAACCAATGACGGTGGTTGCTGTGGTGGCGGAGGTTGCTGCTAAGGAACGTGTGTCCTGCACCTTCAGGTGTAGGACACATTTCCAATTCATTTCAAAAATCGAGATGATAGGCCTTTTAAATGATTTTTGAGATGGCTTCTAATTATTCTCCTTAAGTGTATCGGACGAATCACAACCACAAGGGCCGCGATCTTCACACACAAGTACGTTGCCATAGGCATCTGTTTTGATGTGATAGAGTGTTTCCATTTTCTGTTTTAAAAGCAGTCGGGCTCGCTGCACACGCGATTTGGCACCTGAGTAAGAAATTCCCCAGCGTTCTGCCAGTTCAAGTTGAGAGATATTTTCTTTTTCGGAAAGTTGAAGCGCTTCTTTGTAAGGCTCAGGAAGTTGGTTCGATAAGACAGAGAGGCATTGCTCCACACATTCGTTAAACAGATGACGATCTTCTTCCGGTTCAACCCAAACACCGAGTTGTTCTTTTTTTCGGAGACGATAATAATCGGTTATAGAGTTCTGCGTAATGCGATAGATCCACCCAATTATTTTCTCTGTCTCTCGCAGTTCTCCGGAATGCAATTGAACCTTAACAAACACATTTTGCACAATATCTTGCACATCCTCCTTGTTTCGCACTTTATGCCCTACGTACTGCTTAATTTTTTGGTATAAATCTTGGGGAATGGCGTTCATATACAATCAGTCATACTTTATCGTTTATTAGACGGAGTTTGCTTGAAAAGACGCGGACATTCTTCCAGCTTTACCATAAATTTTATCACTATGAGAAATACGTTACTTCTTTCCCTTTTGTTGTTAGCCAACCTTGCCACGGCACAGGTGGTTGGCAAAATGTTTCCAAAAATGGATGCTGAAACGGTGGAAGATAAAAAAGTAGTACTCCCCACAGATGTAAAGGGTAAGTTCACGCTATTAGGACTGGCTTACTCTAAAAAAGCGGAAGATGAATTGAACTCCTGGTTTTCGCCTGTCTTTGAGAAATTTGTTAGAAAAGATACAGGAGGGCTTTTTGAAGGCATGGGGTATGATGTTAATGTTTTTTTTGTACCCATGTTTACAGGTGTAAATGCGGCCGCTACGGGCACCGCCAAGAAGAAAGCTTTACAGAATATAGATCCTCAAATTCTTCCGAACATTCTTTTTTACAAAGGAGAATTAAAGACCTACAAAGAAGCTCTTGACTTTGAGAAAAAGGATACGCCTTATTTCTTTGTATTGGATGCCGCAGGAAAAATAGTGTATGCTACTTCCGGTAAATTCACAACAAAGAAAATGGATGAAGTAGAGAATGTGATTGAATAAGGCCGCGAGCCATTAGCATAGCAGCTACGAGGTCGTGCGAACCTCGTAGCTGTTAACTGGTAGCGTACAACTTAAATCACTCCTTGCGCCTGCATGGCTCTGGCTACCTTCAGGAAGCCTGCAATATTTGCACCGTGCATGTAATTGCCTGGTTTGCCATATTCCTTGGCAGCGGCTAAACAGGTTTCGTGAATGTTCTTCATAATGCCATGCAGTTTCGCATCCACTTCTTCACTTGTCCAGTTGGTGCCCATAAAGTTTTGAGTCATCTCTAAACCAGAAGTAGCAACACCACCTGCATTACTTGCTTTGCCTGGCGCATACATCACGCCATTATCAATCAATACATTGATGGCTTCTGGTGTCGTAGGCATGTTGGCGCCTTCGCCTAATAACTTTACTTTATTCTTCACAAGGTTATTAGCGTCCTTCTCATTCACTTCGTTTTGAGTAGCGCAAGGGAAAGCACAGTCGGCCTTAATGGCCCATAGCGGGTTGTGATCAGCGTTCGCATCAAGATCCTTATAGACGACACCTTTATACTTGTCGGCATACTCTTTTATACGTCCGCGCTTATTATTTTTCAAATCCATTAAGAAGGCCAGCTTATCTTTATCAATACCTGCTTCATCATATATAAAACCATTCGAATCAGATGCGGTAACAGCCTTTCCACCCAAGTGAATTATTTTTTCAATGGCATATTGTGCCACATTTCCAGAGCCGGAAACGAGACACGTTTTACCTTTTAATGAATCCTTGTTTGCCTGCAACATGTTTTCTGCAAAGTACACCAAGCCATAGCCTGTAGCCTCTGGGCGAATTAAACTTCCACCCCAGCCAATTCCTTTTCCAGTCAACACACCGGTGAATTCATTTCTTATTTTTTTATAAGCGCCAAAAAGGTAGCCGATTTCTCTTCCGCCCACACCGATATCTCCAGCGGGTACATCTAAGCGATGACCAATGTGTCTGGCTAATTCACCCATAAATGCCTGGCAGAATTTCATGATTTCGTTTTCACTCTTTCCTTTTGGATCGAAATCACTTCCACCTTTACCACCGCCCATGGGCACACCGGTAAGTGCATTTTTAAAGATTTGTTCGAAGGCCAAAAATTTTAAAACACTTTGATTTACGGAAGGGTGGAAACGCAGACCTCCTTTGTAAGGGCCAATGGCGCTATTCATTTGTACACGATAGCCTCTGTTTAGTTGTGTTTCACCTTTATCATCCAACCAGGTTACACGGAAAGAAATGAGTCTTTCCGGTTCGGTGATGCGTTCAATAATTTTTAGTTTGCGCAGGTCGGGATGTTTGTCGAGAGCAGGCAATACTGAAAGAGCTACTTCTTCTACAGCCTGAAGAAACTCAGGTTCGTGTGCATTGCGTTGCTTTACAAAAGTCAACAGGTCGTTTGATGTCATGGGTTTAGGATTTTGGCTGCCAAGTTAGCATCAAGAAAGTGCCGTGCAAACGTTTGTGTCTTGGCTATTTTCCTTAATTTGAGATTTGTATGAGCAACCGTCCATGGCTGGCAAGTTATCCCGAGGGGATGCCTGCAGAAATCAATCCTGATAAGTACACTTCCTTACTCGAAATTTTTAACGAGACACTCACGGCTAATAAGCACAAACCTGCCATTGAGAATATGGGCAAGGTGCTTTCGTTCGCTGAGTTAGACGAATTGTCTAAAAACATGGCAGCGTATTTTCAAAACAAGATGGAGTTGAAACCAGGCGATAGAATAGCCGTGCAGATGCCTAACTGTTTGCAATACCCCATTGTCTTTATAGGTGCCTTGAGAGCAGGTCTTATTGTGGTGAACACAAATCCTTTGTACACACCTCGTGAAATGGAACATCAGTTTCGCGATAGCGGGGCCAAAGCCATTATCATCGCTGCCAACTTTGCCTACAACCTGGAAAAAATCATTGCCACTACAGAAATTAAAAAGGTGGTGATTACCGAGTTGGGTGATATGCTGGGTGGTTTGAAAAAACATCTGGTGAATTTTGTAGTGAAGCGAGTGAAGAAAATGGTGCCTCCCTATAATTTGCCAGGAGCACTTTCTTTTTCTAAAATTTTGGAAGAAGGTAAGTCCTTGCCGTACAAAGAGGTAAAGGCCAATGCAGAGGATGTTGTCTTGCTTCAATACACCGGAGGAACCACAGGCTTGTCGAAAGGTGCCCAATTAACGCATCGAAACTTAGTAGCCAACCTCTTACAAGGGGAAGCCTTATTGAAGATATATTTTCCGAAAGAAGCTACCACCCTGGTACCCCTTCCGCTCTACCACATTACGGCTTTATATGGCGCTCTGATTTTTTTAAAGTTTGGATTTAAAGTAGTGCTTATTACTAATCCAAAAGACCTCCCTGGCTTTATTAAAACACTCAAGAGCCAGCCGATCCACGTTATGATTGGTGTAAATACACTTTTCAATGCACTGCTCAATCATCCCAAGATTAAGGAAGTTGATTTTACTCCTTTGAGAGCAACGATTGGTGGAGGTATGGCCATACAAGATGTGGTGAGTGAACGATGGAAGGAATTAACAGGACATTTTATTACACAAGGCTATGGGCTAAGTGAAACATCACCACTCCTGTCAATTAATTTATTGGGAAGTGAGCGACCCAGCTCCATAGGGGTGCCTTTTTCCAGCACTGATATTGCCATTATGGATGACAATGGGAATCCTGTTGCAATGGGTGAAGCGGGAGAGCTTTGCGCACGCGGTCCTCAGGTTTTTAAAGGATACTGGAACCGAGATAATAGTGATGTATTTTACCCCGGAGGTTGGTTTAAGACAGGCGATGTGGCCATTATGGAACCAGATGGGTACTTCAAAATAGTGGATCGAAAGAAAGACATGATTCTTGTTTCGGGTTTTAATGTATATCCCAACGAAATAGAGGCGATTGTAGCCATGCATCCCAAAGTGTTAGAAGCAGCCGCCATTGGCGTACCGGATGAATACTCAACCGAGGCAGTAAAATTGTTTGTGGTAAAGAAGGATGAATCGCTTACCGAGCAGGAGCTGAAAGATTTCTGTAAAGAGAATATGGTGAATTACAAGCGGCCCAAACACATCGAATTTAGAATGGATCTACCGAAAACAAATGTTGGAAAAATTCTACGAAGGGCCTTGCGTGATGGTGCTACGGCCTAGCGTATGATCAAAGTCATAAGTAGATTTTGCTAAAGTAAGTAGCTTTCATAAAAACACCTCTCTATGCTAAGCGATGAAAAACTCATTCGGGTGAAGGACCTGTTGGTGAAGCCTGAAACTAAAATCAAACTGAAGGATTTTGATACCAAGTACGAGGGTCAAGTGCTCAACAAGCAGGACTCCGAAGCACTCCTGGAAGAAGGCAGAAAGCACCTGGCTGTTGTGCAAGACAAGTTGTATGCGCACAATCGCTATAGTATCCTTATCATCTTTCAAGCGATGGATGCTGCGGGCAAAGACGGTGCAGTAAAGCATGTGATGTCTGGCTTTAACCCACAGGGTGTAAAAGTATATAGCTTCAAAGCGCCTAACTCACACGAGTTGGATCACGATTATTTCTGGAGACATCAACTCGCTCTGCCTGCTCGGGGAGAAATAGCGATTCATAACCGATCTCACTACGAAAATGTATTAGTTACCAAAGTGCACCCGGAATTTGTGTTGGCCGAAAACATTCCGGGTATTGATTCGGTAGATAAAATTGATAAAGAATTTTGGGAGAGGCGTTATAAGCAGATCAGACGATTTGAGAAAAACCTGACCGATAATGGCATGGTAATCTTGAAGTTCTTCCTGCATGTTTCTAAAAAGGAACAGAAAAAGCGCTTCTTAGAAAGAATAGATGACAGCACTAAAAACTGGAAATTTTCTGTTAGCGATTTGAAGGAGCGGGGTTTTTGGGATGATTATCAAAAGGCCTATGAAGACGCCCTCAGCGCCACGTCTACTGATACAGCCCCGTGGTTTGTGATTCCTGCCGATGATAAGTGGTATGCACGCTTGAGTATTGCAGCTGTTATCTTTAGGCAATTTGAAAAACTGAATCTTAGCTATCCAGAAGTGAGTGAGAAGCAAAAAGAAGAGCTGCAAAAGGCAAAGGCAATTTTGATGGAAGAGAAGAACCAGGAGAAAGGCAAGAAGGATAAAGAGAAAAGTAAAAAGTAAAATATCCACAGGTAGAATTCTAATTGGTGTTCCTCTCGTATTTCAATACTTTGCAACAAAGTTTGGAGATATGAAGAGGTTCACTTTTTTTTGGTTGATGCTACTGCTCATGGCCTGCAGTGATGAGCAGGAGGCAGGTCCGGAAGTAGTCGGTTATCATGCGTTTGACTCTTATTACGATTTTAAAAAGACCTTAACGGAGACAGCCTCTTTAGTTGATCCGGAACTCCGGCAAGAAAAAGTGTCGGCCTTGTGGGACAGCCTTGTCTCCAATCAACAAATCCCATTCGTTTTTGGTGATTCCGTTGCCTTTCTCTACAAAGGCAATGCGGGCACTGTTAGTTGGGCGGGTGATTTTAATGGATGGTCACCTACGTTTACAGGACAGCGCATAGGCGAGAGTGACATTTGGCTGGTAGAAAAAGTTTTCCCTACTGATGCACGACTTGATTATAAAATTGTGGTCGATGGCACATGGAAGTTAGATCCCTCTAACTCCTATATACAGTACAGTGGTTTCGGACCCAATTCAGAATTGCGTATGCCGGAATGGAGCTTTCCAATGGAAACAAAACCAGATGCCGGTATTCCAAAAGGAGTGCTTTCCGAAAATCAAGTAATTGTGAGTAATGCTGTCAATCTAAACTATAGTGTTCAGTACAAGGTGTACACACCTGCTGGTTATAGCCAATTAGATAATTTGTCTGTCATCTATGTCACCGATGGGCACGAATATGCAGACGATAAGTTGGGATCGATGGTGATTGTGTTGGATAACCTGATCCATCAAAAGAAAATTCAGCCGATCATAGCAGTCTTCGTAGATCCACGAGATCCATCGAATCTCGGCAATAACAGAAGGATGCAAGAATACAGAGCCAACCAAAAGTTTGCGAATTTTTTAAGTGACGAATTGGTGCCGTCTATTGATGCGGCATACAAAACAAATGCAAGTGCTGCACATCGCGCCATTCTGGGAACTTCACTCGGTGGCTGGAACTCAGCCTATGTAGGATTAGTTCGAAGTGATGCTTTTCAACTCATTGGTATCCATTCACCTGCCTTTGATGCGGCCATCATTCAAAATTATTCTACCACGGCTCGCCTTCCCTTGAAGATTTTTATGAGTACTGGCGTGATACACGATACCCAGAATCAGGCACGTTCCATGAAATCGGTATTGGAGCAAAAGGCCTATCCTCTGCAATATATTGAGGTGAATGAAGGTCATTCGTGGGGAAACTGGAGAGCACTTTTGGAAGAACCCCTTACGTATTTTTTCCCTGCGGAATAAACAATACTATTCGCTCACCACAACAGCCAGCTTATCGCCTTTAGGTGAGATCGCTAAACGCGTAATTCCTTTCAAGGCAGGCATCGTCTCTTTCAAAACAATTTCTTTCCATTCGGTTCCACTGAGTTGATAGAGTTTGCTTCCATCGCTCGACAGAAGAATGCCAGACGGTGTCCAGGTGATGTCTTCTTTTCCAGGAAGAGTAGAAGCGAGTGTTTTACTTTGCAACGTGTTTGTGTTAAGCTTTTTAATCACCCAGTTAGAGTCGCTTAGTTTATGTACAAAACTAATGGCGCTTTCTTTAGGTACTTTGTGAAGAGATCGTCCAATATTCTCTGCTAGAAGGGTGTCCTTTTTTGTTGGCAGTTCGAGATAATGAAGTGTATTGGGTGCGGTATCCTTTCCAAGGATAAAGAGAGCTACATGACTGTTATCGGCCCATACATGATACCCTACGGTTAAGTTATTAATCAGTACAATCGGATCACCCCCCTCCAAAGGATACTTACCCAAATCCTGTGCGCCATTGTCTCGTTGGATGATGCAGGACACATATTTCTTATCGGGAGTGAGTGTTGGTGAATACTCGCGCTCGTTGGTGGTAGTAATATTTTTAGTGATGTTGGATTTATAGTTGTACTGTTTGAGATCGGCCCTGCCCTCTTCATTGAAAGACGAATAAAACAGGATAGGTTGATCGCTATGAAAGGAAGGTTGATTGTCATAACCAACATGGTTGGTAACATTCTGAGGATTTGAAAGCGTTAGTTTTCCCTTCTTCTCCTTTACGTCAAAGAGATAAATCTCGGAACCCGTTTGAGCAAAGGAGGTGATGCAGGAAATCCAAAAACAAAACGAAAGAAATTTTTTCATAAAATTAGTTTAGAGCAGTATAAATGATTGTGGGTGTACCTAGTCTTTAATCGCAATAGCCGTAATTTTTATGCGTCCGTTGTATGGTAAGGCGGCTGCCTGGTAAATGGTTCGGGCGGGGCGCCTTTCCTTTTGAAAAAGTTGCTCATACAAATGATTTATAGTAGGCACGTCTTGTAAGTCAATAAAAGCAATATCGACAAACACAAACTCCTCACGGGAAAAACCAGCAGCCGTAGCAATTTGAAAAACATTTTCAAAAGCTCTTTTGGCTTCCTCTTCGGTTGTTCCGGAAATATAGTTTCCATCTGGGTCGGTGGAGAGTTGTCCACTAACGTAGCAGTGTTTGTTAACTACTACCGCCTGACTAATGGGGGCCTTGACCTGGGGAACGCTATAGCTATTATCGATAAAGGTGCGCATACTGAAATGAAATCATAAGTTAATGAAAAGCATCCTCAAAATGATCGATGAGAAAGGTACTTCCTGTCTTTACACTGATAATATCGAAACGGATGTTTCCATGCCAATCGTTCTCAATCATAAACTGCTCGGCTCCTTCCAATACCTTAGCCGCTTTTTTAGGCGTGACAAATGATTCGGGTTCTCCAAAAACGGTTGAACTTCTGGTTTTTACTTCCACAAATACCAACAACGTTTCTTTCTTCACAATGAGGTCAATCTCCGCATGTTTGTACCGATAGTTTCTGGCAACGATTTCGTAACCCTTGTTGATCAAAAAATTCGCTGCGAGTTCTTCGCCTTTGTTGCCGGTTTTGATTTTATCGGTCATGCAAATGTTCTACCTTTGATCCAAAATATACAGCGTGTCTACGACAAAGAAATACATTGAAGGCTTCACCCGCCAGTTGGCGGATGCCTTAAAGATAGGAGAAGGCCTTGATTTAGTAAGACCGGGAAGTGATATCCGGAACATTGTTATTGCCGGCATGGGAGGATCAGGCATCGGTGCTAATCTGGTGGATTCCCTTACGTTTGGAAGAATCCCCATTCCGATGACGGTGGTGAAGAGCTACAACATCCCTCAATTTGTAAGTCCTCATACCTTGTTTGTGGCCAGCTCTTATAGCGGCAATACCGAGGAAACCATTGCCGCGCTGAACAAGGCATTACTGAAGCGAGCGCACTGTATCGTGATCGCATCGGGTGGTAAAATTTTAGACATCGCCCGCGAATACAATTTATTCTATATACAAGTACCTCCGGGATCAGAGAGCCCTCGTGCTATGTTGGGCTATAACATGATTGCTCTCTTGTCGCTCTTGTACCATACCAACCTGATTGGCTCTGCCTTTATTAAGGAGACGGAGAATGCAATTGAGTTTTTGAACCGTGGAGAAAAGGGAATTCAGTCTGAGGCAGAATTGATTGCTAAGAAATTGAAGGGTAGACTTCCTGTCATTTATTGCGATCAGCGTTTGCATGCCATGGCACTTCGTTTTCAGCAGCAGCTAAACGAAAACTCCAAGCAGTTTGCGCATGTGAATACCTTCCCTGAGATGAACCACAACGAACTGGTAGGGTGGCGTTTCCCGGAACCCCTAATGCCTTTGCTGCAACCGATCTATATGTACTCTGATCACGATCATGAGCGCGTAGAAAAGCGTATGGAGATTTGCCGCGACATGCTGGAGAAAAAATCAAATCCTATTATTGATATCATTGGTGAGGGCGCTTCTTTGCTGGAGCAATACTACTACCTCATACACCTTACAGATTGGATTTCGTTCTACCTCGCCAAGGAGAATGGCGTAGATGCCGACACAATCGAACCCATTCTTTATTTGAAAGCAGAGTTGGATAAAATTAAGTGAACGCACGCATCAACACCGAAACGAAATTTATCGATCTTGGATTGATTGATTATAAAGAGGCCTGGGACTACCAGGCTTCTTTGTTCAATGAGATTCTTGAGATTAAGGCGAGTAATCGCAGTAAATCCGATACTGATCAACAAGTAACCAATAACTATCTCTTGTTTTGCGAGCATCCGCACGTATACACTCTTGGTAAAAGTGGTGATGAGAATAATTTGCTGCTTAAACAGGACGACCTAGCAAAGATCCAAGCTACCTATTATCACATCACCCGAGGAGGTGACATCACCTACCATGGTCCTGGGCAGTTGGTAGTGTATCCGGTAATTGACATGGAGAATTTCTTTACCGACATTCATAAGTACATGCGCTTGTTGGAGGAGGCAGTTATTCTTACCTGTGCAGACTACGGAATAAAGAGCGGGAGAATCAATGGACTTACCGGTGTATGGTTAGATATTGATGATGAGAAAAAAGCTCGAAAAATTTGCGCCTTGGGTGTGAAGACTAGTCGCTGGGTGACGATGCACGGCTTGGCATTTAATGTGAATGCTGACTTAGCCTATTTCAAGCACATCGTACCCTGTGGCATTGATGATAAGGCAGTAACTTCTCTGGAAGTTGAGTTGGGGCAGAAAGTGAACATGAATGACATTCGTTTAAAAATGAAGGAGCACCTTACCAGTTTGTTTGGTATGCATCTGATCTGATCCATGAAACTCTATTTCTTTTTCGCGATTCCGCTTCTGCTAGCCGCATACTTTTTGTATGAGGAGGAAGAGGTATTGATGGAGAAACAAAAAGGAGTGTGTTGGGTGGGCATGCCCGATACGATTACCAGAGAAGATGTTATCAAGCTGAAGACAAGTGGTATCACGTGGATTTCGCAAACACCTTTCGGCTGGCAACAAGCTCCCTCGGATACGACACTTCGATTTGAAAAAAATACAAACCGTACTCCCTGGTGGGGAGAATCGTTTGAGGGCATTGCAGCGACCACACGTCTGGCCAAACAAGAAGGTATCCAGACAATTCTAAAACCTCATCTATGGTTGCGTCAGTCTTGGCCAGGAGAGGTAGAAATGAAATCTGAAAAAGAATGGCAAGCTTGGTTTCGAGTATACGAAGAATTTATTCTTGGCTATGCAAAGTTGGCCAACACCACAGGCATAGAAATTTTATGCATCGGCACGGAACTACAAAAAACCATTCATCGTTCTGAATGGAACTCGTTGATCAAAAGGATACGAAGCATCTACAAAGGTAAACTCACCTATGCGGCTAATTTCAATGAATTTGAAAAGGTGCCCTTCTGGAATGAACTTGACTTTATTGGTATCCAGGCCTACTTCCCCCTCACAAAAGATGAAAATCCTACGGTAGAGAAATTGGAGTTGGGTTGGCAGGAACCCATGGAGCGAATAGAGGCAGTGCATAGAAAAATAAATAAGCCTATACTTTTCACCGAAGTAGGGTATAAGAGCACCACTGACGCTGCCATTGAGCCCTGGCTTTGGCCTTCACGAGAAATGGTGAGCAATGTTTCTGAACAAACACAAGCTAATGCGTACCACGCTTTTTTTAAGGTGATGTGGAAAAAGGATTGGATGGAAGGGGTGTATTTTTGGAAGTGGTATCCCAAAACTCCGAAGCGTTCAGTTGACCACGATTTTACGCCACAGGGCAAAGAGGCAGAAAAAATTATGACAGAATGGTTTAGTAAAAAATAACATGATAAAAGATATACAAATACCTACGGTGGTACATGTGACCATTGCCGTAGCTAGAAAAAAGCCGATAGGTGAGAGCGAAGAGTGGTTAGTCGCGGACAAGGAGAGCAGGACGGGCAACAACAAAAGACCTCCATTCTTCGTCATTACTTACAAACGGTTCAACCCAAGAGCGCTGCACTGATCGAAACGATTGATAAAAGTTTGTTTCACTTGGTGAATGAGTTCTGGGTAAGCTATTACATAGGCAGCACCATCTTTGATAAGCGCTTTGTATTTGTACCTGAAACTATCTGCGAAGCCAACCTCACTTACGTGAAGGAATTGGACATGGAGGCTGTCCTTCATTCCTGATACTGATTCAACGTTTAAAATTGTGTATTTTGAATCCTGAATCACAGACCCCCAGTCATGATAACAGAACTTCGAGACATTCTTTTTTTGGATATTGAAACGGTAGCCATTACCAATAATTATCAGTCGTTGGACGAAAGACTGAAAGTACAGTGGTCAAGAAAGGCATCCTACTTTAAAAAGGAGGAGGAAAAATCGGATGAAGCGCTCTTTCATGAAAAGGCCGGTATTTATGCGGAGTTTGGGAAGATCATCTGTATTTCGATCGGAAAGTTTTTCGATCATGAAAGCGGAGAACTCGGTTTGAAGACAAAAGCCTTTTATGGACACGAAGAAGTTGCCTTGTTAGCAGAGTTTAAAACCATGCTGGAGAAACTGGGGGAGGGCGTGAAACTGTGTGCGCACAACGGTAAAGAGTTTGACTTTCCGTATTTGTGCAGACGTATGTTGATCAATGGGATTGCGCTTCCATCTGCTCTCAACCTATCAGGCAAAAAATCGTGGCAAGTGGAGCACCTGGATACACTAGAGCTTTGGAAGTTTGGAGATTACAAGCACTACACCTCTCTCGATTTGCTAGCGTCTATTTTTAACATACCTTCCAGCAAAAGTGATATTGATGGAAGTAAAGTAAACAGTGTGTACTACGAAAGTGGGGATCTGGATAAAATCAAAAACTATTGCACAGCCGATGTAAACGTGCTGGCACAACTATTTTTAAAAATGAAATGCCTTCCGTCACTGAAGGCAGAAAATGTTATTACGACTTAAACATGTCAAAAGATAAAAAAACAAAATCCGC
>LNEN01000136.1 GCA_001464155.1 Cytophagales bacterium Ga0077538 | reverse complement strand
GAGGTGAAGAAGTTTTGATAAAGAATTTCCCGGAAGTAGAGAAAGTAATCGCCAAAATAGGCTCGGCTGAAATCCCCACCGATCCGATGCCCATTGAGGCCGCTGATATGATGGTGGTGATGAAAAATAAATCGGAATGGGTGAGTGCTGAGACAAAGGAGGAAATGATTGAGAAAATGCACAAGGTTCTCACCGAGCAGGTACCGGGTGTATCGTTTGGATTCCAACACCCCATTCAAATGCGCTTCAACGAATTGATGACGGGCGCCCGGCAAGATGTAGTCGTTAAAATTTATGGAGAAGATCTTAATCACCTCACAGAATATGCTTCGGAGGTTGGAAAACTTGTGGCGGGGATAGACGGTACGGAAAGTCTGTTCATAGAAAACATGACAGGCTTGCCTCAAATTATCATCCGCGTAAAGCGTGATCAATTAGCTCGGTATGGTCTTACGGTTGAGCAGGTAAACACAGTTATCAATACAGCACTGGCAGGGCAAAGTGCAGGCTTGTTATTTGAAGGTGAAAAACGCTTTGACGTAGTAGTACGATTGGATAGCAAAAACAGAAAATCTATTGAGGACATCCAAAACTTATTCATTACCAATACTTCCGGTTTACAAGTTCCCTTGATTCAATTGGCTTCGGTCGTTTTGGAAGAAGGCCCCAACCAGGTACAACGCGATGATGCCAAACGAAGAATTGTTGTCGGCTTTAATACGAAAGGTCGCGATGTGCAGAGCATTGTAGAGGAATTAAAACAGAAGATCACCACCAACCTAGAATTTAAGCCAGGCTACTATGTAACCTATGGAGGTACCTTTAAAAATCTCGAAGAGGCGAAAGCACGCTTAGCCATTGCGGTGCCGGTAGCACTCATTCTGATATTTATCTTGCTCTACTTCACTTTTGGTTCTGTCAAACAAGGACTCCTGATTTACACTGCCATTCCTCTCTCTGCCATGGGAGGTGTCTTTGCCTTGTGGATTCGTGGAATGCCCTTTAGCATTTCTGCCGGAATAGGATTTATCGCGCTCTTTGGTGTGGCCGTACTAAATGGAATTGTATTGATCTCAGAATTCAATCAATTGAAAAAAGACGGAGTCTCCAGCCTCACTGATATTATTATGAAAGGTACCGCCACACGACTTCGTCCTGTTATCATGACAGCCACGGTTGCGTCCTTAGGTTTTTTACCGATGGCCTTATCGCATGGCAGTGGTGCTGAAGTTCAAAAGCCCCTTGCGACTGTCGTGATTGGTGGTTTGATTAGTGCCACCTTGCTTACGCTCATTGTCCTACCGGTGTTGTACTTGGTGGTTGAGAAAATGTCTTTTCGTGTGGGCAAGTCACCGCTTTCCATTTTCATATTACTTGTGCTCAGCCTGACAATTAATCCTTCGCATGCGCTTACAAAAAAGAGCATGACGATTTCAAAGGCTACTGATTCTCACCTCTTAAAAGAAAGCAGTCTATCAACGACTAAAATTCCATATGAACTAAATAGTCAGAAAGAAGTCACTGAACTAACTACTCAAACAACATAACCTTGCTTATGAAGTCACTCATTTCTATATCCTTCTTTTTAATGCTCTGTTCGGTTGGTTTCTCGCAGACCTTCCGTATGCAGGAACTTGTTGATCTGGCCTTAAAAAATAATCCAGCAACCCAGGCCAGTAGCTTGGAAATTGAACGTCAAACAAAATTGAAAAGGACAACCACCGAAATTCCAAAAACGGATGTGTCTTTCATGTATGGCCAGTATAACAGCGTTTACGATCAGGACAACAATTTGACCATCTCTCAAAGTATTCCTTTTCCAACGGTGTTTACCTCCCAAAGCCGTTTAGCAAAAGAGAAAATTCTATCCGCTACTTTACAAGATAAAATTGCACGCAACGAATTGGCCCTTCAAATTAAGTATTTGGTTAATCGCACTTTGTACTTAAAGGCTCTTCAAAAAACCTGGATGAAGTATGACAGTCTTTATACAGATTTAACACGCGTAGCCGAAATACAATACAAAACCGGTGAAGGAACATTACTATCGAAGACTTCAGCAGAAACGCTTTGGAGAGAAATGCAAGACAAGAAATACCGCAACGAAGTAGACATTCAGGTAGCGCTTCAGCATCTTCAGCTACTCTGCAAAAGCGCAGGTTCCATTGAGGTTGACGGAAATCTAGAAAATTTAGTTGATAGTGTTTCTGCTGATGCAATTGCATGGCAGACCAATCCCACTATGGCATTGGCGCAACAGGAGGTGATTGTCAGCACTTGGCAACGGAAAGCAACTGCCGCGCAAGCACTTCCCGACTTACGTATAGGATACTTCAATCAAACTTTGGTGGGCACTCAAAATGTAAATGGTCAGGATCAATACTTCGGTCCTTCCGAGCGCTTTCATGGTTTTCAATTGGGTATATCCGTACCACTCTGGATCGGACCCTCCCTTGCCAAGGTAAAAGCCGCTCGCATCGAAGAAAGCATTTCTGCAAAACGTAGTGAATCGATTCAACTCGGACTTACGCAAGAATATGCGAAGGCCTTACAGGACTACAACAAAAACAGTAAAAGCTTAGCCTACTATAAAGACTTCGCACTCAAAACAACAGATTTACTCATTCACCAAAGTAAGCTGGCCTACAAAAATGGTGAAGTTGACTATAACACCTTATTATTAAACTACCGTCAAGCACTGGGTATTCAAGAAAACTATTGGAATGCCTGGCACGAATACAATCAAAGCATCTTTAACCTTCAGTACCTAAATGGCACCTACTAACATGAGACATATCATTATATTCATAGTTGTATCTTATTTCTCTATTGCCTGCACTGCTCCCAAGACAGAAAGCACAGCAGAAACAATCGATACCACTGAAAACGTTATCACGCTAAGCAAAGCACAATACGAGGCCGCTTCTATTTCGCTTGGAAAAATCGAAAAGAAAAAAATAACCACCTCCCTTCGTGTGAATGGCCGTTTGGAAGTTCCGCCTCAAAACCTCATTACAATTTCTGCTCCCATGAATGGCTTTATAAAATCAACCACGCTGCTGCAGGGGATGAAAGTACGCAAAGGAGAGGTGCTGGCCACTCTCCAGCATCAGGACTACATACAACTGCAACAGGATTACCTGGACAATAAAAGCAAGCTGGAGTTTTTAGAAGCTGACTATGCGCGCCAACAAGAATTAGCTCAAGAAAATATCAACGCACAAAAGACACTCCAACAAGCCAAGTCCAACTATGAAAGCATGCGTGCCATTGTTACTGGCCTGGCAGCCCGACTAGAGCTTATCAACATTTCTCCCGCTTCGCTACAAAATGGTAAAATTTCCTCGATTATTAATTTGTATTCACCCATTGATGGGTATGTCTCCATGGTAAACGTAAACATTGGGCAATATGTAACCAGCACGGAGGCCATCTTCAAAATTGTGAACGTGGAGCACATGCACGCTGAACTTCAAGTCTATGAACAGGATATCAATAAAATCTCCATTGGACAACCGGTAACCTTTGTTCTTGCCAATGAGACCACGCCACGCAGCGCAACCGTCTATCTTATCGGTAAGGAAATCAGCGCTGAACGCACCGTGCAGCTCCACTGCCATTTAAGTAAAGAAGACCACACGCTTCTACCGGGAACCTTTATCAGTGCCAGTATTGACGTAAACTCGGAAGAGAGTGATGTATTGCCAAATAAGGCCATCGTTAATTTTGAAGGCAAGAATTACATCTTCATTTCTTTAAGCAATAATCAATTTAAGGCAACACCCGTAACCATTGGTAGCAGCGATGGTGACTATACACGAATACTTCCTGATCCTGATTTTAACAGAGAGAGTTCCATTGTTTTAACCGGGGCTTTTGAACTTATTGGACTATTAAAAAATAAAGAGGAAGAATAAGTTAACTTTACTTACGGCTAAACTGTACACATGGCAACTTCTGAATACGGATTTGATGGATTAACAGAAGATCAAGTAAGGGAAGCAAGAGTACAGTTTGGCCGAAACGAAGTACTGAAGAAGGAAAGTGGTTTCTTTTCCAGGCTGCTCGACTTATTGAAAGAACCCATGCTCGTGCTACTCCTCGTAGCAGCGCTTTTATATTTTATTAGCGGAGAATATGGTGATGGTATTTTTATGCTATCTGCGATTGTCCTTGTCAGCGGAATTTCCTTCTACCAGGAATCAAGAAGTAAAAATGCCCTTGCTGCGCTACGGAATCTTACTCAACCCACCTGCCAGGTAATTAGAGGAGGAAAGCGCATAGAGATTATGCGCGAAGAAATTGTAGTGGGTGATTTTATGATGGTCGAAGAAGGAACTTCCATTCCTGCTGATGGGCTCCTACTTCAATCCAATGATTTTTCTGTGAATGAATCCATTCTTACAGGTGAGTCGTTGCCAGTGAATAAAAGTAAATCCGAGGAAGGAACGCAGGTTTTTCAAGGTACTGCGGTGGTAGGAGGTTTAGCCATCTGCCAGGTTACAGCCATTGGTGAAAAGACTGCGCTCGGTAAAATCGGAAAAAGCATCGAAACGATTGTCGAAGAGAAAACACCCCTTCAACTTCAAATCAACAATTTCGTAAAGAAGATGGCACTTGCCGGTATCCTCATCTTCTTCCTGGTTTGGGGAATTAATTATTTCAATACGTGGGATGTATTGGGTAGTCTATTGCAAGCGCTCACCCTCGCGATGAGTATACTGCCTGAAGAAATTCCGGTAGCCTTCGCCACCTTTATGGCATTAGGCGCCTGGCGGTTGATGAAGCTGGGGATTATTGTAAAGCAGACCAAAACCGTAGAAACACTCGGAAGTGCCACTGTCATCTGCGTTGATAAAACAGGAACAATTACCGAGAACAGCATGAGCCTGGTAAAAGTGTACGCCCATGCTAGCAAAAAAATCATCGCTACCGAAAATGCTGGAGAAGAAGAAAAGAAGTTGATCGAATTCGCCATGTGGGCCAGCGAACCTATCGCATTCGATCCGATGGAAAAGGCCTTGCACGATGCGTATTCTACAACCACCACCACTGACAAAAGGCCCGACTACACTCTTGTACATGAGTACCCACTCAGTGGCAAGCCACCGATGATGACCCACGTTTTTGAAACGTCTAGCGGTGATCGCATTATTGCCGCAAAGGGAGCCCCTGAGGCCATCATTGCTGTCTGCCAACTTTCAACGAATGAGGAAAAGGAAGTAATTGAGGCTTTTCGAAATTTAGCTAAGGAGGGATTTAGAGTACTGGCTGTGGCCACTACTGAACTTCGCGGAAGCAATTTTCCAACCGAACAGCAACAGTTACCTTTTTCTTTCAAAGGTTTAGTAGCCTTTCACGATCCTCCAAAGAAAAATATCAGCGCTGTGTTTGATACATTTTACAAAGCTGGCATTGAAGTGAAAATCATAACGGGTGACAATGCTGCCACCACGTCAAGCATTGCCAATCAGATTCATTTTAAAGGAGCCAATAAAACCATGAGTGGTGACGAACTCATTAGCCTGACGGATATCGAAATTCAGGAAAAGGTAAAAGAGGTAAACATCTTCACCCGCATGTTTCCGGAGGCCAAGCTTAGGATCTTAAATGCACTAAAAGCCAACGGTCATATTGTAGCCATGACGGGCGATGGTGTAAACGATGGACCCGCTTTAAAAGCGGCTCATATCGGCATTGCCATGGGGAAAAGAGGAAGTGAGATTGCCAAGGAAGTATCCTCACTTATATTGACGGACGATGATCTGGCCAAAATGACTGAAGCCGTGGCCATGGGACGCAGAATTTATACGAACCTTAAAAAAGCCATTCAGTATATCATCTCCATTCACATTCCTATTATTTTAACAGTCCTAATTCCATTGCTGCTGGGTTGGATTTATCCCAGCATCTTCTCTCCTGTTCATGTGATCTTTCTCGAATTAATTATGGGACCCACCTGTTCCATTATTTATGAGAATGAACCGATGGAAGATAATCTCATGAATCAAAAACCACGTTTAGCCAGCGCTACTTTTTTCAATTGGAAAGAATTAAGCGTTAGCATACTTCAAGGATTAATCATTGCTGCTGGGATCGTTTTTATTTACCAATACGCTATTCAAGACGGATATAGTGAATCCACGACACGTACAATGGTTTTTCTGACCCTGATCACTGCGAATATCTTCCTCACCTTAGTAAACAGGTCGTTCTATTATTCCCTTTTCACTACTCTTCGCTATAAAAATAACTTGATTGGTTTAGTGATTATCCTTACAATACTATTAACAGCATCTCTATTATTTATTCCTGCTTTTGCTCGCTTTTTCGAGTTTGAAAAAATGAGTCTTGCTCAACTGGGTATCAGCATCCTTGTTGGAACACTCTCTGTAATTTGGTTTGAAGGCGTAAAGCTTTTTAAACGACTTGCTGCCTAAGGA
>LNEN01000135.1 GCA_001464155.1 Cytophagales bacterium Ga0077538 | reverse complement strand
AGGTATCTAGTTTCAACTCCTTAATGCGTTCGCGGTACCACCACACTACATCATCGGTAGTAGTAATGCCGGGATGAATGACCTGCGATGAAAAACCTTCACGAATAATATCATGGGCGATGCGGCATATGTGTTGATAAATGGCCATCTCTTTTTCAGAACGTGTTTCTAACCAGGCAATGGCCAGTGGTTCGGAAGACACCACTTTGTCCTGAAAATTCTTCTTGAGAGACTTTTTCAACTGCTCATAGTCATTGGCGGTAATACCATCTACCAAGCCTACGTGTTGCGATTTATTGACTGCAATTTTCTTCGGATTTCTCTCTTCAATAATTTTAGCGAGTTGAGCCCACTGATCGGGTTGAGCTTCCGGGTCCCAAGCTCTTTTAAATACTTTGCCTACATCATACCGAGCCACTGCCAGGTAATCCAACTCCTGACCGGCTCCCTTATCAAACACCACCAACATGGTGGTGCGTCTGGCCGCGAACCAGGTAGCAGGCAGCAAGGTTTCTATAATTGGATCTTCATTATACTCGCGCGAAATAACCACCCACATATCCACACCCGTTCTGCGCATGAGGCCGGGCAGTACGGTGCGCAAGCGGTCATCCAGCAATTCGTCAATGACGCGAGCCTGTTCGCGTTGTGAAAGCACCACGTTTTGTTGTGCGCTTAGAGAGAAAGAAAGTCCGAGAAAGAAGACAATAATAATCCTCATGAGTCAATTGCTTTTAAATTAGAAGAACTAGTTAAGTATTATTTAATCTAAAGTAAAACCGTTCACATAATGAATACGATTGCTTATCCTGAAACTCCAGTAACTAATAACAGCATGCACTCGGTTCTGTTAACATCCGTGCTAGGCTTGCGATACTAATTTTCCCAAGGTGCGGATGCCCTGCTCAATACGCTCACTCCAAGGCTCCCCATAGCTTAACCGAAAACAATTACCGAAACGGGCTTGTGAGGAGAAGATGGCCCCTGGTGCGATGCCTATATTTTGCTTCAAAGCGCGCTTGTGTAATTTATAGGTGTCTACTTTCTTATTTAACTCTATCCACAACACAAAACCACCTTGAGGCCGTGTCATGCGCGCATCTTCGGGAAAGTAATCACAAATGGCCTGCACATAGCGAAGTGATTGCGTGTGCAAAGCTTTGCGCAAATGACGCAAGTGTAACTCGTACCGACCGTTGGCTAAAAAGTGTGCAATAGCCGATTGCGAAAGGGTATTGGTCGCTACAGTGTGCATGCGTTTTAACTTTATTACTTCATCTTTAAATCTACCCGGTAAGGTCCAACCTATGCGGTGCCCGGGGGCCAGCGATTTAGAGAACGATGAACAAAGAAGTACAAGACCCTTCTTATCAAAACTCTTGCACGTGAGGGGTCGTGTTTTACCAAAATACAATTCACCATAAATATCGTCCTCGATTAAGGGAATCTCCTTTTTGGCTAACATGGAAACCAATTGTTTCTTCCGATCGTCCGGAATGCAACTGCCCAAAGGGTTATTGAAATTACTGACAAACAAACAGGCTTTAATGTTAAACTTTGGAATGGCTTGCTCTAAGTACTCTATGTCTATACCAGCCACCGGATCAGTCGGTATTTCAACCACATTTAATCCGTGTGCTTCCATCAATTGAAAAATAGCGAAGTAGGTAGGACTTTCAATAGCAACCGTATCTCCCTGTTTCGTTACCGCCTGAATGCATAAAGACAAGGCCTCCACGCAGCCAGCCGTAACCACAATTTCCTCCTCGCCCGGTGTGCCTCCCCAATTAAAACATTGACGTGCAATTTGCCTTCGCAAATCCAGGTTCCCTTGTATGTGCTCATATCCTAAACACGAAGTTTTAGAATCGCGAATGGCCTGCATCACTGCTTTGTTGAGCTTGGCGGCAGGCATCAGATCGATAGAGGGCACTCCCAAAGAAAAGTGAATAAGCTTGTCGTTGTTGAGATCGTGATACACACTGCTGATCATTTCATCCACACTTACCGGCACGGCATCATCGATAGGGTTGGAAACTTTCGGCAGATCTAAAATATGATCGTGTGCATATTTTACATAGTAGCCGGATTGCGGTCTTGCTTCAATCAAACCTTTGCTCTCTAATAAGTAGTACGATTGAAACGCTGTACTTAAACTAATGCCTTGCTCTTTACTCAAGGCGCGTACTGACAAAAGTTTATCTCCCACCTTTAAGGCTTTCTTTTCGATAAGGCGTTCGATGCGCTCCGCCACCTCTATGTATTTGTGATCTTGTTTGATGAGTGTTTCCATACCAGCGCGTTTGTAAGACCTGTAAAATATCAAACGAATGTAGAAAGTAAACTGATCTGGTCAAAATACCAGAAACTGAAACTGTTTTATTTCCGTATGAAGAGCCAAGTTTCGGAAAAATTCGCGCGAAGAGCTGAGCAAGAAGCAGGTTGAGAAAACCAGCCTCTCAAGAGAGTTTTGTGGCATCACTAAACAACACAACAATAATGAACGCGCGCATTTTATTCTTTGCAGTCTTTATGCTGGCACTGCCACTAAGCTCTTTGCTGATGGCCCATGCAGCTACGCCTGATTCAGCCCAACAGGAAAAAGCAAAACCCTGGTCCATCAAATCCACTGCCCGTATGCACACGCGTGGTATGTTTGCCTACGGTGGAAGAATTGCCAGCAAGAATCCGGCATTCGATATCAATTTTAATTACGCAAGAAAACAGTGGGGATTTCTTGCTTTTAAGGCCGTTGATGTGATGGATTATACTTCAGCCAATAATTTTACCCTCGCAGTCTTTTATAAAAATTTTCATATAGGTAAGCACCTCACCATTACTCCCTACCTCGGTGCTTTCCTTGAACAGCCACATCATTTTGCAGGACATGGATCAGACGTGGCTATTATTACCACGAGTACGCTAAAACTGACGAAGCAATTTTCAGTAGAGCATACTGCCATGTTCGGAAATATGGTCATCACTCCTGTTCACCGGGATTGGGTAAATCGCGTGCGAATCCTGTTTACTCATAAACATTGGGACATCATAGCCATGGTTTGGCACAACAACCATGTTTTTGATCAAGGTGATTATTTATCCGGTGGACTCCAACTCATGTACAGTCGCATCAAACTTTCTGATTCCTTTAACATAAGTGTAGGACTCACCGAGCTTTCCATGCTGCACTCTTCTCCAGAACAATCACCTGCCCGCGATCATCAAGTGTTGACAACCGTGGCCATTCAGTTTATCAAGTAACGTTGGGCCTAGCAATACAAGCCCGTCTCCGGTAAACTGATCTGGTCAAAATACTTAAAACTGAAACTGTTTACTTTCCGTTAAACGAAGCAGATTTGATGTAAAATTGACCCCATGACAAAACTCGTACTTGCCGCTCTTTCTTTATTCCTTATCGCTGCATCTCCCAACCGCTCTACAGATAAAGAAGTGGTGATTGAAACTGACAAGCAATTGAATTTGTTAATCCAGCAACATGATGCGCAACAAGCGGAGCGTTTGTATGCCGATGAATTCATTCTCACTACTTCTTCCGGAAAGGTAAAATTGAAAAAAGACATGTTGGTGGAGATTGCCTCACCTGATCTTGTCCTTGAAATAAATGAAACAACCAACGTAACAG
>LNEN01000134.1 GCA_001464155.1 Cytophagales bacterium Ga0077538 | reverse complement strand
ATCCTACTTCAATGTTTTGAACACTTTCTGGTTTTACCGGAGTGAATGAAGTCACCGGAACCAAGGCAGCAACGGCTGCAGGGGTAACGGTGCCACTCGCAAATATTTCATTGCGGAACGCTTGTACTGATTCGCCTGTGTAAGAAAGTGGTTGGCCAGTGGTAGATTCTCTGACTAAATCATACTTCTGCTCATAGCGGGGAAGACCTCCCAATAAGCGGCTCGAGATAATGTTCAAATCAATGTGCTGACCTTGCGTGGTCGGTACCCGGAAACCAGTTTGGTAGGACAATCGAATGGAATTGTTTTCATTCAACTTGTATACACCTGAAATGCGAGGGTTTGTTCTGCCTTCAAAGTTTTCATTTTTATCATAGCGAACAGAACCACTAAGTTTGAATTTTCGATCTCCAAACCATTTACCAGCCGATACATACGCACCGTACTCTTTGATGGTAATATTTTCAGTGCCATCATCAAAGATGGTACCATTAGAGTTTAGATCATACATCCGGAAACTTCCCCCCACTTGTAACTCCATGAAGTCAATTTCATTTTTGAAATCATACTGACCTTCGGTATGGTACATGTTGGTTTTGTCATTGAAACGCGGACCATTGGGTACAGTGCCGTTAGCGGCCTTGCTTTTAGCGCTTTGGAACTCTGCACTGGAGGGATCAGGAATAAAGGGTCTAATTACACCGTTCCCTGCGTTATACTCACCAGAGTTGGTTCGTTGACGCGCAAAAAGATGTGCATCTTGCTGAATCTGGATGCGTTGAGCTTCTGATAATGTTTGTATTTCACCCGGTGCCAATCCTGCCTGATTCAAGTAGCGCAAGTATTCGGCTGCATAGGTTAACAAGTAACCAGTAACACCCGTAGTTTGGTTATTCCATAATGGGTTAGACCCTTCTGATAAATAATCGAGGGTTCTTTTTGCCAAGAATTCTGTAATGTACGAGTCACCAGAATTTTCCAAAGTCGCATAAGCCCGCACAAAATAATTGTCAGCTCGTAGTTGCAAACGATGCTGTTGAATGCTGAAGTTTTTAAGAGAATAGCGCTGAGCTCCAGTATAAATACTGGTACCAAAACCTGCATTCCATAAGTAGCTAAGTTCGGCCTTATCGTTTAGGCGATAGTAAAGACCCACATTGGCTTTGTAGTTTTTAGCATTGTAATCGATCAGGTCAACTTCTTTGTAAGGTTGAACAGAAACTACTGAGTTGGGTAAGTCACCAGCATTCGAGTAGGCTAAAGCACTGCTTCCATCAGAATATAAGTTATTGTAATAAGGACTGCTGGTACCGGCAAAGGTATTCCAGGAACCACTGAAGCGGAAGATGGCCAGGTTGATGGCGGCTTCATCTCCCATAGAGTGCAACAAATCGGAACCAGGGTTACCGGCACCACCATTTTCTGTGGAGGTAAAGCCAGCGGGTGTTCTGCCAACCTCTCTGTCTACGGTGCTGGTACCATGCCAATCCTGAGCCTGCATAGCCGCTAAGTTTACCTTGAAGGCAAATTTATTATTGTATGCTTTGGCATAGCGGAGAGCACCTTCCCATACAGGAGAGGGGCCGTTTACATAATCTGCATCGCTACCCACATGGTTCACACCCATTTTCGCGAAAGCACTAAGGCCCTGATATTCGAAAGGATTTTTGCTATTTACTAAAAGTATACCGTTAAAGGCGTTGGGTCCGTACAGTGCTGAAGAAGCACCAGGAATTAATTCAAGACTTTCTACATCCAATTCGGAAGGACCGTTGAGGTTACCAATCGGGAAGTTGAGGGCAGGAGCCTGTGTATCCATACCATCTGTTAATTGTACAAAGCGCGTGTTTCCGGTAGAACCGAAACCGCGGGTATTCACAATTTGAAAGTTGATACTACTCGTGGCTACGTCAACACCTTTCAGGTTTCCAAGCGCTTTATAGTAGTTATCAGCCGGTGTATTCTGCACAGCCAAAATGTCCATCTTTTCAATGGCTACCGGTGACTCCAGAATGCTTTCTTCGAAGCGAGAAGCGGAGATCACAATCTCTTGTCCCAGCAGGGTTTGTTCTTCCAGATTGATCTCCAAGCCAGTAGTGTTGGCGTTGGTGATTTCAACTTCTTGTGTCTTAAAACCGATGAAGGAAAAAGACAATGTTAAAGGAGGGGAGTCGCTCACTTTCAAGCTGAAATCTCCTTTGCCGTTGGTAATGGTTCCCACGACTCTGCCCTTTACGATTACGTTAACCCCGGCTAGTTCCATTCCATTGCTACCATCCTTTACTTTTCCGGAGATAGTGGTTTGTGCGAAACTAACGGTTGAGACCATCAAGAGCAGGGCTAATGGTGCTAGCAATCGTTTGTAGAAGTTTGTCATACAGTAATGTTGAATTGGTTAAAATAAAAAATTGTGAAAAGGGCCTTTAGCCAAAGAAAAGACCCTTTCTCTTCGTTTGAAAAGTACGAAAATTTGGTTCAAAATGTGAAACCGATTGCGGAAATATTCGTCTTGCCGAGCAATTATTGTTTTTGCTCAGCCTCCAGGTGCTTTACCAGGCGGTCGCAGAGGGCATTCATTTCCTGGCTCATGGTTTCATCACCCGTAGCGCTAAGTACACTTTGAGCCAATCCGCCAATGCAGTCTATGTAATAGCGCTTCATTTCATTGACAGGCATGTCCTTGGTCCACAGATCGATACGCAAGGTGTTTTTAAGCTTATGGTCCCAGAGGGCTACACTGATCGTTTTCGTTTCGGTCAATCCCGGATCAGGTTTATCGGTAGCATCCCACAGAATTTTTTCAGGAACATTGTTAGTATCCAGGTCTATGTTAAAGGTGATTTGTGTTTTTCTCATAGTGTTGTTAGTTGTTAATGGTTATCAGTTATTAGTTAACTGTTAACGGATAGCTGTTAACAGATTACGGATAACTAAACGGAGGGCAAAGAAACTGAATTTTGTGATTCGACAATTATGGAATTATCGGCATCTGCTAGCTATTGGGGATTTAGTGTAACTCCTTGTGACTTCTTTCACTCCGGAGGTTGCTTTTGTAAGCCTGGAGCTACCTTCTTTCACTCCGGAGGTGGCATCTGTAATCACCCGGTGCGTTCTTTGACTCCGGAGGTTGCTTTTGTAAGCCTGGAGCTACCTTCTTTCACTCTGGCTGTGGCATCTGTAATCACCCGGTGCGTTCTTTGACTCCGGAGGTGGCTTCTGTAAACCCGGAGGTACGTTCTTTGACTTCGGAGGTAGCTTCTGTAATCACCCGGTGCGTTCTTTGACTCCGGAGGTGGCTTCTGTAAGCTCGGAGGTACCTTCTCTCACTCCATAGGTGGTTTCTGTAAGTCCGAGGTGGAGAATGTATAGATTTTGATTTGGAATGCTGAATTTGGAATATCTTTGTGCAAGTCCACTCGGGTTTGGGACACGTTTGCTGAACCTAACACTTATACAATACCGAGCCAAGCTAACAGACAAAATCAGGCCACACGCTTACGTTTACCGTCAGCGCCTCGCCCAAAAAGCAGGATAACAGTAGAAGATTGCGGTTGAAGGCAGCTCAAAACTTGTCTTTTCTGGGGTTCAGAAACACCTCACCAAATCCGGTGGATTTTTTATTTCTCTGCCGCCTTACTCAAGGCGTTTCCAGATCGGTTTTTACAACCTCTCGCTATCTCCGATAAAAAAATCTTCGGATAGTTTTTCATCGTCCCTGATTAACTTGTAACGGTTTAACTTCTAACCTCTTTCGATGAAAAAATTGGTTGTCCTTTCCGGATCAGGCATTAGCGCAGAAAGTGGCATTCCAACGTTTAGAGCGAGTGATGGCTTATGGGAAAACCACCGTATTGAAGATGTGGCTACACCTGAAGCCTGGGTACGAAATCCTACCTTAGTATTGGAGTTTTACCATCAGCGAAGAATTCGTGCCCGCGATGCTGAGCCCAACAAAGGTCATCGGATGTTGGCGGAGTTACAGGAGCATTTTGATGTGAGCATTGTCACCCAGAATGTGGATGATCTGCACGAGCGGGCAGGCTCCCGGCACGTGATTCACCTGCACGGCTCTTTGTTCGAAGCACGCAGTTCAGTAGACGAAACCTTGATTTATCCAATAGAAGGTACTACGCTGACCATTGGTGAAAAATGCAGCAAGGGCTCTCAACTTCGACCCAACATTGTCTGGTTTGGAGAAGCAGTTCCTTTAATGGATGTAGCTATTCACCATGCCATGGCCGCTGATCTTTTTATTGTAGTGGGCACTTCCCTTCAGGTGTATCCGGCTGCAGGACTTATTCAATATGTGCCTTATGAAGCACAGAAATTTGTGGTAGACCCGAAACTGCCCAATGTGAGACACATGCCCTACTTGCACATGTTCGAAGAGATGGCCAGCACAGGTCTTGTGAAAGTGAGGGATTTATTGTTGAAAGAGTTTGTGTAAAGGCAATCTCAAAAACACAGAGACTATTTTTGCAAATCTCCTTCACACAAAAAAAAACCTTCGCGGCCCTGTGCCGCGATCCCCTGCTTGAATAGAAGAACACGAAGTGAGTTCCTTGAGAGTGACGGGGTACCAGAATCCCGACACTAATCATCGGGACCAAGCGTTCTTGGAGTGAAGTGCGCATTTCTTAAGGACTCAGATGTTTCTTTGTGGTATGTTCTCTTTGTGAGTAATTAATTATCCTTCTCTAATTTTTTTCGTCCTTTTTCCACCAAGGGAAAAAGGACGAAAAAGATCAAGACCAAAAAATGCTACCTCACGCACCTGCAACTCACCCCCGCTTTTTGGTCGACCCCTCGCGCTGGAGTTCAAAAATAGTTGGAGCCATGTTTATGGAGTTACCGTCATAGTTAACCTGCGAGTAGCCGCTTACCTGCGCTGAAGCTTTAGCGTAAGCAGGCTTCGGCAAAGAGACCTGACTGAGTCACTTTCTATGCAATCAGGCTCGCAAGGACGATAGGGGTGTGTAGATGCAGGAGTATATAGAGATGAAGTGTAATTGTAGAAAGCCCGCTTTATTTTAGATCAGCTCTTCAACTTATTTCCTATTTTGAGCCATGATTTTCGTTTTAGACATCGGCAACTCAGACATCACGACAGGCATTTGGCTTGGAAACGAGTGGAAACATGTTTGGCGCTTGCCTACCGACACCGACTTAACGGCCTTTCATTATACCGCCAAGCTGCGCGATCTTTTTTTGGAAGCTTCTTTAAAAACAGATGCTGTTCAGCAGGTGGTCATCAGCAGTGTGGTGCCTGACATTACGGATCGGGTGAATTTGGCAGTGGCCAACCTCACCGAGATACAACCCCTTGTGTTGGGGGCGGCTGTGTATTCGCATCTTCCGTTGAAAATATTAAACCCCAACCAAATTGGTTCTGACTTAGTGTGCAATGCCCTGGCAGCTTACACCACTTTTAAATCAGCGTGTGTTGTCGTGGATTTTGGAACGGCATTGACCTTCACTACCATTTCAGCCGAAGGAGAAATTATTGGGGTTTCGATTGTACCAGGGTTGAAGACTTCTATAAAAGCACTCACGCAGAATACGGCCCAACTCTTTGAAGTGCCGCTGGTGGTACCTGTCTCCGTATTGGGCAAGGATACAACGCATGCGATACAGGCGGGGGTACTGCACGGGTACGAGGGCTTGGTTCGCACGATGTTGCACAAAATAAAAAGTGAATTGCAGAACGAAAGTCTCCCTGTTGTAGCTACGGGTGGCTTGTCGTCTATCTTACCAGCATTGCAAAATGAGTTTACGAGTATTAACCGTAACCTTACCCTTGATGGTTTGCGCTTGTCCGGGGAATATGCCCGGGGATGACTAATTATATCTACTCACCCCTGATCATCTTCGATGATCTTCCCCTCTCTACAAAAAAGTAGAGAGGAGTGTCTTTCGCTAGAAAGACGGGTGAGTAGTGTTCCAGCGATAAAAAACTTGCACGGTTAGCAGTGAGCCCTACTCCTTTGCGAGCAAATCCCGCAGGAATTCCCGAAACTTCTTCGTGTTGTAATTAGCCGTACCCACATTCTTATAGACAACGTACCCCTCCTTGTTAATGACAAAGGTGGTAGGGATAGAAGGTACTTTTAACATCTCGGGAAGGGAGTTTTCACCAGCATAGGTGGGCCTGAATACAGGGAAGGTGAAGCCCTGGTCCTGCAGGTATTTTTTAACCTTTGCTTCGCTTCCTTTTTTATCAATAGAGAGCATCACAAAGGCCATATTCTCATTGGGCACACTGGCGTATAACTTCTGAATAGCCGGCATTTCAGCTCGACACGGTCCGCACCAGGTGGCCCATAGATTCAGAAAAACCACCTTCCCTTTCAAGGAGTCCATGCGAATTGTTTTTCCTTCTATGGTTTTTAGATTAAATTCGTAGGGAAAATATTCTGGAGTAGAAGGCTCGGGGTCTGCATTCAACAGACCTGTTCGAAGTAGGAGCGATTGTGCGTGAACAGACACAGCACTTAACATCCCGGTTGTGTGAAGCACCAAAACCAGCAAAAGGGTCAGGGAAATCGATTTTAAAAAACTTCCAAGCTGCTTCATTGGCACAGTAGATGTTAGTAGTTAGCTCAAATCTCTTAATTTCGCTTAATTATAGAAAACCATGAGTAGTAAAGCCCCCAGTTTTTTCCTGTCAATTGTCTTTGTTTGCGCTGCACTGGTGGCTCATGGCCAGAAGGTTAAGTACAAAGATATTTTTGTTTGGCTTTCTACCAAGCAGTATGACGAAGCCGAACCTTTTCTGAAGCGGTATCTCAAGGACAATGACGACAACCCCAATGCTTTTTTGTACGCAGGCTTGCTCTATGAGCATAAAGCGATAAAAAATGATGTGTTGAAAGAGGGTAAGCAATGCGTAAGTAATATGGATTCGGCCCTCTTCTTTTTGGACAAGGCTTTCAAGACAATTACTGAGAAGGAGCTGAAGCGTAATGATGAGTACTACGAAAATTTTAAACGTAGAGACCTGCGTACAGGTGAGTACGGGATAAAACTGAGCGATATTCAGTACTTCATTGAAAAGAAGCAGCAGGAAGTGCGGGAGCGAACCGATAAAGTAAAATTGGTGAACTTCTATTTCGCGCTAAGCGAAAGCATGTATAAAAAGTCACAGGCCACCTACCTTTCGTTGCGTTCTCAGTATCCCAATACAAAAAGTATGGTGTTGCGCGCTGAACAGCCTACGATTGAATTGTTGGAGGTCTTGTCACAACGCGCTGATTCTTGTGCCAAAGCACTTGATATTTTCAGAACCAATCTTCAGAGTTTTGGCAAGACAAACTATTCACAGGAAGTAGCGTGGTTTGAAATTAAGGAACTGGCGGTAGATGGAGAGGGTATTGTAGATTTTTTGGGAACCAAACTGGACTTGTGGGATTTTAAAAGTTTTGCCGATAAGCACCACAAGATCATGAAAGATGAAATCATTCCCTTGCGGGATCATCTCATCTCTGCCGACATTGATATCAATCGCTTGCGCGAGAAGATGGCGAAAGATTCTGTTTCTGT
>LNEN01000133.1 GCA_001464155.1 Cytophagales bacterium Ga0077538 | reverse complement strand
CCTATCAAAAATGTCAATATAATTATTTCAGGCACTACAATTGGAACTGTAAGTAATCATCTAGGCTTTTTTGAATTGGTTGTGGACTCATCTAAACATACCTCTTTAGTGGCGTCTCATATTGGATTTGAAACTTCTGAAATACTTATTCCTAGGGAAGATAAGTTTAAATTATTATTAGAAAAGGAATACATTTTATTAGATCGGCTGAACCTAAATCTTTTTCCAAGAAGCCAATTAATTGAATCGAAATCTGAAGAAATTCAAGCGAAGACTAGGAATAACTTTGACGTGATGGAGTTTGGAGCAGTGTTCCCAACTGGTTTAGATAGTTTTTATCACTTTATTGGAAGTTCCTTATCAGCTGAACTAGGCGAGATTGATGAGAGGGGATTCTACATACTTTTTACGATAAACGAAATGGGAAGAGCTATTAATATCTCTGTTTCAGATTCATCAGAGTTAACAAAGTCTATTGTTCTGAAAGCATTTCAAAAAGTGTCAAATTGGGTGCCAGCTAGTCAACATCAGGTTGCAGTACCACAGCATTTTGTTTTGCCTCTTTATAGACGAAAAATCCCTACCGCCAACACAATAGACCTACGATACTTTTATGAGTTCATAGGAAGAAATATTAGGTATCCTGCACAAGCAAGAAGAATGGGTGTAGAAGGAAATGTGTATGTTCAGTTCAAGACTAATGTAGCTGGGGATATCATAAGTATACAACTTCTCAAAGATATTGGTTTTGGAGCGGGGTGTGGTGATGAGGTTATGCGTGTATTAAAAGCTGTCCCAGTAGACCTTATAGAATCCTTAGCGATCAAGACAAATTTTGACCAGTTTGTTTTACCAGTTGGATTTGGTCTCGACAAAGCTGTTATTGACGAATCCTTCGAAGTAAACCCAAATACTTTTTTACTGAGTAAGGTTAGTGTAGTTGCATCTGGCGTAATCAGAGAACAACGAGCACTCGGTTATCCGACAGAAGCTTCACAAAATAATACAATCACAATAGGTCCATCCCAAAATAGTACCTATACTAGTTTGAATAATGCATTAAAGGAGTTGAAAACTGCTAAACGATTAACACTTGCTGAAAACAACCTGAAATCATTTCCATCTGACATACTAAAATTGACTAATCTTGAATTTCTAGATCTTGACAAGAACCAAATTCAAACCTTGCCATCTGAATTAAGTGTCTTGACTAAACTTAAGGAATTATATCTTTTTGAAAATCGACTAGTGAATCTACCAAGTGATTTTAGCAACTTGAATAGAATGAAGGTTCTTGGATTGGCTTCTAATCAATTGAAATCATTCCCGTTGGAAATCACGATGCTTAGTAAATTGGAAGCTCTTGATCTAAGTGATAACCAATTAACTACAATACCAGGTGAAATAGCATCGATGAGGAACTTGAGATTCTTGGTACTTCGAAATAATAGTATTAGAACCTTTCCACAAGAATTTTTTGAACTTGATAAACTAGAGAAAATTTACCTACAGGGAAATCCTATTGATGCTGATGTTGTTGAACAATTGAAAAAAACATTTAAAAAGGCAGAAATACTTTTATAGCTATTCTTGAAATGGAGTTCTCTTTTGACGGTTCACGAATAGGATTCTAGATTAACTATTGAGCTCCATTTATTTCTACCAATTTATAGTGGAGGAAATATCAGGATCTTCAAAAATAGGAAGAATTGATATTTTTATTCTTCCAACTCAGCGCCTATGAAACACTACCTATCCATGCTTGTCTTGTTGCTGCTTTTCTCGTGTGCTCAAACTACCAGCGATGCACCGTCTTCCAAACAATCCGAAGCACTTTCGCAGCTTTTTGCGGCCGTAGAGAAGTTTTCAACCTTGCCCGAAGATAGTTTGTACAAAGGCTTTCACCCGCGCAGTCAGTGGATGTCTCTTTCCTATGAGTCGCAGTTGGCCAGAGCCGATAGCTTGCAATACTATGTAAAGGAGCTTAAGGCAATTGATGATAAAGTACTTTCGGTACAAGAGAGAATATCCAAAGCCGTGATGCTGATCAATCTGCAGGATCAG
Organism: Cytophagales bacterium Ga0077538; assembly: GCA_001464155.1. Lineage (GTDB taxonomy): Bacteria > Bacteroidota > Bacteroidia > Cytophagales > Cyclobacteriaceae > Chryseotalea. The sequence continues at coordinate 3,026 of LNEN01000133.1, read as the reverse complement.
ATCGACAATGTTCATTTCAAAATGATCTTGATCCCCTTCAATGCCGAGGGTGGCTTTTATAATCAGATGTCCTATTCATTATCCAATCTGCCTTTTAAAACCGCGCAGGATTATTACCATTACCTGGCCTGGTTGCCCAAGTATGAAAAAGTGTTGGAAGAAAATATGATCTTAATGAAGAAGGGCATGGAAGAGGGCATCATAGCTCCTTCGATCATTGTGGTGAATACCCTTGAGTTGTTGAAACCCTGGGTGGTGGACGATTACAAACAATCTTCCTTTTATGCCCCCATTGCCGCCATGCCAGCGAGTATACCTGCGGAAGACAAGGCGCGCATTGTAAAGGAAAGTGAGGCAGTGATCGGGAGTTTAACAGCACGCTACAAAGAAGTGCAAGCTTTTATTGCCAACGAGTATAAAACAGCGACTCCTCAAAACCCAGGTATCAGCTTTGTGCCGGGTGGAAAGGAGTATTATGAGAATAGAGTTCGTCACTATACGACTCTACCACTCACACCTGATTCTATTCATGCACTTGGCTTGGCTGAAGTAGCACGCATCCGCACTGCCATGATGGATGTTATGAAGTACGTAAACTTTAAAGGTTCCTTTGCAGACTTTATTCATTTCTTACGCACGGATAAGCAGTTCTATCCCCACTCACCACAAGAATTGTTAAGCTATGCTTCCTGGTTAAGCAAGAAAGCAGAAGGACAGCTTCCCAAGTATTTTAATACTTTGTATACACTCCCATTTACGGTAGAACCTGTACCTGCGAGCATAGCTCCCACGTATACAGCAGGACGGTATGTAGGGGGATCGTGGAAATCCAGACGAGCAGGTATTTATTGGGTGAATACCTATGACTTGAAAAGCAGAACCTTGTATACCTTGCCGGCCCTCACGCTACACGAAGCAGTACCCGGCCATCATTTGCAGGGAGCTATTGCGGCAGAGATTAAAAATATTCCAGCCTTTAGAAATCAGTATTACATCAGCGCTTTTGGTGAAGGTTGGGCTTTGTATTGTGAATACCTGGGCGAAGAGATGAACATGTACACAACGCCCTATGAATTGTTCGGTCGCTATACCTATGAAATGTGGCGCGCGTGCCGGCTAGTGGTTGATACGGGTATCCATTACAAAGGATGGTCGCGTGAAGAAGCGCTGAAGTATTTAGCAGAGAACACCGCCTTATCGATGCACGAAGTAACCACTGAAATAGACCGCTACATCGGTTGGCCGGGACAAGCATTAAGTTACAAGGTGGGTGAACTAAAGATTAAAGACTTGCGCAAAAAAGCGGAGACAGCCTTAGGAGAGAAGTTTGACATTGCAGCTTTTCACGATGCCATTCTTCAGAACGGTTCCGTGCCCTTAAGCTTGCTGGAAGTACAAATAGATGCTTTCATTCAAGAATCATTAACAAAGAACTAGTACCCTTTGTAGAAAATCTACTACTGTAAAGATGAACGGGAGCTTGTTTCACCTTTCTTCTTTACAGTGAACAGGGTGCAGTATGATGGATAGAATTTGATTCAATCACCACATCACTTGCTTGCTATTTTTTTAAAGCCGTTGGGAAAGGCGATGGTGATCAAACAAAAGATCAATAGGAAGTTAAACTCCACACCATTTCTACCACCTCCTACAACGAACCAACCTTCCTTGAAGTGCACCAACACAATGCCGGCCATGAGTATGAGGATGGTAATAGCAACAGACCAGTTGATGTATTTTTCAAAGAGCAAACTATAAGCGCTTGCGACATGCGAGAGTTTAATGGCCCAGGCAAGGGGTACACCTAACGGGGCGAAACCGATCGGGTTTAGAAAATAATTTCCAAAATCATTGATGCCGTTGTTAAACATGCCGCCTACTCCATGGATGATAAGTATAATTGCTACCGCAAACCGGAGGAGAAAAGTACCATTGGTGACGTTCATAATTTTTATTTATCAATATATAAAAACATTCATATAGAAACATGAGTGTTTGTCTCATGTCCTACTAGTGAACGATATAAAATCTATTGAAAAGTGGTCGTAAGATGCTGAAGCAATTCCGATCTGGCATCCCCACTCATAAAGCTAAGGGGTGCATGCCCGGTTTTTGGATCAAGTATGATGTTTCGTTTCCTGAAGAATGGAGCCTAGACATTTTCAAATTTCGTTGTCGCTCAGGCCGCTGGGCCTCGTCCGCTCGCTCAACGCTGAATTCTATCCGCTCAATTCCCTTCCAGACCAAAGATAGAATTAGACGTCTCACAAGCGGACTGGAAGAAGGACATCTAGTAGATGAATTATCAACTAAGCTTATCATGTTATTAGTATGAGCGCAGGCCAGAGCCAATTGCGGGGGAGTGATAGGATGAGCGAGGGAGCATAATTGGCTCTTGACTTTTTGGTTCCTTTTGTGTCAAGACAAAAGGGACAAAGAAATTTAATGGAGTATGGCAAATAAATCGTTCTAAGGCTATATGTAAATAAAACCTATCCAAAAATCAATTCCTGAAAAAGCTAATTACTCAGATCAACACGCCTCGCTTTAATAGATTAATGATTTTAATGTACTTCCTGTGACCTTTCTCGCTAGCTTGACGGCAATGGATCTAGCATCGGGACATTATGACAGTCGTCCCTTATTGAAAATCAATTTTATGTTGACAAGCAGATGCACAGAATTTGTCTTGCCGATCATCATAAAAACAACACGTGCCGGTTTTATAATCTCTGTCTTTGTGTATATTGTACAGCCCTTTCGAATCCGGTAATTAATTTTTAATCATTTCTGTATTTAACCTGTAAATGAGGCATAACTCGATTCGTTTACTTACTACTTGCTTTCTCTTTGCCCTATGGGTCTTCCAGGTAGTACCGCTGTCAGCACAAGGAATAAAATTCAGTGTACTGACCATTGAAGAGGGGCTTTCTCAAAACACGCTTTGGTCTCAATGGCGCGATCGTAAAGGCTTCTTGTGGTTCGGGACACAAGATGGACTCAATCGCTATGATGGTCATACAGTA
>LNEN01000132.1 GCA_001464155.1 Cytophagales bacterium Ga0077538 | reverse complement strand
TGCGATGCGGGAAGATGTAGTGGGTGAACCCTTAAAACGGGAGGAGGCGCTGAAACTTGCACCTGCACAAGATGAAACCTATTTTCGCGTGCCGAAGGTGCTTGAATAAGAATAATGAGACTTCATCTCAAAAATCTGAATGTCATGCTGAACTTGTTTCAGCATCTTAAAAAAAGTGATTTTAAACCAGATTCCGAAACAAGTTCGGAATGACAGACCATCTTAAGTGATTTTTGAGATGACTTCTAGTAACAAAGTACATTTCGCCTCGGTTTCGGGGCGTTCTTTTTATAGCGAATAGCAGCATATGAATAATCGATGGTTTTGGAAGTCGTGGAGCAGTGAGTACAAAGGGCACGGATATTTTCTGGCAGTCATCGCTACTCTTTCTCTTTTCTTTTTTGCCTACTATCATTTTAAGGGGGTAGACAGTGTTATTGCCTGGGAGCGATTTCAGGAACAGAAAATTGTGGAAACCAGCATTCATGAATTTCAGCTGGGGCCTTTTCAGCTAAGCATTCCCACCAATGTCTACTTGTTGTTTGAATATTTTCAGGGAGGCAGACTACAACCCAATGTGTACATCTCCTATGTCTTTGTACTCGTTATCACGATTGCCTTTATTTATCTGATAGCGATTTTCTCTGCCCTCGAACGCTTCTGGTATTTCGCAGCCAGTGCTTTGGTCATTCTTTTTCTGGTGAGTCTTCGCCTCGATGTCTTGCGTGTCTTTGGCCTTTCTAAAAATTGGTTTTCGATTGGTGTCATTGCCCTCTATGTGCTCACCAGTTTTTATTTTAACGCCTTTCATAAGGCAGCTTCCTTTCGCTTACGACTTCTTTCGTTTACAGGCATCACGGTGTTGATAGCGGGCTCCATTACTTTTTTTGCTGGTGTGAGTTTACCTTTTCTATACCTCAGCGTAACTGCTTACGTGCCCGCACTGGTGTTAACCGTTCTCTTCATTATGATGGTAGCGCATGAGATACCCGCTGCTTTCTTATACCTCACCACACAAGCGCAGGCTTCCAAAGGCCTAAAGCATTTTTTGGTGATCATGCTCATCTACTTGCTCAACCTGGTGCTGATCTATGCACACGACCAGGGTTATGTGTCGTGGAACATTCTGTATCTGGATATCTACCTGATTTTTTCGGTAACGACCATCTTAGGTCTTTGGGGATGGAAACACCGCGAAGTCTTGTATGGAAATGTGATGCCGTTCTATCCGTTTGGAGCTTACTTCTATTTGGCCATGGCGAGTGTGGCCATGATCACTTTCGCCCTCTTGATGGGCACCGCCAATGATTCTCCGCTGGAAGCCTTGCGTGACATCTTAGTATTCTGTCATTTAGGTTTCGGCCTAATCTTGTTGATGTATGTCTTCTCTAACTTCTTGAAAGTGATTGACAGTGACTTATCTGCCTGGAAGATTTTATACAAACCCAACCGCATGCCTTACGAAACATTTCGCCTCGGGGGACTTATCGTGGTGTTGAGTTTGATGATCTATAACGACTGGCGCGACTACGTGAACAACTCTTTTGCCGGCTTCTGGAATTCGATGGCTGATTTATATGTAGAGTTGGGGGAGATGGATGTAGCGCAGGTCTACTACGAACAAGGCAGAACCTATGGCTATGCGAGTCATCACGCCAACTATGCGAAGGGTCATTATCTGTCGGGTACTTTTCAGTGGCAACAAAGTCACGACTACTACCAACGTGCGAGTGTGAAACGCCCTTCTATGTATGCCTTAGCGAATGATGCCAACGTGTACAATTGGGAGGATAATTCTTTCAAAGCCATCTTTAGTTTGAAGGATGCCTTGGTGCGCATGCCGGAAACACCCCAACTACTTAACAACCTCGGGTATTTCCACGGTAAGTTGCATGCCATTGATACTTCTTTCTTGTTGTTGCAGAAGGCGAGAACGTACAGCGAAACAAAAGAGGCGGCCGAGACAAATTTGGTAGGCATCATTGCGAAGGAACTGATTCCAATTGCTCCGGATTCGCTGGCAACTCTTTTTAACACCACCACCACCGGGGTAAATGCTAATCTCTTTGGCTTATCCGCCATTACACGACAAGCCTTGCCGATGGAGTTGAATCCTTTTGAAAGGAAGGAGCTTACCCTGCATCAGGCAACCTTGCTGCATAATTTTATTTTATCGAGAGCATACACACTGAGTGCTACTGAACTCGAACAGGCAGAAATGATTGCGCGTGATTCTGTAAACGAAAGCTATTCCGAATCGCTGAGGAGTGCCCTTGCGCATGCACAATACCTGCAAGGTAATGTGGCCAAGGCACTTCAATTGATGAATGAGTTGTCCTACATCAGTGCCTCTAGTCAGGGGAAGTATAACCACACCATTGGGTTGTGGCTACTGGAGCAGGGGAGCGCAGCGGCTGCAGCAGAGGCTTTCCGAAAGGCGATTACCTTTCAATATCAGGATGCCTATTTTTACCTGGCCATAGCTGAAACAGAGAGTAGAAATATTCCGGAGGCTCTTGCCTTGTGGGATTCGGTTGGCCGATCTGAAAAGGAAGCGGAGCGCCAAGTGGCCTTGGCTATTCAGCCGGTGTTAAGCATGAACCTGCCACAAGCACTGCGCAGCGAAGATGACATCAAGTACCAATATGCGCGGTATCGCATCAGTAGTCGCGATACGAGTACGTTTGATCTATTGGTTCGACAAATGACGGAACCGAATTACAAAGCACAAGCGTTAACCGAAATGGCCTTGCGCCAATTGCGAGCAGACAGACTGCCAGCGGCTACTCGCTACATGAAAGCTGCAGTAGCGATTCCGGCCACAAATCCTGGTGTGAAGAACTTTGTGTTGTTCAGTCTGCTACAGATAGAAGCCACTAAAACAAATCTTGAAGAGCTTGCCAACTTAGTCAGTTCCGTAGAATTTCCACGCAGCAGGCGGATGGATAAGTTGTATTACGAGGGTTTGTTGAATGATGCCGGAGGTAAAAAGGAATTGTCGGATAAAGCTTTTGCCCAATTAGCAGTAGCCAATCCTTTTTATGAAGAAGGTGTTATTGCGGCTGCACAGTATGCGCGCGTGAACGATGCAGATAAGATGAGGGCCTACACAATTTTGTCGGATGCGGTGCATGTCAACAAGGGTTCTGTCCGACTTTGGAAGGCGTACATCCAGGAAGCCTTGCGTCAGGGTTTGGTGGAGTATGCCGTGAGTGCGCAGCAGGAGTTACAACGACTGCAGCAATAAGAAGCGTGAATCCTGGTATAGGTTAATGGTAAGCCATAAAAAAGAAGTAAGCAGGGCTTACTTCTTTTTTGTTTTTACTTTTTTGCCGTTGACCTTCTTTTTCTGAGCCTTCTTCTTTTTAGAAGCTTCCAGCTTTATATTTTCTTTGATGGTGCGCCAGTAGTCGGCACTATAGCTTACTAAAATTTCTGATCCTGCAGCGATTTCCTTCATCGCATCGATGTAGCAACGACCTTTATCAATGATGTACTCGGCATTGTTGCGAACACCCTCCATCTTAGACATGCCACGGGCATCGTTCGCATAGCGGCCCAGTGCTTCTTTGTGAGGCAGGGCATCAATTACGTTGTTGCGGGTGATGTAAAAGATGTATCCATTCTTTCCATCATCGTCTTCTTCCTCGCTCCAGGTGGTACGGGTTCCCTTATACTCAACAATT
>LNEN01000131.1 GCA_001464155.1 Cytophagales bacterium Ga0077538 | reverse complement strand
GCCAAATCATCAAAATGATATGTAAACGCATATTGCTGAGCCAACTCCCCATAGTTCACTACTTCCTTCGGCTCTAGCCCTTCCTGGTAGAAAGCATTGATAAAAGCTGCATTATACCCTCTAACCAATGCGTATCCAAAACCATACTTCTGTGCAAATTGTACGGTTAGCCCTGCCATGTACTTTGCCTCGTCAGGCTTACCCAAACCTTGGTAGGCCGCGCTTGCTGCTACGAGACCTAAAATATCGTAGACATGCAAGTTGACTTTTGTAGCTACGGTTGTTAATTCCTCAACGTGTTGAATAACACGTTCGTAATTCCCAATCGTCTGATAACTCTCCATTAACTGATACAAGAGGAAAGAAGCTTGAAAAGCATTTTCACGATAACCATTCTTGTAATAATGTGAGTATCCGGTCTGGGCCATTTCCAATGCCTGACTTAGGTAGCCGTAACTTCTTAACCACAATGCCGCCTGACCATAAACCGCCAATACCATTTCGTGCCAGTTCATGCTAGCAAATCGATTCGCATACGCGTGCGCCTTTACGATTAGTTCTGATGGATTTTTTTCGATGTTTTGTGAGAAAGTGGCATTGATTTCATCCAGCGAAGGATAACGCTCCACAGTAAATTTTTGCTGCTGTTCGTACCACTGAGCTAATGTATTAAAAGCATCACCTTGCTGAATATCCACACCAACAGCTCTGATTCCCTCGATGGCATCCTTCATAGAAAAGCCTTTAACAGGAAAAACCTTTAGAGACTCTATCAAATAGGCATGTGATGATGCTGTGTTTCCTTTCGCAGCAAAGTATAAGGCTCCATTGAGATATAGAGAATAATTAGTAGGATCAATTTGTAAGCCTGTACTAATGTATCCACCCGCATCGTCAACATTACCAAGATGGAGTAAGTTGTAAGAGGACTGAATGTACACGTTCAGATTTTCAGGAAGTGCTGCCCTTACCTTCTCTAATATTTCTTGAGAAGCTTGATACTTACCTTGCTCAGATAAGGAGTAAGATACTTGCAGCAAGCTGTCGTAATACTGAGCAGATGATGGCGTAATGCTAAAAAGAAAAAATATTAACAGTCCGGTGCGCATAGCCTTTTAATTGCACAGGTGTGTATTGTATCGCACACTATTACGGATTTTATTGCCGTTGTGAAACGTCTCTGTAGCCTCTATGTTCATGGCATTCGCATCGCGGTAGACTTTAAATTCAATTACTTTAAAAAAATCTCCAAACTCCTTCACCATCATGCCAATGTCCTTCTCCTGTCTCAATACTCCATTCGCATCAAAAATGGCTACTACAAATTTTGAAACGTCCTGATCATTGATTTGATAGCGGTTCATCACCAATAATGCAAGACCCTCACCACATTCGCTTAGTTTGCCCATAGCCCATACTTGTCTGTTGCGAACACTACTTACAGCATACTGATAAAAGGTAGTTTGCGCAAAGGGAAGGTGTGAGATGTCCACCGCTTGTGCATTCTCCGGATGAAAATAATAGGGGAATGCAAGAGAAGGGAACTGCGATAAAAATTCCTGAAATTCAGGTGAGGCATTTATATTATTTTCTGAAATCTGGTTTTGCGATAAGCTGTTGGTTGATAGGCTGGAAATCCGTTCGGAGTTGTTTAACTTTTTTCTCCCTTCCATCGGATCATACACTTGAATCTCATCCACTTGCATGGCCATATTGCTATTGGTCATGAGCCCCACAAAAGGACCAAAGAAGCTCTTTATCTTGGCTTCATGAACTTGTTTATCGTTAATCAGAAATTTATATACGCTACCCTTTTTTACTACTGTAAGTGTATTATAATCGTAGGGCAACACTACTTGTGAAATTGACTGCCGAATAGCTTCATACTTCTTCCCATTCCATTCGGAAATTAAAAAACCCTTGTCATTATTGATGGCGAACGTGTAATATTTATCAGCCCCCTCGTTCATCATGAATCGAACGCCCATCCAACCCGTATGATCTCCATTCAAAAAAATCATACGCGCATAAATAGAAAAATCGATATCTGCCGTGACATCCACTTTTTTAAAAGTATGAATGGCTGTTGTATTTCCATTCAATACCAGATGTCCGTTCTCAATGGAAATATTGTAACCTTCACCTTGGCCAAGAAATGGCCATTGCTGCTCATTGTTGCTAAACGACTCTGCCAGATAAGGTTGTTGTGCCTGAGCGAAGTATGAACAAAGAAGTAACAGTGTAACAATTCGATTCATCGAGCTTACTTATATCGCAACGAACGAAAGCCAATATTAAAATCCAGACGAGTAGCGGATCGCTTGTTGTCACCGCGGTCAACTAATTGATTTATTCTCACACCCGCAAAAAGACGCGAGGTAGTTACTAGGTTTACTGTGAGGTTTACAAATATAGGTCTGGGATACCCCACCACTCTTTCATAGCGAGCTGGATCATCGCGATGCTTTACTGCAGCACCAAAATCAATATTTAGAAAACCATCCAGCCACAACGCATCGCTCAATAGATAACTTGATTTAACTCCAGGACCAATATGGAGGTAGTATCCATTAGGTTCCAACGTATAATCGGTGTTATCACCCAAGATATAATCACCCACACTAATACCGGGGGCAAGAATAAATCGATCTTCCGAAATTACATTGTAGTAAGCCTGAAACCATCCCAATAACCCGGAAGTAAATACCTGGGTATTTTCCGTGGATTGATTATAATGCGCTATTTTCCAAATCAAATCACCCAACCAGGCATTCTCCCAGTACAAACTCATTTCTCCCTTTTCAACATCCACTTCCGCCACAGAGGCGTTTACCGTAAAACCGTTTATCGGACTAGTACCCTTACCAGAGATACTGGTGTACCGCAACATCCAGTTGGTGTAGGCATTGTCATAGGCGCTTTGCCCATTTTTCATTTTCAAGTCTGTAAAAGTTTGTGCCAGTACCTGCTGTGTACATGCCAGTAACAGTAGGATCAATAACTTCTTCATCGTATTTTCTTAGATTAACAGTGGAGATAATAGAAATACTTCCAATACTCAGGGACTCTCTGTCGCTGTGTACTGGAAGTATTTATTGAATTACTACTTATCAAGGTTTACACGAACAAACCAAAGCGTACTTCCTTTTTTGTTCTCACCCAAAAAGTTTACCTGATTGGTATTGGTGAATCTTAAATAGTTGAGCGTGTAGTAGTGAACAAAGTTTTCGCCCTTACCATACTCGGAATACTTATCGAAGTTTCCGGTAGCCAGATTAATTTTTGCCATTTTGGGTACACCCAACGGTTTCTCCACCACAAAATCAAGCTCTTTCACTTGCTTGGTGCCCACGTTATCAAAGTAGCTCCAATACATCGTCTTACCATCTCCACTAAATTCAAAGAATTGACCATCGGGCTCAATACCTTTTTGCTTTTTGTTCATCGTATATTGAGAAATGAGCTTGCCTTGTGCATCAAAATGAAACATGACCAGATCTTCGTACTCTCTACCAATTACCTGTCCCTTCGCGTTTCTCATGGCACCGTAATTCTGGCCGGCTAGAATTATCTCATTAACAGGACTGATGATTGCCTCCGTAAAAGTGATTCTTCTTCCTGTATAAGGATCACCCTTTTTCCCATCAGGTTGTGCTTTTAGTTTCGCTTTAAACTCCTCCATCGGTGTGCTCGAAACAAACTCAACTTTATTATTCAATACTTTAGCCAACTGAAAGCGAGGCCATTTCTTTTTATCATCAGCATAGTCCAGGCTATTGTGATAATAATCTTCCGCCTCATCATTAGAGGGTCCATAGAAATAAACGGCTCCATCTTTACCGATTACAAAATCATCAATCTTCCAGATGCTGTTCGGAGAATTGAAAGTAATTCTGTCTTTCAGTTTTCCATCGTAGGAAACACGAACATAGGTATACTCGGTGGCAGACTTGCCCCAAATCTTAGGCCCTGTGTAACGCTTCTCCTTAAAGGTGGCAAACACCGCTATGTAATCCGTCTTATCCAAATCTTCTTCACTGGGATAGCCGTAGGTAGCAACAAGTGCCTGAGGTGTTTCGAAATTAATCGGCAAATCAACCAGCTTAGTAAGGTTTACATCATACTTCAGGATATGGAAGTTCATCATATGATTGTAAGGCCCTGCTTTCGCTCCACCTTTTTCACCAGCCAAAATCATGGCCGTTCCATCGTTCAAGTTTTCGATGTGGTGGTGATAAAAAAGTTTCTTATCGTCATCAGTCTTCGCCTTAAGTTTCCCTTCTACACTTACATTGTAGTCGTACCGAACTTTAAACCAATTCCACGAGAAGCGGGTCACCTTTCTTTTTACCACCAACGTGCCCATCATGTTGGGCTCTACGTACAGGCCCTCCACTTCGTAGGACTCTCCTTTGTACCGCTTGGGCTTATACTTTTCTGGAAATTCCTTTTCGAAATCAACAAGGTCTTCGGATTGATTCACTAAGTCGAAGTTGTAATTGAAGGTGTAGTTGATAAACCTTGCCTGATTCTTCTTCGCTCTTACTCTGTAGGTGAAGGTAAGCTCCTGCTTTGCTTCATCGTTTACCACCTGATGGATGAAGCCCTTCATGGCTTCTTTAGAAACATCAAAGGTTTTTTCAATGTCAACTGTCTGGGCGGTGGCTGTTATTGACGCCACCAGAAATAGAAAAAGTAGAAATCTCATCTTAGATTGGGTTTTGCACTCAAAGTAAGATGATCCATGAGGATGACTCAATCCCGTGGAGTTGGTATTGAACCATACCCTGGAGATGGTATATAATTGACAAATCGATTAAAAATACCAAGAACCCGGTATGCGTTTTCGCGCTCTTTGCTTTTGAACTTCACCTAGGTATGGTTAAGCCTTCCTAAACTCTGGATGCTAAAAAATTGCAAGGAGATACTAAAACTCTCCACTGGCACCGCCTCCGCCAAAACTTCCGCCTCCTCCATTGCTACCACTGCTCTCAGGCATTTTATTACCACCCAACGTTTGAGTAATGATAAACGCTTCTGCATTTGAATTCGCCCACTTTTCTGTTAATACACTTTCGCGAGTAATTCCGTTTTTAGGAGTCTTCAAATATCGGAGTAAGGCTACAGTAATCAAGAGTAAGAGCGCACCAGCTATCGTCAGGGTAATCTCCGGATGACCAAGGCTATAATAGTACTTGAACGTAAATACCGAAAAAGCGATTACTACCAGACTCACGCGCAACAATACAACATCCTTCTTTTTAATACCCACATATAAATAAAGAGCAGGGATGAGCACCGTTAACAAATAAAAAAGCCAGGCAAGTGGAATATCCTGACCTTCAGTCAACTCAAGAGACAGAAGATTTACACTGAGCTCTCTTACCACCAAATAGTTTCCAGCGGCATAAATAACGAGAAGAGAAAAAGCCTCCATCACTAACAATACATTCTCCCATGCATCAAAACGTTTGCTATCTCTCCACTTATTTATAAGAAAATAAAATGGCACAAACGCCAATAGAAAGAAAACAGGAATAAGCTGCTGAAGAAACCCACCAAATTCATACAAATAATAAAAAAGTAAATAGGCTCCCAGGCAAAGTGCTACTAGCGTTGAAATAAGATCTAGGTAGCGAAACGCGGCAAAAGAGAATACCAGAAGACACGTCCATAAAATTCCTTGTTCCTCAAAATCCATCACCACTGCTAAGCCCACGAGCGTAAAGCCCATGGCATGATAGAGCAATGCCTCTGTTAGTCCAGATTTATAATGATGATTTTCTCCGATCACTAATTTATCGAGTACCACAAAAGAAACCAGTCCATAAACAATGGCCATGACGGCAATTGAATCTTCATTCAAATCATTAAAGAAAATAGCAAACAAACCTGTGATGCCCGCCAACCCCAAAAGCGAAGCAAGGAAAATCAAAATTCGGATGATGAGGTTAGGATGATAAAACTTGCAGGGATAGGCATTCGCAATGGCCACATACTCTTCACTTGAGATAAAGCTGCTTTTATTCCATGTCCTTGCTTCTTTCACCAAGGTCAGATTTCGAAGCCACTCCGCATTGTAAGCATTTCTCATACTTCTCTTTTAAAATAGTTCTTATACTTC
>LNEN01000130.1 GCA_001464155.1 Cytophagales bacterium Ga0077538 | reverse complement strand
CATCGTTTCTATTCAAGAAATTGAATGTGAATCAAAACCTATTGATTCCAAAATTAGAGGAGCTGATCAACTCCTATCCTAAAGTAAGTGGATCGCAAGCCTATTTATCATCCACTTCCAACAGCGTTCTGCAACAAGCCGAGAAAGAGCTCAAAGAGTTTAAGGATGAATTCATTACCATCGAGCATCTTGTTCTGGCTTTACTAAATGTAAAGGATAAAGTATCTCAGCTCTTAAAAGATGTAGGGTTGGAACGCTTGCCGCTTATTAAAGCCATTAAGGAATTACGTGGTGGTAATACAGTTACCGATCAAAATGCGGAAGCAAAGTATAAGTCGTTAGAGCGTTACTCCAAAAATCTGAATGATCTGGCCAAAAAGGGAAAGATCGATCCGGTAATCGGTCGCGATGAAGAGATTAGAAGAGTATTGCAAATTCTTTCACGTAGAACCAAGAACAATCCTATTCTACTTGGAGAACCAGGGGTAGGTAAAACGGCCATTGTTGAAGGCATGGCGCAGCGCATTGTTAACGGAGATGTGCCTGAGAATTTGAAGGAAAAAATATTGGTCTCCCTTGACATGGGTTTGCTTGTAGCAGGGGCCAAGTACAAAGGAGAATTTGAAGAACGTCTAAAAGCGGTTATCAAAGAAGTAACAGATTCTAATGGACAAATTATTTTGTTCATAGATGAAATTCATACGCTGATTGGCGCAGGCGGTGGAGAAGGAGCCATGGATGCCGCCAACCTCTTAAAACCCGCCTTGGCTCGTGGCGAACTAGACAAGGCATTAGAGAGACGCTTTCAAGCTGTAATGGTTGATGAACCTTCTGTTGAAGATTCTGTCTCCATCCTGCGGGGTATAAAAGATAAGTATGAATTGCACCATGGGGTGCGCATCAAAGACGATGCGGTTATTGCGGCTGTTGAATTATCAAGTCGCTATATCAGCGATCGTTTTTTACCAGACAAAGCCATCGACTTAATGGATGAAGCGGCCTCCAAGCTGCGCATCGAAATGGATTCTATGCCGGAAGAACTTGATGAGTTGAATCGAAAGATCATGCAACTCGAAATAGAGCGGGAGGCCATTCGCAGAGAGAGGAATAAAGAGAAGGAAAAAATTCTGGGTAAAGAAATTGCCGATCTCAGTGAAGAGCGTAATGCATTAAAGGCACGTTGGGACAGTGAGAAAGAGGTAGTGCATGGAATTCAAAAAGAAAAAGAAGCCATTGATCGTTTAAAGTTCGAAGCGGATCAGGCAGAGAAAGCCGGTGACTATGGAAAAGTAGCTGAAATTCGCTACGGAAAAATAACCGAAGCGGAGAAGCGCTTGCAGGAACTTCAACAAAATGTGCAAGCACTCAACGGACAATCGTTATTAAAAGAAGAAGTAGACAGCGAAGACATTGCAGAAGTGGTTGCTAAATGGACAGGCATACCCGTTTCTAAAATGTTACAAAGTGAGCGCGAGAAACTTCTTCATCTGGAAGACGAATTGAGCAAACGTGTGGCCGGTCAGCAAGAAGCCATCAAAGCCCTGTCGGATGCCGTGCGCAGAAGTCGTGCAGGCTTGCAAGATCCCAAGCGACCGATCGGCTCTTTTATTTTCATGGGAACAACAGGCGTTGGTAAAACAGAGCTCTCTAAGGCGCTGGCCGATTACCTGTTCAATGATGAAAATTCTATGGTGCGTATTGATATGAGTGAGTATCAGGAGCGCCATAGCGTAAGCCGATTGATTGGTGCGCCTCCCGGCTATGTGGGTTACGATGAGGGCGGACAGCTAACAGAAGCCGTGCGCAGGAAACCATATGCCGTGATCCTGCTGGATGAGATCGAGAAAGCTCATCCGGACGTGTTCAACACCTTGTTGCAGGTACTGGACGATGGACGACTGACAGATAATAAAGGCCGTGTAGCTAACTTTAAGAATACAATTATCATTATGACTACGAACATTGGTTCGCAGATCATACAGGAAAATTTCGAGAAGCTGACTGACGATAATTACTTTGAAGTAGTAGAAGGTACAAAAGAGGAAGTACTAGCACTGTTGAAGAAATCAGTACGACCAGAGTTTGTAAACCGCATTGATGAGATCATTATGTTCCAGCCCTTATCGAAAAAGGATATTCGCAAAATTGTGGACATACAATCCAACATTATCATCAAACGTTTGGAAGAGAACGGAGTAAAACTGGAAATTTCCGATGAAGCTCGAAATCGTTTGGCTGCGATTGGCTTTGATCCTCAGTTTGGAGCACGACCACTGAAGAGAGTATTTCAGCGAGAAATTCTGAATGAATTGTCAAAGCAGCTACTGTCCGGTAAAGTGCAGAAAGACTCCGTTATCTATATTGATCTGAAAAATGAGGTAGAATTTGTTTTTGAAAATGTAAAAGCTGCAGAAGTCGTGTAAGCTATTCACCTCAGCTTGTGCAAAAGCCCTTAGGTTAGCAATAATCTAAGGGCTTTTTAATTGCGCTTTTGTGAAAAAAGCCAGGCGAGCAGATCCGGTTCAGTGAAGGCGTAATCCCAACTGTTATGACCCACTCCCGGATATTCGGTGTACTTTATCAGTGAAGAAAAACCTTTAATGGTTTCCACCATGTGTCGGGAGTGCTTTACCTCCACCACGTTATCGGCTGATCCATGAAAAACCCAAAATGGCATAACTGGTTTTTTGTTTGCATAGGATGTTGTGTCTCCTCCTCCACACATGGGAATAGCAGCTGCAAACAAGTATGAATAATGATACGCAGCTTCAAAGGTTCCCATTCCGCCCATACTTAGCCCCACAATATAAATTCTGGTAACATCTACCTGCTCTGTTTTAATCAGGGTGTCCACCAACTCCATTGCCAACTGAAGTGATTTAGTAAGTGGACGAGTGTAATCAAAATCCAATTGCAAGGGCAAAGTGGATCGGTCAATCGCCACGGAAGCCCAGTAGTCCTCTTCCGGACATTGCGGAAAGACCACATACGCAGGAAAAGTCTTCCGAATCTCGTCACGTAAAAACAGTGAAGATCCATGGGTGAGTTGCTTTGCATTATCGTTTCCTCGTTCACCCGCGCCATGTAGAAAAAGCACTAGCGGATAACGCTCTTTATCACGCTTCGGCAGCGGGGTCAGCAATTGGTATAATAAAGTATCCGACTTCTCGTTAACAAAGGTGGACGCAACAAAGCCTTGCACCGTTTGTGTAAAACCAAGGGCACCATTCATACACAGTAAAAGTAGTATACAAAGTCGTTTCATGGTGGTAAAAGTACCGTTCATACCCATAGAGCTGGCCTTTATCTATATCCATAAAAATATAGAAGAAAACAGAATTTTTTCAGAACCATCCAGCGCCTCGGATTGTTACCTCTCGGGGAGATGTGTTGGTAGAAGGGTTTGGTTGGATGCCCCAGGGGTGGTTCCCTGGGGTTTTTTTATTCGCGCAAACTATTCCTGTCTAACTTCCTGCCTTCATTCAGAATTGTTGTAATGCGATGCACCACAGCATCCAGTTCTTTCGTGGAGAAGTCCAACAGTTCAACAAGTTTCAAAATCTCCTCTCGGGATTGCGTATGGCGAATCACCTCTGCTAAGCCTAATATGCGACTCAGCGGGCCACGCAACAAATGCGCATTCACAAAGGCGTATTCTGTTAGTTGCTTGTTTTGTTCATTCAAAGCTGCCGTCCTTTCTGCTACCCTGCTTTCCAAGGATTGATTGATCACTTTAATTTCCTCTGCAAAACTAACCAGCTTCTCATTCTGCTGTAAAATCTGTTCACGCTGCAGCAAAATTTCTTGCTCAAACTCCTTTCGTTGAGAAGAGTTAATCGCCATACAAATTAAATCAGCAATCGAATTAACAAAGAGAACATCTTCCTGATCCCAATTTTTTATCTCTCCCTGATGTTCGCAACAAATCACACCTTGAAATTTCCCATTTTCAATGTAAGGGGCATCCAGCATCGAATAAATGTCCAGGGGCTTTAAATAGGACTCTGTAAATTCACTGGTGGCTAAGTGATTTCGTGCATCCGTTGCAACAATTACCTTTTCCGATAGTATCGCCTTAAAGTAATTTTCATAATCCTTTGCATAAAGCTTCACGCCTTCTCCGCGTTTGGTTACTCCATTATCAAACAAGGCCATGCATTCAATATGCTCATCGTTGGGTTGATAATGCCAAATACTAACACGGGTTGTTTTTAGCGCCTGAGCTGTTGTCGATAGAATCTGATCATACGCAATTTGTTTGTCCCCTTCCAGGATGCCTTTGCACATAGCCAGCGTAATTAGCGTATTCAAGTACTTCTCTGTCTTCTCTTGCCTCGAACCAATAAGAAGGTTCTGTTCATTCAGAATTTCCTGTGTCGTAGAAAGTTCTTCCATGCTCTGCCGTAACTCTTCTTCTGCCGCTCTCAACTCTTCGTTCTGACCTTCTGCTAATACGAGCAAATGGTGTTGTTGCATTTGAAAGGTGAGGGTGATCAAATAAATCATACCCACTAAACCAACTACCAGGCTTGCATTATAAAATGCTGGCCAGGGAGATGAATAGGATAGCAATGTTTCTGGTTTGGGCAACCAGAGAAAAAGCAAAACAGAAAGTATTGTAATACCTAACCAAAGCCATTGGATCCGAAAGGGTAGAATCATGAGTGCTACCAGCGGGGTGATAACCAGCCAGGAAAGCATACCCGACATAACATCTCCTGAAAAATAAATCAATACAAGAGTTAAGCTCCAAACCGTAACTACAAATAAATGAGCCACCAACTTCCAGTTGTGGGGCCTGATCACAAGTAAGAAGGCAGTCATCGTTAACACTGACGCATACATCGCGTAGCGAGCTACTACAAATTCAGTAATAAACGATATAGGAAGGTACGCAAGTGAAAAAATCAGTGACACACCAACTGCATTCAGTAACAGTCTGGCTTTTCGATAACTCTCAGTAGGAAGACCCCCGATTCGCTTTTCTAAAAAAGTATTGAACGCCTGAGAATAAAACATGAAACTTTACTATAGAGTATTTTAAAGGTACTGTAAATTCGTACTCCCAAATGCATACCTCTAAAAATCTTCTTATCATTTTTTACAAAAACCCTGAATTGGGAAAGGTAAAGACGCGGCTGGCTGCTAGCCTGGGGAAGGAAAAAGCGCTAGCTATTTATTTGAAACTGGCTAACCACACCCGCCTGATCAGTGAAAATATCTTGGCCGACAGGGTCGTGTACTACTCCAACGTCATCGAACAAGAAGACGCCTGGACTTCTTCTATTTTTAAAAAAGAAGTCCAAAAAGGGGAAGACTTAGGAGAAAGAATGCTGCATGCCTTTAAGGAAAGTTTCCAGAAGGGTTATGAGCAGGTATGCATTATCGGAACAGATTGCCTGGAACTGAATACAGACATCATTGAACAGGCCTTTAAAAATCTTAGCCGCCATGAAACCGTGCTAGGCTTGGCTAAAGATGGAGGCTACTATTTAATAGGAATGAAACGTTTGTATCCTCACTTTTTTAGAGATAAACACTGGAGCACCTCCACCGTAGGACACGATACGTTACGCGATATACTCCATTTGAACCTATCTTATAAACTACTGCCCCTCCTCAGTGATGTTGATATAGAAGATGACTTAAAAGGAAAGTTGGTGTAGAGTGTTGATGTTGTTACCGGGTGCGTTTTACACTTACTACTGCGCGCTTACATTTTCCTCCGATGGGAGGATTTTGTTTAGCGATTTTTAATTCGACCGAAGTAACGGAAGGGAGTTGCTGAAAAACTCCCTGCATGATTTTCTCTGCTAATGACTCAAGTAGCTTCGAAGGTTTTTCCATTTCGCTTTTCACTATCTGAAAGAGCGTCTCGTAATTTACCGTTCCACCTAAATCGTCCAAGGAAGCCCCCTTGGTAAAGTCAGCTTCAACCGATATATCAACGGTGAAATAGTTCCCCGATTCGCGCTCGTGAGGATATACGCCATGGAACGCATGAAACTCCAGCCCCTCCAGCGCTATGTTACCTTTCATCCGATCTCGTCAAAAAAGGACTTAAATACGGGCTTTGATCCAGAGGCAAAAGCGATAGGGCTTTTCTCAAGAACAACCTCCTTATCTACCAGCGTTTCCTTCACCTCCGATGAAACAATGGGAGGCTTGGCTTCAGGAGTTGGAGTAAGTTGTTTTTTATTTTCGCTGCGAACGTTCTTCAAATGTTGATCAGCATCAAAATTCTTTGCTTGGGCTTTTGCACGCTCCACACGCTCCAAGGTGTCACCGGCAATGCGTTTCATATCGGCCATCAAATCATCCCTGGAAGTTTCCAAGCGCTTATACTGCTCCACCATGATCTTCAGACGATCTTCCATATCAGCCAAAATCTCCTTCGCTTTGGCATCGGCCTCTTCGATGGTGTCTTTTGCTTTTCCTTTGGCTTCATTTAGCATCCCTTCCGCGCGCATGTGCGATTCACGTAAATGCAGCTCGGCTGCCTGACGCGCCTGTTCAATGACATTGGCACCCGTGTCTTCAGCCGTTTTTAAAGTTTTGTATAAAGAACTCTCTACCTCACGCAATTTTGCCACTTCACGCTCTGCTGCTTCCAGCTTGATGCGCGATTCTTTCATGTCATCAAGGGTACGCTCCCACTCTTGCGACAGGGTGAGCAAAAATGCACTTACTTCATCTTTGTCGTAGCCGCGAAAGTTTTTTTCGAACGACTTCTGGCGGATTTCCAGGGGTGTGATTCTCATGGTAGTGTTGGTTAAGTGGTAAAAAATAGAACGGGATTTCACCGCTCTCCTACTTAAGTGTTCCGGCAAAGCCCTGAGGCTTGTCCGTAAATTCATTCAAATATAATACTCCAAATCGAAATTGTCCTATCATCACTGGCGCTAATTACCTGATTTTCATGGCCTGACCACCAAAGTTTGTTCACGGAAGTGGCATGGCCCGCATACCGGGAGCGATCAATTACCTTCAACAAACGCTGCGTTTCTGTATCCCAAACTTTAATGGACTTATCCATACTGGCTGTTACAAAATGCTTGCCATCCGGACTCACCGCGAGGTGATTGATCGCAAATAAATGGGCAACCACCTCATTTACCTTCGTATAACCACCTTGTACATCCCATACTTTGAGACGGGCATCCCGCGATCCACTGATTAGATAATTACCTCCGGGCAAGTAGCGAAGGGTAAACACTGAATTGGTGTGTGCTTCCCACTCGTATTTAAGTTGCATTTCTTGCAAATCGAAAACACGAATTTTATTATCGCTACTACCAATGGCTACTTCTTTTGTTTCAGCATTTACCGCTATACAACGAATATTCCTCTCACTTAGTATGAGTCTACCCACCAACTGGAGGTTTTTCAGATTGAGCGTAACAAGTTCGCCATCACCGGTGCAGACCAGCAATAAATTATCAACAGAAGTTATATCAAAAATGGGGGCTTTGGTAAGCTTAAGGGAAGCGACTTCTGTTTTCTCTTTCCAGTTCAATACGTGGATACCTTCATAGTTATGTCCGGCTATCAATAGCTCGCTATCTGAATGATAGTGAAGTGCATAAATGGAGTTGGGCAATTTTGCAATTAGCTGTCCCTCGTTTGGTTTCAGCAGATCCCACAACACAACCATCCCATCGCCACCCGCAGAAAAGAAAAGATGATCTTGATTAGAGGGTTCCAGGGTATACACACAATCATTATGTCCGGCAAACGTGTGTTGCTTTTGAACCAAAATTTTATTCGCAGTCATATCGTAGGCAAAAGTATCAAATCGTTGTAGTTCGTTAAAGAGTAAAAAATCATGATCTTGCAACCAACATGCTCCTTCAACAACAACATAGCACAAGCACCCAAACATGGGCCCTCTGGAAAATCACAGAGGATGTGGAAGAATTAAAGGCGTTGCTTGATCCTGTTGAAGATGTTCCATCGACTCTTTCCCACCCCATCAAACAATGTGAATTCCTTGCTTCCAGAGTGCTAACACAAAGACTGGTGAAACAATTCAATCAGTCCTATCAGGGTATTTATAAAGATGAGTTTGGTAAGCCCTATTTAGTGAACTCCACACTTCATATAAGTCAAAGTCACTCCTACCCTTATGTTGCCGTTATTCTCGACTCAGAGAAAAATGTGGGTATCGATATTGAACAAAAAAAAGAAACACTCTATCGCGTTGCCAACCGTATCTTTAGTGAAGCGGAGGTGGAGAATGCCGGAGGTGATTTAACCAAACTGTGTATACTCTGGTGCGCCAAAGAAGCGCTTATCAAACTATATGGTAAAAAAGACCTGAATTTAAAGGAAGAACTTGAGATCGCAGATTTTAGGCTGGCAGAGTCCGGCATTTTGAATAGTAGTATTCTCAAAAAACATCATGAGAAATCGTACTCCTTGCAGTATCTTGTACAAGAAGATTTTGTGTTGGTCTTCAACCCCTGAACTATGAAAAGGAATTTATTGATTGCCTGCCTGTTCGTATCTGCCACGCTTCAAGCGCAGACTGCCTCTGAAACGTGGGTAACCTTACCGGATGTGCTCAGTGGAAAGCAGGTGTCTTTCAAAGATTTTACCACCTCACCAGGTGTGGTTGTTATTTTTACCAGTGTAGCGTGCCCTTTTGATGGTTATTACACTAACCGCATCAAGCAATTACAAAATGCCTATGCCGGCAAGCTTCCCATCCTGTTGGTAAATTCTTATACAGAAGCCCCTGAAGGCGAAGAGTGGATGAAAAAAACAGCGGAAGCCAATGGCATTACGCTACCTTATCTTAGCGACAAAGAGCAACTACTCATGACACAACTCGGAGCACAGAGAAGTCCGGAAGCCTTTTTGTTGAAAAATGTAAACGGAAAATTTACAGAAGCCTACCATGGCACCATCGATGATAACGCACAAGCAGAAGCTGGCGTAAAACAGACTTTTTTAAAGGATGCTATTGACGCTTTGATGGCAGGTAAACCAATACCATCGGCAACCACCCGAACAGTGGGTTGTTACATTCGAAAGAAATGATTGTTCTGTTTGTTCAGTTAAATCCTTCGCGATCAGGATTTGCAAAACCATATGATAGTACAATTGGTGTTCCTGAATGGATATCTCTGTCCATTTTTATACTGGTCATGAGCTCAGCACTGGCCCTTTTTATCTGGTTAAGAACTGTCAAAAGAAAAGAAGCAAAACTACAGGAGGAAATTCTTAAACGCCCAGATCGGCCGCATCGGCCACAATAAGCAGTAACTCTTTTACTTCTTCTGCTTTCGCATGTTCACCCATTTTGTCGAAAGACATCACCAGGTTTCGCAACGTTCTGCGAATTATTTCCAGATTAGAGCAAGGTTCAAAAAAGGATTGCTGTGGTGTGAGACGAAGCTCATGAATGTAGTTTTCTATGTCCTGCTTGGAGAAAATCAAGCCACGGTTAAACGCATTAATGTAAAACTGAACCGTATCATCCTTGTAAGTAAGAATAAAAAGGTTGGGCAGGTTTACACCATGAATAGGCAACTTTAGCTTCTGCGCCACCAACATGTAGATCACACACAAAGAAATTGGATTTCCTTTGCGCGTCTCCAACACAATATTGATCAGTGAGTTTCCCGGTGAATGAAAATTTTTAGTGTTGGCCCCAAACTTCAGCTTGTTGAAAAACACACTATTAATAACCTTGACCTGGTCGAATGGATATAAGTCGGGGCGAAACTCCAACCAGGCTTCGTAATAGATTTGCTCAAGATCTTGCTTTAATTTGGAGAGTTCAATATCTGGATATTGATACGTAGCAATCAACCACAAACCTGTTAATAAATCCTGCTCAGGATCATCGTACCATTCCTGTAAGCGATCCTTGAGCAATTGATATTGAAGCGTGTGAATCAGGTTTTCAATTCTTCGCTGCAAGGTCGGATTGAACGAACTCTCCCACTCCTGTTCCAGGTACGGAATGATTTCCTTACCCAGAGAACGGATTTTCTGTTCGATGTGAGAGACGATTTGATCATCCTCATCATCAAGCAAAGAAACCAGGGCTTTTAATTCAGCTTCGTTCATCAGACTTTCGCTCGTATGTAAAAATAGCGCACATCTTTCTTCTTTCCGAACTAGGTTTGTATAACCCCCACGTTAAATTTCTCTACGGGTGCATGACTGGCCGCCTCAATACCCATGGAAATCAGCTTTCTTGTTTCAATCGGATCAATCACGGCATCTACCCACAAGCGAGAAGCTGCATAGTACGGACTTAATTGTTCATTGTACCTGTCAGTAATCTCTTTCAACAAGGCATCTTCTTCCTCTTTGGAAATGACTTTACCCTGCGCTTTCAATGAAGCTACACGGATTTGCAATAACGTCTTGGCCGCAGAGGCTCCGCTCATCACCGCAATCTGTGCTGTTGGCCACGCAACGATAAGGCGGGGGTCGTATGCCTTCCCACACATCGCATAATTGCCTGCACCATAGGAGTTACCCATGATAACCGTAAACTTGGGCACCGTACTGTTCGCCATGGCATTTACCATTTTAGCACCGTCCTTAATAATACCTCCGTGCTCTGCTTTGCTGCCCACCATAAATCCACTTACATCTTGCAAAAAGAGCAGGGGGATTTTTCGCTGGTTGCAGTTCATGATAAAACGAGCTGCTTTGTCGGCTGAGTCAGAATAAATGACTCCCCCCATCTGCATTTCTCCTTTCTTACTCTTCACCACTTTGCGCTGGTTGGCTACAATGCCCACAGCCCATCCGTCAATTCGTGCAAAACCACAGACTATTGTTTTTCCATACAAGGCCTTGTATTCATCAAAAGAATCTGCGTCTACCAAACGCTGAATGATCTCTACCGTGTCATAGGGCTTTACGCGATCACTGGGAATCATTCCGTACAATTCTTTCGAATCAAAAGCAGGAGCTTTAGGAGTAGCTCGATCAAACCCAGCCTTTTCATTCGCACCTACTTTGCTCATGATGGAGCGGATGTAATCAAGACACGCCTGATCATTGGGAAATTTATTATCGGTAACTCCTGAAATTTCACAGTGCGTAGTTGCACCTCCTAAGGTTTCGTTATCAATATCTTCCCCAACCGCTGCCTTCACTAAATAAGAGCCTGCTAAAAAGATCGAACCGGTTTTATCAACGATCATTGCCTCATCACTCATGATGGGCAGGTAGGCACCACCAGCCACACAACTGCCCATGATGGCCGCGATCTGTACAATACCCATGGAGGACATTTTTGCATTGTTGCGAAACTGCCTTCCGAAATGTTCTTTATCAGGAAATATTTCATCCTGCATAGGCAGAAACACACCTGCACTGTCGACCAGGTAGATAACCGGTAAACGGTTTTCCATGGCTATTTCCTGTGCACGTAAATTCTTTTTGGCAGTTATCGGAAACCATGCGCCTGCTTTTACGGTGGCATCGTTCGCTACGATCATGCAGAGTCTTCCGGATACATAGCCTAAGCCGCTAACAACGCCTCCTGACGGACAACCGCCCTGCTCTTTATACATTCCATCCCCTACAAAAAGTCCAATCTCTAAAAAGTCGGTGCCTTTGTCGGTTAAGTATTCAATGCGTTCGCGTGCAGTGAGCTTTCCTTTTTGATGTTGCTCCTCAATTTTCTTTTCCCCGCCACCGAGTTTTGTTTTCTTGGCTTTGTTCTGCAGTTGATAAACGAGCTGCTTGTACTGGTCTTCATTTTTGTTGAATTCCAGATCTTTCATGGTATGGGGGGTTATTAATTAGATTTCTTTGAATTTTCCTTCTCGTGATCACGTTCAATTTTCTTGCTGCTCTTACCTAAAGGAGCCAAGAAATGCTTGGGGTGAGTATTGAAGTGGTTGGTTAGTGTGTCCAAATCAAGCAACAACTTGTTGAGGTTAACATAGAGAGAATCTTCTGTCATCAGTTTACTCACTGTATTATCACCACTGTTCAGCTTTGAAAGTGTTTCGTTCAATTTGGTAATGGCTTGCTCGGTGCGATTCATAGTAGCTCCCAAACGCAAATCTTTTAGTGAATCAGAAATTACTTTAAAATTTTCAAGCGTAGGCTTAAGATCTGATAAGGTTCCATTCAGATTATGAGTAACCGCAATAGCATTATCAGAGAGTTGAGCAATTTTTCCTTGAGTGAGTGTCAGCGTCTCATTGATCGCCTTGGGAGTGGAAGCAAGCTCGGCAAACATCTTGTCTAACTGTGCTGTGTTCTTCTCCAGGTTGCTTAAAATATTATTCACTTTAATAAGGGTGGACTGCAAACTGCTGGCCACAGGCGCAGCTTGTTCAAGCAACTCGGCCATGCCTTTATCCAGTTGCGCAATTAAGGTGTCGTTCTGTATTAAAACTTTTTCGCCTTTACCGAGATCAAGTAAAATAGATTTTGTTCCTAAAAAATCGCTGCTCAGAATAGCTGTGGTTTGATTATTCAATTTCACATCCGAGATATCGCTAACACGCCCAACCGCCAAGCCATTTAAAAAGACCTGATTGGACTGGGTTAGTTTATCCACATTGTCGTAAACAGCAAAGTAGCGTTTCTGCGATGAAAAGAAATCAATCCCTTTCAGGAAGTTAAAACCAAAGTACAACAGTACCAGGGCCGTAACCATAAACACACCTACCTTAACTTCATTTGGGAGTTTCATCGTAAATCTTTCTAATTGGGGTCTTTAAAAAGTGTCGGACTGCGCTCTGGCGGTATGTCTACACTCGAGTCGAAGGTAAGGAGAATTGGCAGAAAATAAATTATCGAACCGCTTCAACTTCTGCTTTATATTCTTTAAAGGCACGATAGATTCCCGAAGCCATTAAATCCTGCCCTTTTTCTGATGTTAAATATTGCTCCTCAGTAGAATTTGATAAAAATCCGGTTTCAATCAACACGCTTGGCATTGCGGTACTCCACAACACCCAAAAAGGTCCTTGCTTTACTCCTCTGCTGGTTCGCCCAACCCGATTTTTAAACTGACTTTCTACCTTATTTGCAAAACTTAGACTGCCTTCCTGAAAGGCACTTTGTGTAAGCGAAAAGAGGATATAGGACTCCGGGCTTTCTGGATCAAACCCTTGGTAATGCTCTTTATAATTTTCATCCAATAAAATAACAGCGTTTTCTCGCTTCGCTATTTCAAAATTCTTCTGCTCTTTGGCCAAACCCATTACATAAGTCTCTGTACCAAAAGCTTTAGTGTTGGGATTTGCATTTGCATGTATGCAGATGAATAAATCAGCATTATTCCGATTCGCGATCTTTGGTCTTTCTTCCAATTGTATATAGGTATCATCCTTGCGGGTGTACACCACTTTTACATCTGGTAGATTTTCCTCAATATACTTGCCCAACTTAAGGGCAATTTTTAGGGCCACATCCTTCTCTTTAGATTTAGGCCCTTGCGTACCCGGGTCCTTGCCACCATGGCCGGCATCAATCACAACCACATCTACTTTAAAGTCGACAACGGGGGCGCTTGCAGAATTTAGCAAGGTTATTGCTATCAAGAGCGCTGGTATTCCAAGTTTCTTCACGGGCTGTACAATGATCAAGGTATTTGCAATAACTTTACGCAAAATTGCGAAAATTTCGCTGAATGCTGAATATAAACCAGAAGGTGTGCGCATACGTTTAGCTCTTAGTTTTTTACTTCTCTCCAGTCTTTCTGCCCTTGCTCAGGTGGAAAAGCCGGTAAGCGCACCGACAAAGCCTCTTCCAGTTGTCACGGATACGTCAAAAACAGCTGATCCCATAGCCAAGGATACCCTGACTGTAAAAACAGATACCCTCAAGCAAAAGAAGGGAGATATTGAGACTACTATCAATTATTCTGCCACAGACTCCATTGTGTCAACATTGGATGGGAAAAAGATATGGTTGTATGGCGATGCTAAGATCACCTATGGGGCTATTGAACTGGCCGCAGACGAAATATTGATTGATTATGGTAACAACACACTCTCCGCTAATGGAAAAAGAGATTCTTTGGGCAGAAGAATCGGCTTCCCTGTATTTAAGAACGGAGCAGAGGTTTATGAGACGAAAGACATTGTCTATAACTTTAAAAGCAAGCGTGCTAAAATATCGGAGGTGGTAACCAAACAGGGCGATGGAATCATTCATGGGTCGGCTGTCTTTAAAAATGAAAAAAATGAGTTGCTGACCAAAGGAAACAAATACACCACTTGCAATTTAGAGCACCCGCACTTTGCCATTCGCTCCTCCAAAGTAAAAGCTATACCCAACGATAAAATTATTTCGGGGCCTTTTCACATGGAGTTTAACGATGTGCCAGTTTATCCTCTGGGCTTTGCCTTTGGTATGTTTCCTTCCGAACGTGAAAGCAAATCAGGCGTAATTTTCCCTTCTTTTGGTGAGGAGAAAAGACGCGGCTTTACCATACGCCAAGGTGGCTATTTCTTTGACATCAGCGAGTACGTGAAATTATCGGTGGTGGGTGATCTGTACTCTAAAGGTGGACATGCCATGCGGGCCAACGTTAACTACAACAAGCGCTATGCGTACACAGGTGCTTATAGTTTTAGTTATTCCAAAACTCCATTAAGTGATGATAAAATTGAAGATCGCTCGTTCCAGAATGACTACCTGTTAAACTGGTCTCACTCTCCTCAATCTAAAGGAACAGGACGCTTTTCTGCTTCCGTAAATGCTGCCACTTCTACTTACAATACCAACAACAATTTATACAACAACAATATAAGTCAAGGAACAAATAACATCAGTAACACGAGCGCTCGACTATCATCAAATGTTTCCTACAGTAAGTCTTTTAAGAAAATACCTCTTAGCTTAGGTATAAATGCAAACCACAACCAGAACCTTGAAACCAAAAGAGTAGATCTTCTACTACCCGCGCTGTCTGCCAACGTTAACAACATTTATCCCTTTCAACGTAAGAACAGCACTGCCACAGGACCCCTTCAAAATTTAAACTTCCGTTATACCATGACGGCTCAAAACAAAATCACTAACAACCTGGGACCCATTCCCTACAACGCACCTAAAGACAGTATTGCGGACTTTACGGCAGAAAACTTTAGCACGTTTTGGGCCAATGGAAACCGCGGCATGAAGCATACAATACCTCTTCAAACTTCCTTGAAAGTATTACGCTTTTTTACTTTATCACCCTCTGCCTCCTATGAAGAAACATGGTATGGGGAAAAACTGGTATGGGGCTTTAATGAAAATGGGGACATTGTAAAGACCGACACCCTTAAAGGCTTCAACCGTGTATCGAATTACTACGGTGGTCTTAGCCTCACAACACGCATTTATGGAACAGTGCTTTTCAAAAAAGGAAAAGTGAAAGCCATTCGCCACGTGCTTAATCCAAGTGTTTCCTATTCTCTTAAACCAGATTTTTCGCAAAACGAAGAGTACTTTCAACAGTTAACAGACCCGGAAACCGGAAGAATTACCTATAAGGCACGTCACGAAGGGTTTGGAATCCCTTCTGGATTGTCATTAGGTGAAAGTCAGTCCATGAGTTTCTCACTCAACAATAACCTGGAAGCAAAAGTAAAATCGAAGGATGACACCGTGGCCCGAAAAGTAATGCTGCTTAATCAGCTATCGTTTAGACTCATTCAAGCTAGCCCCTATTGGTTTGAGTGCCAACACAAATGTGCTCAACAATAAATTAAGTATTAACGCGACTGCCACACTAGATCCCTATGCCTACACCGCTGAAGGGAGGAGAATTAATACGTATGCCTGGAATGCAGGAAGCTCGGGGCGCATAACCAATGCCATGGTTGCCTTAGGAACGAATCTGAACCCCAAAGGACAGGAAAGTGACGTAGAGAGTAAAGAGAAAATTGCAAAATCAAACCTTTCGGAAGCAGACAAGCAATATTTTTTAAATGACCCCAACAACTATGTAGATTTCTCTATCCCCTGGAATCTGCGCATAAACTACAGCTTAAGCTACACCAACAACACCTCGAATCCCAACGATATTAAACAAAGTCTACAATTTGGCGGAGACCTCTCGTTATCAGAACAATGGAAAATACAATTCAATTCAGGTTTTGATTTTGAAGCCAAAAAGCTCACGCAAACAAATTTGAAAATCATGCGTGACTTACATTGCTGGACCATGTCCCTGGATTGGACACCCTTTGGATATTACACCTCCTATAATTTTCGCATCAATGTAAAATCCAGCGTGTTGCAGGATTTGAAGATGGAGAGGCGTAAAAACTTTATCGACAACTTTTAATCACAAAACATAAGCAGCAAGTATTAAGACATAAGACGAATACTGATTGCGTCTTAGCACTTAAGTCTTACATCTACTGTCTATTTCAACCAACCCTCTACTTCTTGCATAGTGGGGTTCTGCACATCTTCCAGCTTCATTTTCTTCCGCATGCCACACACATCATTGAAAAGCTTGGATGCTTTCAAAGACTTGAGTTGTTCTACTGATTGAATATTTAATTTCTGAACAACCTGAATCAAATCCTTTCGAATACCAATGGCCTCCATAGCCGCCTCATCAAACACAGGTGCTTGCTTTTCTGGTTTCATTTGTGGGAAGAAGAGTACATCCTGAATAGACGGTGAGTTGGTCATGATCATGCTCAGACGGTCGATACCAATTCCCAAACCAGCGGTTGGTGGCATCCCGAATTCAAGTGCGCGCAAGAAGTCTTCATCCAAGGTCATCGCCTCTTCATCGCCTCGCTTGCCCAAGGCTACCTGCTCTTCAAAGCGTTCACGCTGATCGATAGGATCATTCAGCTCGCTAAACGCATTGCAAATTTCTTTACCATTGCAAATCGCCTCGAAGCGTTCTACCAAGCCCGGTTTACTTCTATGCTTCTTCGCCAGCGGTGACATTTCTACAGGGTAGTCCGTAATAAAGGTTGGTTGTATTAACTGACCTTCGCACTTTTCTCCAAAAATCTGATCGATTAATTTGCCCTTACCCATCGTGTCGTCATAGGGAACATGCAACTGCTTGCACGTTTGTATCAGGGCAGTTTCATCCATTTGAGAAATGTCTACGCCCGTAAAATGCTGAATGGCTTCAAACATGGTGAAGCGCTTCCATGGTCTTTTGAAATCGATTACTTTGTCGCCAACCGTTACCTCTGTTTTTCCATGTAAATCAAGCGCTACTTTCTCGATCATCTCCTCCACCAAATCCATCATCCAGTAGTAGTCTTTATAGGCTACGTACAATTCAATTTGTGTGAACTCAGGATTGTGAAAGCGCGACATGCCTTCATTTCTGAAATCTTTTGAAAATTCATACACGCCCGGATACCCTCCAACAATCAAGCGTTTCAGATACAATTCATTTGCGATGCGCAAATAAAGCGTCATGTCCAACGTGTTGTGATGCGTTTTGAAAGGGCGTGCAGCGGCACCTCCATAAAGTGGTTGGAGAATGGGCGTTTCTACTTCCAGGTAGTTCTTGTCATTTAAATAGCTACGCATGGAGTTAACCAACTTGCTTCGCTTCACAAACGTTTCGCGCACCTCGGGGTTTACGATCAAGTCTACATAGCGCATGCGGTAGCGTTGCTCAGGATCTGTAAAGGCATCATGTCTATGCACTTTACCCTCTTCATCCACTGTTTCCTTTACAATAGGCAGTGGCTTCAAAGACTTAGAAAGAATCTTAAATTCTGTAACGTGAATAGAAATTTCTCCGGTTTGGGTGGTGAATCCATACCCCTTCACGCCAATGATATCACCAATGTCTGTTAGCTTTTTGAAAATTACATTGTATAACGTCTTGTCTTCTCCGGGGCATAAATCATCTCTTCGAAAATAAACCTGAATGCGTCCGGTTTCATCCTGCAATTCAGCAAAGGAAGCATTCCCCATGACTCTACGGCTCATAATGCGTCCCGCAATAGAGATTTGACGGTAATCACTTTTATGTCTTTCGTAATTCTCCAAGATTTCCTGGGCCGAAGCGTTCACATCAAATAATTCGGCTGGGTACGGGTCAACACCTAACTTGATCAACTCCGCCAGACTTTGTCTGCGCACGATTTCCTGTTCACTCAATTGCATAGTTCTTCTTTGAAAAAAATAATATTGTAATCTCTTAACCCTTTCTTCTTTTCAATTCTTTTCGAATCAATGTTAGTTCTCGGCTGCTTTGGCCTGCTACGGAGGTATTCTCCTCTGCGCGTCTTAGCAAGTAAGGCATCACTGACTTCACCGGGCCGTAGGGTAAATACTTCGTTACGTTATATCCGGCTTTTGCAAGGTTAAAAGAAATGTTATCGCTCATACCATACAATTGAGCGAACCACACACGAGGGTCATTTGCCTTCATGCCGTGCTTATTCATCAATATGGTTAAGTAATAGTTGCTATAGTCGTTATGCGAGCCACACATTACCGAAATGCGTTGCTTGTTATCAATGCAAAATTCCAATGCTTTGTTAAAGGCTTCATCAGTTGCCTCCTTTGTTGGTTGAATTGGATCGGCATACTTATTCTCTGCCGCACGTTTGCGCTCCTTTTCCATATAAGCCCCGCGCACCAACTTGGTACCAAAAAAATAATTGTGCATGGTGGCGTTATGGAAAGCCTCTCGCAAATTCTTTAAAGAGGAAGTGCGGTACATCTGGTACGTGGTAAATACAATGGCTTTCTCCTTATTGTATTTAGCCATCATCTCATAAGCCAAGGCATCAATAGGATCCTGAATCCAGGTTTCCTCTGCATCGATCAATAAAGGAATGCCTGCTTCATGCGCTTTTGAGGAAATCAAATCTACCCGTTTGCGTACCCGTTCAAAAGCCTGTTGTTCATCGGCCGACAAGCTTTGCTTTGCTTGTATTTTTTCTAAGAGCTCAGCAGAAGCCAGGCCGGTCATCTTAAAAACACAGAAAGGAATATGCTTGTTTACCTTAGCCTTTTCAATAGTGCGGAGCGTTTCTGCCAAGGTTTCATCAAAACCCTTTTCAGTATGTTCACCCTCCACAGAGTAATCGAGAATAGCACCTACATGGTACTGTCCTAATTTCTGAATAGCCTGTTCTGCTTTATCGATGCTTTCACCTCCACAAAAATGATCAAATACCGTTGCTCTAATGATCCCCTCTATTGGCAGACCTAAGGCCAAACCAAGTTTAACTGCTCCCGTAGAGACAGCCGATACCCATGGATGGTTTACCACGGTGAATACAAAATTTGCCTTGTTTAACTCCTTATCTGATTTGTAAGAAAAGGCTTTGGCTGTGTCGTCAAATGAAATTTCGGGTCGGGTTTCCATAATGTCAGAAAAGTCGGGCAAATATAGGTATTGATTGTAATTTAGCCTTTCTAAAAACGAAAGCTACTCACTTAAAAATGACTCCTTTTACTCCCTGTGGAGCGAAAGGCTGGTAAGTTGCACAAGTATGAAAATAAGCCCTTGGGTACATGAGTTCTCCGGCACACATCCCTTTATTATTGCGGGGCCCTGCAGTGCTGAAAGTGAGGAACAATTACTAACGCTTGCTTTAGCCTTGAAGGCGCTGGGAATTACCACCATGCGAGCAGGGGTCTGGAAACCCAGGACTCGACCTAATACATTTGAAGGCATGGGGCCTGTTGCTTTTGATTGGATAACAAAGGTGAAGGCCACCACAGGAATGCGCTTTGCAACGGAGGTAGCCACTGCCGAGCATGTAGAACTTGCCCTAAAGGCTGATATTGACATCCTTTGGCTGGGCGCGCGCACTACTGTGAATCCATTTACCGTTCAGGAAATTGCAGATGCTCTAGACTCTGGCTGGGAGCTATCGAAAGAATTTACAAGGCAGGAGTAGATAGAGTAGGCGCGCTGCACAGGGGATTTTCTTCTTACCAGAAATCGCGCTATCGCAATCAGCCCTATTGGCAAATACCACTATCCTTAAAAAGTCAATTTCCAGAGATGCCGCTGCTGGCAGATCCCAGCCACATCGCGGGCAGTCGTGAGCTTATTTTTGAAGTCTCGCAAAAAGCTATGGACTTGGGTTATGATGGACTCATGATTGAAACGCATCCTTATCCGGATCAGGCGCTCAGTGATGCTCAACAACAAATCACACCCGAAGCACTTAAGACTCTCCTGGAACAACTGCGCATCAGCAGCCACTCTTCCACCGATTTATTTTTCATTAACCAATTGGAAGTACTTCGCCATAAAATAGATTCGCTGGACCAGGAGTTAATCGATA
>LNEN01000129.1 GCA_001464155.1 Cytophagales bacterium Ga0077538 | reverse complement strand
GAAACTGATGGGGCTTCAACCGAAGACGGTCCGTGCTTTGGTGGACGGTCAAGAAGTAGAAATACCCATTGCCTCCGTTACCGTTGGCCATGTACTACTCGTGCGCCCCGGAGAAAAAATTCCAGTAGATGGAAGCGTGATCGATGGTGTGTCCTTTGTGGATGAGAGCATGATTTCGGGAGAACCTGTGGCCGTGGAAAAGAAAAAGGGTGAAAAAGTTTTTGCCGGCACCATCAACCAAAAAGGCAGCTTGAAAATAGAAGCTCAAAAAGTGGGTGGCGATACCATTCTCGCACAGATCATAAAAATGGTACAGGAAGCACAAGGCAGTAAAGCGCCTGTTCAACAACTAGTCGATAAAATTGCAGGCATCTTTGTTCCCATTGTCATTGCCATTTCGATTCTCACCTTTATTACCTGGATGTTGGTGGGGGGAGATAATGCTTTTACACACGCCTTACTCACTTCGGTAACTGTGTTGGTGATTGCGTGTCCTTGTGCGCTGGGCTTGGCTACCCCTACGGCCATTATGGTGGGCGTTGGAAAGGGAGCTGAGAATAACATTCTTATTAAGGATGCCGAAAGTCTTGAACTCGCGCATACTGTTAACGCCATCATCCTGGACAAAACAGGAACCATTACAGAAGGCAAACCAGTAGTAACGAATAGTGTATGGACAGCCGGAGAAGGCACGGTGAAAAATAACTCCATCTTATATACCCTTGAAGTGCAATCGGAACATCCTTTAGCGCAAGCCATTGTCGATAGCCTGAAAGCACAGAATGTACAATCGATACCAGTCCAGGGTTTTGAAAGCCTTACCGGTAAGGGGGTGATGGCAAAAATAGAAAACGAAAACTATTACCTCGGCAACATAAAGCTTATGGAAGAGGCTGGCGTTGAACTAAGTGAACAAGTAAAAACGCAGGTCAATGACTGGCAAGCTGAAGCGAAGTCGGTAGTTTACTTTGCAAGTTCACCTACAACCTCGTCCTTATCGAATACACCCCTCTCCTCAGGGAGAGGGGATGGGGGTGAGGGAAAAGTACTTGCGCTTATTGCGATTGCTGACAAAGTGAAAGAGACTTCTCGGAGCGCGATTCAAACACTTCAAAGCAGGGGCATAGCCGTGTACATGCTCACTGGCGACAATCCACAAACTGCGAAAGCCGTAGCCACACAGGTAGGATTGAATCATTTCAAAGCAGAAGTGCTTCCGTCCGAAAAAGCAGCCTTTATAAAACAATTACAACAAGAAGGAAAAATTGT
This sequence comes from Cytophagales bacterium Ga0077538, assembly GCA_001464155.1. GTDB lineage: Bacteria > Bacteroidota > Bacteroidia > Cytophagales > Cyclobacteriaceae > Chryseotalea. The sequence continues at coordinate 10,976 of LNEN01000129.1, read as the reverse complement.
GGCCATGGTAGGAGATGGTATTAATGATTCACATGCTCTCGCACAAGCCGATGTGAGTATCGCCATGGGCAAAGGCTCCGACATTGCGATGGACGTAGCGAAGATGACACTGATCACTTCTGATCTCAACTCAATTCCTAAAGCCCTAAATCTTTCTACTAAAACAGTCAGGGGCATTCGTCAGAATTTGTTTTGGGCTTTTATCTATAATATTATCGGTATCCCCCTGGCTGCGGGAGTCCTGTATCCATTCAATGGTTTTCTACTTGATCCAATGATTGCCGGGGCAGCCATGGCCCTTAGCTCCGTAAGCGTGGTGAGTAATAGCTTACGCTTAAAATTCGCCAAGATCTAATAGCACGACCTTCCAGAATCCTTCAAGAAATTTTACTTATCAACTCATGATGAGCCTCACATGATTGTTCGGTATTGGACAAATTTGTTCGATGGTGAGACAAAATATTGGTAAATGCAAACATTTAAAAAAACTCATCAATAATAAGAAACTCAATTGAATAGACTACGTATAGTCCCTACACAAAAGCTAGCATAACAACATACTAACACGTCAAAATTTGAAATCATCAACATGCAAAAAATAAAAACACCCTGGAAGATCGTAGTAGCTGCCTTCTTCTTACTTACACTGGAGGCTTGTACAGAAGAAGAGGCACAGGTAAAACCTGTACCCACCAATACACCCTCTACTGTAACCTTTAGCACCACAACGCTTGGTATAAGCGAAGCAGTAGGTTCATCACAAATCTCGCTGAGTCTTACGAAGGCTGCCACAAAAGATGGAGTGATTAGCATTAGCACCACCACTCCTCACCTTACAAGATTTCGTACAGAGCCTTCCTTGCAGAATGGCGAATTGCAACTACCCATTAGAGAAGGACAATCTTCTGTACAATTTACCTTTTCCCCAATAGATAATGTGCTTTACGGAGAAAATGTATCGCTTGAGTTTACCATCAAAGGCGCATCGGATGGACTCACCATTGGCGTAGATAAATTACTCACTGTGACTATTCTTGATAATGAATCCCCTGCTCCGGCTGAATTTGGTGGAACTCAAGGTGTCATTCAGGAAAGCAATGAGGCCGGTATGGTAATTCCTGTAACGCTCGCTTTGACCTCAACTGGAGAAGGTTCCGTTGAAGTTTCTCTGGGAGAAACTGCGTCACTCTATGGCCAATACTTTACAACAGAACCAGCCGCTACCGATGGTAAGATAACACTTCCAGTAAGTGTTGGAGCCACTCAAGCATCAATCAAGATTGTTCCTGTTAATAATGCTTTTATTAACGGTCACCAGCAAATCAACCTTACCCTTTCAAATGCTACAGGTGCTGTGATCAAAGGCACTAGCTTAACCTATAAACTGAAGATCATTGACGATGAATTAGCCGGAAGGAAAAAATCATATACTACCAATGGTGGGGGTTGGAGTACCAAACGAAAATATGAATACAATGCAGTGGGACAACTTACGCACGTGTATTGGGAACAAAACACTCCAGGTCTTACCTACGGAAGTTATCTATATGAGTATGATGAGGCTGGTAAACTAGTAAAGATGGTAGAACCTTCTTATCAGGAAACCTACTATCGTTACGAAAATGGTAGAATTGTAAAGGCCGAAGTATTCAGAAATGGCGTGCTTCAAAGCTATGTGACTTATGGATACGATGGAGCCGGAAACATTGGAGAAACTGGATTCTTCTACAGACAACCTAACGGTGAGTTAAAGATGGGCTTATTACTTGTACTACTCTACTACCAGGATGGAAACATCTACAAGAAAATGGCGTACAGCCCCGTAGAAGGCGAAGAGGAATACGCACTGCTGACTACGGAGACGTATGGTAACTATCTTCCTACTGAAAATCCCTTCTCCATGGTGGAAATTCTCCCTACCGTTGATACGATGCCGAACTTACCTGGCAGCTATCGCTACGAAGGAAACGGAAGAGATCTTCAGTACAATTTTACATACGAATTCAATGCGGAAGGTCAGCCTATTAAACGAAGTGTTGGTTCTGAAACGACAGTTTACGAATACTATTAATTAATCAGGTTAGTAGCCGCTCATCAAAAGGCTGTATCAAATTTTGATCGGAAGGTCATTAGTTGGTACAGCCTTTTTGTTTTCATTATTCTATTAATTTCTGAAGGATGTCGTATCCTGTGCCTAAATTAGTTATCAGTCAGGCATACTGTTAGTACCCAACAGCAGGATGCGTAGGAGCTTTCACTGTTGGATCCTCATCCAGCACTACCTTTCCTATTTACTATCCAGCCAGTCCTTCCTCCAGAGTCCTACTGCAGGGAATTCACATTTGACTGCATAGATTCTGCCATTGCCTGCACATCGTTATCCTAGTCGAAAAGACCTGCGTATGCTTACATAAAAATTTATGCGCAATCTTCACCTTCTTTGTGTTATCAGTTTAGTTAGCACCTTTCATTTAAACGCACAAAGCGTTATTCAAGGCCGAGTAAATAACGAGAAAAATGAACCGGTTGAATACGCAACGGTGCTGTTACGCCAACAGCAAGACTCTTCCTTAATCATGGGAACTATCACTACCGTGTCTGGCTCTTACGATTTCAAGGGTGTTAAACCCGGAAAGTATGTGGTCACTTCACAATTCGTTGGATACATTACTGAATCGATTTCACTAGAGGTGTTGGAACATAATGACCTTCTTACGTTGCCTGTCCTTGAGTTGAAGGAAGACACGAAACTTTTAAATGAAGTAGTGGTGCAAGGGCAAAGGCCGCTCTTGGAACAGGAAGGTGAAAAACTTATACTGAATGTGCAGAACACCATTATTGCCAGCGGTGGTTCAGCCATCGAACTTCTGGGACGAGCACCCGGTGTAAGCATCGATCAGAATGATCAGATTACACTTAATGGAAAAGCTGGTGTTACTGTAATGATTGATGGAAAGCTTACCTACCTGCCCGCAACTGAACTTGCTGCCATGCTGCGAAGCATGAATGCCAACAATGTTGCCACTATTGAAATCATCACCAATCCCTCGGCCCGATACGATGCTGCTGGCAATTCAGGAATCATCAATATTAAATTAAAGAAAAATTCGTGGGAAGATTTTACTGGTTCGGCAACAGCAGGTGCCAGATACGGTCAATATGGAAAAGCAAATGCAAGTGTCAATCTAAATTACCGAGCGGGCAAATGGAATCATTACCTAAACTATGGTTACACATTTAACCGCAGGTTTGCCATTGTTGACATTGATCGAAACTCTGTTCGGGATACTGAGAACGTCTACTTTCAACAATACAGCGATCGCATCCAGGACTTATCAGCCTCCACCTGGCAAGCCGGATCCGAATATCAATGGAATGACCGCAATACCCTAAGCCTTGGTACTTCGGGAAGCTACAACAAAAGGAATACTATTTCTGAAACGTCTACGAGCATTCTATCCGATTTAAAGAGCACAGCTGATTCCACTCTCAGCATCACTAGTAATCAGGAGTATGCCTGGCACAACATAACAGCAACGCTGGGGTACAAACATCTTTTTACGCAGGCAGGACATGAGCTAACAATGGACATGGACTACTCAGACTATGGTTTTGTACTTGATGATGCAATTGGGGTTTCTGAATACACTAAAGATACTTCTCTAAAAAATCAGTATACCGTATTAACACACCAACCTTCTTCTTTTAACATCTTTGCCGCACGGCTAGATTATGTAAAACCATTGAACAAACAAAGCTCTTTGGAGCTAGGCGCAAAACACAGCAAGGTGAGCACCGTAAGCAAGGTACTCTATACCAACAATCAGTTTGGAGAATATGTAATAGATGATGTACGTACAAATGACTTTCGGTATGAAGAAGAGATCAGTGCTGCTTACATGACATTAAAAACTACGCTTGCAGGTATTACTACCCAATTAGGTTTGCGAGGCGAGCAGACTACCTATGAAGGCTTTTCTGAAAAGGAAAACAGCTTAGTGGAGAGAAGTTACTTCAGACTCTTTCCCAATGTAAACCTCAGTCGTGAGGTAAGTAAAAACTATCGCTTGGGTTTTTCTTACAGTCATCGAATTGATAGACCTGCGTATAACGATCTCTACCCATTTGTCTATTTTTTAGATCCGTTCAGTGGACAGCAAGGAAACCCCTTACTCCTACCCCAGCTCACACACAATCTTCAAGTTTCGCAAACCATCGCTAAAGATTACACGTTAAATATTGGATATAGCAACATTACCCAATACATGGCCTATGTCATTGTTTTGAATGAAGATCGTGTGTCGGGATATGCAACACGCAAGAATCTGGATAATCATCACAACTATTATGTGAATGCTATTGCTCCTTTTCGCATAAGCAATCGGTGGACAATCAATGCCAATGTAAATGTCTTTTACAATCGATTTGATACAGAATTGTTCAACGAATCCTATACGCTGGATTGCCTCAGCGGGCTAGTCAACATTTCGCAAACCCTCTCCTTTCCATGGGGATTGACGGGAGAAGTAACTGCCGTATACGCAGCTCCTAATGCTGTCGGTCTCTTTCAAAACAAAGCTATGGGGTCACTAAATGCTGGTTTGTTAAAGCAACTCCTTGACAAAAAACTATCCATTCGCTTAAATGTTACCGACCTTTTTCAGACCAACCGTTTACGTAGCAACATTGCGTACTCAGGCTTTGATATGAATATAGTGAACCAAGTGGAGACAAGGGTAGCGAGACTCAATATAACTTACAACTTTGGTAAAAACACAGGGAAGTCTACACGCAAAAAAAATGCTCAGGAAGAAGAACAAAAAAGAATCAGTACGAATGGATAAGTTTTCAGCAGCGTTTAATCAGACCATAAAACTGTTCTATCTTTATATAAAATGACTGTTCCGTTGCACAAATTGATTCGCTATCCCTGGCTTACCAGCATTCTCTTCTGGCAAGTCAGTGCCCTGATCTTTATCCTACATCGTTTTTTTATTAATCTGGTAGATCAGGTACCTGTAAACTGGCCAGCCTACGTTGCTTCCATGGAGGCTCTGCACATTGGTTGGGGCATACTTACTGTGCCTGTTTTGCGCTGGTTACAAAAACACAACGTACGATCCATCGGTAAATGGTTACTCGTAAGCATAGTAGTAGCACTTCTTCACAGTGCACTCACCACGATTTTATTCTCTATGTTCATCCTGGCAAGCCCAGGCCATTTAGGACTTGCTGCGGATGAAATACCATTTCGCATTTTTCGGTACTTAGCAGCTGCGCCTATTATCAGTTGGATTGTTGCCTTCCTTCTTTTGCTTACATGGTATGGTTGGCGCTTTTTTGCACAGTATGAAGAACAACGAATACGCACGACACAATTGCAGAATGAGTTGATCAGTGCCCAGCTTCAAATGCTCCGCATGCAGCTCAACCCTCACTTTCTCTTTAATGCCTTCAACACCATTTCGATGATGATGCGGACCGGAAGAATACAAGAGGCCACTACCACCCTCAGTCGAATAGCTGAGCTGTTCCGTACCTCTGTCTTAAAGGCTGGTGCACAAACCACTCTTCTAAGTGAAGAGATTGTTTTTTGTAAGCAGTATCTAGACATTGAAGCAATTCGGTTTTCCGACCGATTGACTATCAATTTTCACCTTGATCCAAACGCTGATCATGTTCCTATACCCAGCATGATCTTACAACCGCTTATTGAAAATGCTTTCAAGCATGGCCTTATGAATCAATTGGATGAAAATCCGGTTTTAGAAATTAAGACGCAGCTTCAGGATAAAAAAAGATTGATTCTACAAGTGAAAAACACTGGGCACTTAAAGCCTGAATTTAATAAGGATAGTATTGGACTCAACAATGTGCGCAAGCGACTTCATCTTTCCTATCACGACAACGCCCGATTTGATCTCCACCAGGAGGAAGAGTTTGTAGTGGCACAAATTGAAATTGCTGTATGATAAAATATACGCTCATACTTGTAGATGACGAACCTGCCGCTCGCGAAGGATTACAGGCACTGCTATCAACCGACACTGAGATTGAGTTGAAAGCCGTTTGCAAAAATGGATTGGAGGCCATTGAAGCGATTGAGACGCATCAGCCCGATATTGTTTTGCTGGATATTCAAATGCCTGAAATCAGTGGCTTTGATGTACTCCGATCCATCCCCTCCCCATGGCCGCAGATTGTTTTTATTACAGCCTATGATCAATATGCCATTCAGGCATTTTCCTATCATGCGCTGGACTATCTATTAAAACCCTTTAGCGATGAACGCTTTTACCAAAGCCTGACACGTGCAAAAGAAATGGCGAGACAGCGTCAAACCACAGACCTATCTATAAAAATGCTGGAGCTTTTACGGCACAACAATGAAGGAGAGGCAACACTGGTTGGCAATAGCAAAACAACCACTGTTTTGCAGAAGTTAGTGGTAAAAGATTCCGGAAAAGTAATTCTCATTCCCTGGGAAGAGATTACTTACATCAAAGCAGATGATTATGTAGTTCGGATTCAGTACTTAGGTAAGGTGATCGTGGTGCGTGAGTCTTTGAAAAAACTTGAAACCATCCTGCCTCCCGATCGCTTTATGCGTACACACAAATCGTACATCGTAAACCTCACTAAAGTACTGGAAATTGAAAATGATCTGGGGGGTGGCTTCCTTTTAAAACTTATGGACAAATCTGAAATACCAGTAAGCAAGCATTACAAAGATGCACTCTCGCAAAAACTTGGTATGGTATAGTTGATTCCTTTTAACAAATAATAAAAAGTGACAAGGCTCATTGTGTTCACTCTCCTCTTTGGAGTCATTGATTTTTACCTCTATCGTGTAGTAAAGTTTCTTACACGAAATCAGTCCTCTGTAGTGCAGTACCGTTGGCTGCTTATGCATGTTGGCCTTTCTTTACTCATTTTACTAAGTTTTGCGTGGGTAGTTGCAGTCAACATCAACCTACCCTACGATCGTTCCAGAAGATGGACAATCACCATTCTTTCACTTGTGCAAGGTATTTACATTTCAAAGCTGGTGGCCGTGCTCTTCTTTGTGATCGATGATATCAGGCGATTACTTGTAACGTTGAAAGAAAAAGTTATTAAACAAAAAGTGAAACCTCTTCAGGATTCAAAAGAAGAATCCAACACCATACCCCGTTCTGCCTTTCTTTCTTGGACGGGCACTGCTATTGGGTTCACGCTCTTCGGCTCGCTTCTTAAAGGCTTCAGCAATAAATACAATTACGAGATTAAGAAAATAACACTGCCTTTCGCTACGCTTCCACCCGCTTTTCATCATTTCAAAATCCTTCAGATAAGTGACATACATGCGGGAAGCTTTGATAATAAAGAGGCTGTAAGCCGAGGTGTTGCGCTCATGATGAATGAAAAACCAGACATGATTGTGTTTACCGGAGACTTGGTAAACAACAGGGCCAGCGAAATGGACGAATACATGGAAGTATTTGCAGGACTTAAAGCTCCCTATGGTGTATACTCCATCTTTGGCAATCATGACTATGGTGATTACGTGACCTGGGAAAGCGAAGAAGTAAAAAAGCAAAACCTGAATCGTCTAAAAGAGATTCATCAGCAACTTGGATGGAGGCTACTACTCAATGAACATGTTTCCATTACAAAAGGAGAATCCTCCATTGCATTGTTGGGCATCGAAAATTGGGGAGCGGGTAATTTATCCCGGTATGGAGATATGGAAGAAGCGCACAGGGGAAGCGAGCACTATCCTTTCAAAGTACTCTTGAGCCATGATCCAAGCCATTGGAATGCTGAAGTCTGTAAACACTATCCGACTATAGACCTGACACTAAGCGGCCATACACATGGCTTACAATTTGGTGTGGAAACCTCGTATTTTAAATGGAGCCCTGCACAATGGTTTTATAAACAATGGGCTGGTCTATACAGAGAGAATAAACAATTGTTGTATGTGAATCGTGGTTTTGGTTTTATCGGATATCAGGGCCGCGTAGGGATTATGCCCGAGATAACCGTGTTAAAACTCGAACGGGAATATCTCTTATAATTCTCTTTCTATTCTCTCTTGTTCAAAATAACGCGTTAGAAATATTTTAAGCTAAGAAGAATCCTCTACCAGATACTACGCATAGAATTCACTAATTATAGAATGGGATGCTGGCATCTTGAATCCTTTCTACCTCTCTTGAGGAATGCCAACGATGAACGGTGGAAATGAGAAATAAATTTAGTCTCTTTGAAGTGAAAGAAAAGACAGACCCGAAGATGCTTGAGGCTGTGGAGAAACAATATTCATAAAGAAATCGAAATAGTTCAGCCATGTATATACCTACTCTCTTTAAACAAGACAATTCTGAGGAAGTAAAAGCATTTTTACGCGAGAACAGTTTTGGCATACTTGTCAGTACCGTTGGGGCTAAACCCTGGGCTACCCATATTCCATTAGAGCTGGATAGGAATGCAGCCGGGGAAGATGTGTTACTCGGTCATATTTCACGTGGCAATAAACAGTGGCGTGATTTTTCCATCAACGAAGAAGTACTGGCCATTTTCAGCGGGCCTCACGCATACGTATCATCGTCCTGGTATGATCATGAAAATGTACCCACCTGGAATTACATTGCCGTTCATGTTTATGGAACACTCCGTGTGATAGAGGGTGAAGAACTTCTAAATTCTCTCAAGAAATTGGTGAACAAATACGAAGCTGCTTCTACTCACCGTGTAACCGTGGAAGGCATGTCAAAAAAATTATTGGAAAGCCAATTACAAGGAATTGTAGGTTTCGAAATAAAGATTACTTCCATAGAAGCCGCTTACAAACTTTCACAAAACAGGGATGACCACAATAAAGAGCGCATTATCGAAGAATTAATCAATCGAGGTGACGCAGCTTCTGCAGCCATCGCAGCACGCATGAAATCTTATAAATCATAAGGGAAATCGTGTAAATCGAAAGAGGGTGCTACTTCGTTAATTGCTATATAAAATAAATCATTATGGAAAGCATTACCTTGAGGATACCCAACATGAAAAGCCAGCATTGCATGATGGTGGTAAAGACAACCCTGCAAAACCAGGCGGGCGTTTCGTTAAGTAAAATTGCTCCGGGCGAAGTCGAAATTGAACTTTCCGGAGCCACAAAAGCTTCTGTGGTAGAGGCCATTGAAAAAGCTGGTTATCCGGTAGCAAATAAATAAGTCGTTAAGAAAATCAAGAAATGGAAACACTAAAATTCAAAACCAATATTAAATGCGCAGCCTGTGTGGCAAAAGTAACGTCAGCACTCAACGAATCAGCTGGCGAAAACAAATGGGCTGTTGACATTCAGAATCCTGCCAAAGTTTTAACTATTGAAAGTGCTGTGGACCCTGCTACGGTTAAAGAAGCCCTGGAAAAAGTTGGCTACAAGGCGGAGGAAATCCCTGCTTAAAACCTGTTGTCAGCGAAAGAGCTAGTAAAAGATTCATCACTATAAAATGTTCAGGTAAAAAACATGACGTAGATCATAAAATCAACTGCCTTGCATTAGAAGTAGGTACTTAAAAGCTGTTTTACTTTTGTCATCAGTACACCGTGGTATGGAATTACAAAAGAATAAAATAGCGCTGGTGCCTCTGGGCATTTTTATTGGGTCGCTGTTTCCCCTTATTGCCATTGTGGGCGACTTGCTGTACGACAATGCAACGTTTACTTGGCATTATCTTATTCAGTTCTACTCACGTGGACCTTTACACTGGATAATCCTGTCTGCACCACTGGTGCTGGGCCTCGTTTGTCACTATTTCAACAAGCACATGCTACACCGTGAGGCAATGCTGGAAGAAGACAAAAGAAAGAATAGTGAACAATTAGGGCAGTTACAATCCTACATGGCTGACCTGGAGCGAGGAGATTTTTCCGTTAAAGGATATACTTTCGACAACGAACAACTCAGTGACGTACTGGTATCCTTAAAAGGAAAACTACTTTCCAAAAAAGAAGAAGATGAACGTGCCCGATGGGTAGCCGAAGGACATGCCACCTTTGGTGAGCTCTTGCGACAGAGTAACGACTTGACAAAACTTGCCGAGGAGGTTATCAAAAACCTGGTGCGTTATGTTGGTCTCAATCAAGGTTCTGTTTTTATTCACGAACAAATCGAGCAAGAAGAACGACTTACCCTAAAAGCCAGTTACGCCTACGACAGAAAAAAATACATTACTAAATCGCTGACACCCGGAGAAGGTTTAGTGGGCCAATGTTACCTGGAAGGTGAGCCCATCATTCTCAAAAAAGGTTTTGTGATCCTCGTTCCTATAAAAGCCAATGACAAAACAGAAGGTATCATTGAATTAGCCGGTTTTAGCGAACTTGAGAAATACCAGATCCACTTCATCGAAAAAGTAGGTGAAGCCTTTGCCTCTGTTATCCGGTCGGTAAAAGTAGCGAGCGAAACAAAAATACTCTTAGAAGAGACCCAGCATCAAACCGAACAGCTGCGCATGCAGGAAGAGGAGATACGGCAGAACATGGAAGAAATGCAGGCCACTCAAGAGCAATTGACGAGACAGCTAGAAGAAGCCCGAATACTGAGAGAGCGTGTTGAAAGACGCGAGCGCGTAATGGCACTTACCACCATTTTATCAGAAACCGATTTACACGGCACCATTACGTTTGCCAACGATAAATTCTGCGAGGTGTCTAAATATTCAAAAGAAGAGTTGGTCGGAAAATCTCAAAACATTGTACGACACCCCGACATGCCCAAAGAACTTTTCAAACTTTTCTGGCAAACCATTCAACGCGGGGAAGTTTTCAAAGGCATTGTGAAAAACAAAGCAAAAGACGGAAGCCATTATTGGGTAGATGCCACCATCGTTCCAATTCTCACATCCGAAGGCAAGGTGATGAATTATGTAGGCTCACGCTATCACAAAACAGACGAGGCACTGGCTGTTGCGCTGTATAACAAGCAAGCAGAT
>LNEN01000128.1 GCA_001464155.1 Cytophagales bacterium Ga0077538 | reverse complement strand
AGAAGATGTAGAGAAACAGCTTCGTATCAAAACAAAGGCAACAGGCAATCTCATTGCTGAGCTTCGATCAAAAGTGGAGGGCTATGAAGAATTGCTCAAATTAAAAGATGAGGAAATCGAAAAATTAAAATCTGTTAACAAAGTACTCTTAACGGAGAATACAGATCTTAAAACTGAGAAAAACAAACTAGGCGATTCGATTAATAAACTCGAACAAACAAAAACAGAACTTGAATCGAAGGTGACATTGGCGTCTCGCCTGAAAGCAGAAAACTTCAAAATCGTAGCCCTTACCGATCGTAACAAAGAGAAAGAATCGCCCTTCCGTGCACGACAGATTGCCAAGCTTAAAGTTGAATTTACCATTGCCGAAAATAACGTGGCTCCTATTGAAGGGAAGAAGATCATGATTCGCATAGTCGATCAAAACGGACAAGTCTTGTTTGATGTGGCCAAGGGCTCAGGAACTTTCTTATTCAATGGAAAGGAAGAATTTTACACAGCCATGCAAGAAGTGCTCTTTGATAATTCTAAACAACGACTCAGCTTTCTTTACGCAAAGGGCAGCGATTATGCAGAAGGCAACTACATCCTGGAAGTTTATACCGATGATTACCTGATGGGGAAAGGTGCTTTTGAGGTAAAATAAAACAGATCTTACATCGCGGGCATTTTTCTTATAAAAATGAGCACCTTCGTGCCCAAACCTGTCTATGAAACTGCCCAGTGTTCTGCTCTATTATGGCGTATTGCGTCCGATCTCTTTTCTGCCGTATAGAATCTTATATGGTGTGTCTGATGTGCTCTTCCTGCTTATTTACTATGTAGTGAAGTATCGGAAGAAAGTGGTGCTCCGGAATATTGCTAACTCATTCCCAGAAAAAACATCTCTGGAGCATGCACAAATCGCACGCGACTTCTACAAACATTTCTGCGATGTGGTAGTCGAGAGTTTCAAAGTCTTTTCCATTACTGAAAAGGAAGTGAAGGAACGCATGGTTTTTGAAAATCCAGAAGTACTCAATTCTTACTTCGAGAAAAAGCAGAGCATTATTCTTGCAGGCGGTCATTACAACAACTGGGAATTATTTGCTGTGGCGGTGGATGCTCCTATGAAGCATCAAGCCATTGCCATCTACAAAAAATTAAAGAACGATTACCTCGACAAAAAAATGCGTGAGAGTAGAGGTAAGTATGGCTTGCGAATGATCTCTACTAAAATTGTGAAAGAAGTAATGGATCAGGAGAAAGAAAATCTTACGACTACTATTTTTGCCATTGATCAATCGCCCAGTAACAAACGAACCTGTTATTGGACTACCTTTTTACATCAGGAAACCGGTGTGGTCTTTGGTACAGAGAAGTATGCCAAAGAGTATACCTATCCGGTAATCTTCGGACATATTCAAAAAGTAAAACGCGGCCACTATCGCTTTAGTTTTACGCCCATTGAGGATAACCCGCAGCAAGCACCTCATGGAGAAATCATGGAGAAGCTAACTCGCTTGTTAGAAAAAGATATTATGGAGCAACCGCAATACTGGTTGTGGACACATAAGCGCTGGAAACATAAACGACCTGAAAGTATTCCTATGGACTTAATTCAAAACTAAGACATTGCCGCCCGAGGAATTACCTCAACCAATCCAGACAGCGAGTGCAGTAAAAAAGAAGAGCTAGCAGGTATCTCCTCTTCCTCAAAATGTAAAATGCTATTTTTAAAATACACTGATAATCAAATACATATGATTTAATTTTTGGGAGTGATCAACTAAAAGTGGATATTTTAAAAAAGTTAAGTAACCAAACAACCGCCTCAGACGTTTATAGTATACCTTTCAAGAATGATAGCATTACTATTAAATAGGTATTCTAATCTAGTCCGGCTAGGGCTTTTAATTCTCGCTCCGCTCTTTTTGATAACACCCGAAAGTCTAAGGGAAACCTCTACACAGGACAAAGTTGAAACCAGTTACGAATGGAATCTCTCAGAAAATACGGTAACTAGAAAGAACAAAAAAGTACACCTCCCTCACCTCTCTACAGGGTCACATTTACAAGTCGCGGAACGTGATCAGGTGACACCATTCACCTCGCGCATTATTAGTTCTTCGGCTTCCCTCTATTTACAACATCGGAATCTCCGACTTTGATGCTTTTCAGATAGGTTCACAGAACCTTAATGACTTGTTCGCCCTTCCATAATTAATACTATGTATTTAGAGGAGGGACTAAGCTTGGAATTCAAAATCCACTTGCGTTCAAATGCCCTTAATCATTGGATTGTAGCCAAACACACGACCTAAGTTCGGACAATCCCTTGATAACCGGTTTTTGATTAAACAGAACTTATAGACCATAAAAAAATCTAATCAATGAAAAGCATGAAATGGATTGTTCTGGAAGAAGATCCTAGGCCAGACAACTACATCGTTATTATGGAAACCGAAAAGGATAGAAAACTTCAACTTGAAAAAAAACCTTGCTCAATTTTTAGCTCCTGCAATGAAGCAATGATCCGGGCCCGCGAGTTACGCTCGCTCTATAAGGTTACCAACATTCGCTTGTTTCGTCAGGAAGGAAGCTCGGCAGTGGTATAGGTATGTTCACTTTAATTGGTTTAGGTTTTTAAAAGTGAACGGAGGGCATCTCTAAAGGATGCCCTCTTTAAATCTCTCTTTCACTAAATGTATACTATGACAACGTCAACACTTTGGATAGGTTTCAATTTATTTATTTTATTGATGCTCGCACTTGACTTGGGTGTGTTTCATCGCTCCTCAAAGGAAGTATCAGTTAAAGATGCGCTTCTATGGACCTGCGTATGGGTCTTTATGAGCTTTTTGTTCAACACCTTTGTGTATTATCAATTTGGTCAGGAAAAGGCCTTTGAATTTTTTACGGGTTACCTCATCGAGAAATCGCTGAGTGTGGACAACATCTTTGTTATCGTATTAATTTTTTCATATTTCAAAGTGCCAACGGAGTATCAACACAAAGTTCTTTTCTGGGGTATTCTAGGTGCTCTTCTGCTGCGTGTTTTATTCATTTTTGCGGGCGTTGATCTTATTCACAGATTTCACTGGCTCGTCTACATCTTTGGAGGCTTTCTTGTTTTCACAGGAATTAAGATAGTTAGCCAAGGAGAAATGAAATTAGATCCACAGCAAAATCCCGTGGTAAAGTTCACCCGTAAACTTTTCAGGGTAACGCCTGATTTTGAAAAAGACAAATTCTTTGTCAGAAAAAATGGACTACTCTGGGCAACGCCTCTCTTTGTAGTCGTGGTTCTTATAGAAACAACAGATCTAATTTTTGCCGTGGACAGTATACCCGCCATACTGGCCATTTCTGATGACACGTTCATTGTGTATACGTCAAACGTTTTTGCCATCCTCGGCTTGAGATCACTTTACTTTGCCTTGTCCGGTATTGAAAAATACTTTGTTTACCTTAAGTACGGACTCTCCATCATTCTGGTTTTTGTGGGCGTTAAAATGTGTATTGCTGACTGGTACAAGATTCCTATTGAGATATCGCTTGCCTTCATTATTCTGACGCTGTCCATGGCTGTTCTCGCTTCAATGGTACTAGGGCAGACAAAAAAAGAATAGAACAATTGAAAAGAGCCTACTAAGCTCTTTTCAATTCAAGTATCGTTAATTCCGGAGGCATGCCGATTCTGCCAGGGTAACCTAAATAACCAAAGCCCCGATTGACGTATAGATGTTGCTTGTCTTCTGTGTATAGGCCCGCCCATTGTTTATAGGCATATTGAGAAGGGCTCCATTTAAAGTCTCCTATCTCTACACCAAACTGAAAACCGTGGGTGTGACCGGAGAACATGATATCTATATCCGTATAGTCTTTTCGCACCTGCGCATCCCAATGACTAGGGTCGTGTGACAGCAATAATTTCACAGAAGCTTCTTCAGTGCCGCGATATGCTTCATGTAGTTTGCCATATTTAGCAAAGCGCCCGCCACCCCAATTCTCAATACCTAAGACAGCGATTTTATCTTGTCCAATTTTAATATCCCGATGTTCATTCATCAGGATATCAAAATTCATTTCCTTGTGTGCAGCAATCAAACCACCAGAATCGTGATTGCCCGTTACGGAGTACACGCCCAAAGGTGCCTTTAATTTATCAAAGATGTTGATATTCTCCTTAACTTCTGCACTCTCGTTGTTCACCAAATCACCGGTAAAGAAAATTGCATCAGGTTTTTCCTTCATCAACATTTCTACTCCGCCCTTTACAGCAGTTTTGTTAAAGAAACTACCTGAATGTATATCGGAGATGTGTCCAATCTTAATACCATCAAAAGACTTGGGCAGATTGGGTAACTTCACCGTTACGCGTTTAATGCGATAATCGTGTGCCCCTGAAATGATGCCGTAGGTCATGGTGCCAAAGGGTATGGCGGCTGCAATCAGCGCTGTCTTTGACAAAAATTCTGAGCGTGTTATTACCTCGCCCTGTATACCCGGTGCTTCTTCCTTTGTAAATGCTTTCACCAGCCACCGTACACCTCGCTGCACGTCATCTATGAAAAGAAACACTACTGCGAAGAGTTTTGAAAAGTAGATGCCCACAATTCCCGTTACCACCCAATTGCGCGCGCCAGCTCCATACTTATAAGGATCTCCAAACGTCCACCAGGTCAAGGCCGCTATAGACAACAGCGTAGGCAACCAAAAGGAAAGCCGAGCCGTCAACTTCCAAGTGGGCGAAAGATTTTTGCTCACAGTCACTACCGCTTGAAAAACGTAATAGTCGATAGCCAGCAAGAGTAATGTGATGATTACAAAAGTCATGATGCGGGGTTTCATATTCCTTATAACAAAAAAGTCGTCCTACAGTTGTAAGACGACTTCTTTTCCAAATTAGTCTACTCCCTAGTGTGTCACTGCGGATGAGTTGTCTTCATCACGCAAGTGGGCAGGAATTTCCTTACCAAAAAGCTTTGTTTTAAGCTGTGTGCGCAATAAGTACATTACAGGCACTAAGAACAAGGTTAGGAAAGTTCCGAAAATCAATCCAAAAATCATCGTCCACGACAAAGGTCCCCAGAAAGCTACGTTATCTCCACCAAAGAAAATGTGTGGATCAAATTCAGAGAACAATGTAACGAAGTCGATGTTCAGACCTACTGCCAATGGAATAAGGCCCAGGGTTGCAGCCATGGCTGTCAGGATAACCGGAGTCATACGTGTTTTTGCTGCTTCAATAATAGCTGCTTTCAACTCCATGCCTTGCTCAATCAGCAAGTCTGTAAACTCTACCAACAATATACCATTTCGCACTACAATACCCGCCAGTGCCATAATACCCACACCAGACATAACAATTGATATCTCCATCTTGAACAAAGAGAAACCAATCAATACACCAATGATACTGAACACAATCTCAGACAAGATGATTAACGGCTTGCTGGTTGAGTTAAATTGAATTACAAGAATCATGAAGATCAAACCAAGCGCAACTAAACCGGCTACGCCTAAGAAGCTAGATGTTTCTTCCTGATCTTCTTGTTCACCTGTCATTTTAATACCTACTTCATCTGTCTTCGGGAAAGACTCTAAACTCTTGGTAATTTCCGCCACTACTTGATTGGGGTTGTACCCACTCAGTACGTTAGAGGCTAGGGTGACCACACGCTTTTGATCAATCCTTCGTATACCCGCATAGCTATTAGAGTACTCAATCTTCGCGATAGCCGAAAGAGGAACCTGCCGAACTGCGCCACCCATGTTCATGTCGCGGTAGGTAATGGGTAGGTTCATCAACGTATTGATATCATTGCGTTGATCTTTAGCGATGCGCAAGGTCACATCATAGTCATCATTCTCATCGCGGAATTTAGAAATCTCCTTACCATAGATTGCTGTACGAAGTGCCATCCCAATTTGTCCGGTAGAAATACCTTCCCGGTTTGCCTTCTCACGATCTATGTTGATGATGATTTCTGGCTTGTCGCTCTGAAAATCCGACTTCAATTCTTCCACGCCTGGAATCTGCAATGAGTCCAAGTATTTCTTAAGATTATTAGAGGTCGCTACTAAGACATCAAAGTCATCCGCTGAAATTTCAATGTTTACAGGCTTACCGGTTGGTGGTCCATTCGCTTCCTGGTTTACAGAAACCTCCGCCCCTCGAATACTCCTAACCTCTTCGCGCACTTTGTCTAAGTACACACGAGTGGACTGTCCATTGCGTTTCGCAAAGTCTACGAAAGCGACTGTGACTTTACCTAAATGAGGTTGTGCATTATTACCAGAAGTTTGATCTTCTGCCGCACCCACTGCCACATTAGAGATGATCGATTCTACTACCGGATTATCCTTACCATTTCCTTCACCCACAACCTCAGCTACTTTTTTCTCAACGATGCGCGTAATAGAATCTGTTACGCGTTGATCTGTACCAATCGGAAGGGTGATAT
>LNEN01000127.1 GCA_001464155.1 Cytophagales bacterium Ga0077538 | reverse complement strand
ACCGGCGGTTGACGAATACCGGTAAATACTATGGAAAAAATGAATAAGAAAACGATACCAGCAATAACGCCATAAGGTCTCCATCCTTCTAAACACCAAGAGATGGCGCGCTTGTAACTTTCCTGAACGCGTGGCCAATGCTTCGTTTGAAAATTCGAGATCACTTCATTCATCACAAAGCGTTGGAATGTAATCAACAAGAATAGGAATACCGTGAGATTACCTAAACCAAAGATGCCCATAGCATACCACAGGATGGCGAGCGCCAAAAAGATAACACCTGTGATTTTATAGCCTTTGGTCAACTTCGATTTGCTATGATCATGTTCGTGGGGCTTCATGAAATCCGCTGCAAAAACAGGGTTCATTATATAGGCCACTACCAGAGAAGCTAAGAGCGCAACAATAAGTGTTATGGGCAAATAGAACATGAAGTTACCAATTACTCCAGGCCAGAATGCTAAGGGAACGAACGGAGCCAATACCACCATGGTGCCAGAAAGTACAGGTAAGAAAACTTCTCCAGCCGCAATTTTAGCTGCTTTGCGAATTGGTACTTTACCATTATCAAAAATACGGTGTGTATTCTCAATCACCACAATGGCGTCATCCACTACAATACCCAACGCGAGCAAGAAGGAGAAGAGCGTCATCAAGTTAAGAGTAAACCCTAAGGAAGGAAACACCAGGAAAGCCATAAAGGCTGAAATCGGAACAGACATGGCCACGAAAATGGCATTGGTCGCCCCCATAAAGAACATGAGAATAATCGTTACCAAAATAAAACCAATGATGATGGTATTGATCAAATCATGCAAGGTCATTCGCGTACTGTCTGACTGATCAGCCGTAATCGTCACCTTCACACCTGGTGGTAAAATGTTCTTTTCAAAGTTGGCAACAATTTCATTGATCTGATCAGATGCAATGATCAAGTTCTCGCCACCGCGTTTGATAACGTTTAAAGTAATAACATTCTTCTCGTCTAAACGGGCAAAGCTCTCTTGCTCTTTGTGTGAGTCCACTACTTCAGCTACATCTTTCAAATAAATTTTACCTCCTTTAATAGATCCCACCACAACATTCGCCATCTGTTCTGCAGACTGAAACTCGCCATTGATGGAAAGTGAACGCTTCATACCATCTACTGAAAGCTGACCTCCGGATACAATTAAGTTTTCGTACTTGATAGCATTTTCAATATCATCTAAACTTACACCGGCCAGCGCTGCCTGAAACATGTCCACATTAATTTGTATCTCACGATCCAAGGCCCCAATAATATCTACGCGTCTAATTTCCCGAATGCCTTCAATCGCGTCCTGCATCTGATCAGCATAGCGCTTTAAGGTTGGTAAGTCATAATCTCCAGAAAGGTTAACGTTCGTGATCGGCAGTTCAGAAATATCAATTTCAATTACCTGCGGATCCTGATCTAAGTCAGAAGGCAAATTTTGACGGGCACGATCTACTGCATCTTGCACCTCTTGTTTAGCCTTGTCAATGGGAACATCCGTTTCAAATTCAACAATCACATTGGAGAAATCCTGAACCGAGTTACTCTTGATTTTCTTAACACCAGAAATCGACTTTACCTCTTTCTCAATTTCTTTTGAAATGAGGTTCTCAATATCCGTGGGGGCAGCTCCCGGATATACGGTAGCTACATAGATTTGTGGAAATACTACCTCTGGAAAATTTTCCTTTGGCAGGTTTGTGTACGTAAAAATACCAGCCAAGCAGATAATAATCGTGGCCACATAAATGCTCACTTTATTATCTATCGACCAACTGGTAGGCTTAAATTCCTTATTTGAATTTTGCATAAAGTCTTTCGTTAAAAAGGGTGGGGTTATTTATCAACAATGGAATAGGCTTCATCTTCCAAACAAACCCCGTTAAGGTTTAATAAATTGGCCATCGCTTAATCCTTGATAGCCTACCGTTACAATTTTCTCACCCGCCACAAGACCTGTTACCTGTGCCAGGTTATCATACACACCTGATACCGTTACCACTCGTTTACGAGCAATTGTATTTTTACCATCCGCTTGCGCTACAAAAACAATCTTCTCTCCATTCAAATCCTGAACGGCATTAATGGGTACGACAATGGCATTCTTTTCTGTTTGAAAAATAATCTTGATAACAGCCGACATATTAGGGCGAAGGTTCTCGTAGTAAGGCAATTTTACTTCGATAGGAAAAGTTCTGGAAAGAATATCAATGTTCTTACCAACAAACGTCACTTGTGCAACAATATCCTTTTTCAATTCGGGAATGGAAACAACTACTTTGTTGCCAGCTTTAATGGAGGTCACATAGGCTTCCGAAACAGCAGCTGTAAGTTTTAGATCATTCGTGTTTAGCACACGAGCCGCTGGCATTCCAGGAGCGATGTTCTCACCCACCTTTACCGAAATGGCATCGATGGTTCCTGCTACAGGAGCCTTTATCTTTGTCATGTCGTTTTGCTCCTCTAATGTCTGAAGTGATTTCTCCATACTTTCCTTGTTGGTCTTCGCTTGCAGGTATTGAACTTCTGTACCTATCTTCTGCTCCCACAAATTCTTCTGGCGATTGTAGATACTCGTTAATAGTTCGAGTTGTGACTTAGTCGACTCAATGCTGTGCAAAATAAGTGAGTTATCAATCTGCGCTAACACTTGTCCCTTCGCTACTGACTGGCCTTCTTTGGCATATACGGCAGCCACCACGCCCATGCTCTTGGCACTGACCATGATGTTATTCTCCGCCTCCACAGCACCCTGGGTTTGCACATAATGCTCAAAGTTTCGGGGGCTTAGTTCCAGCACTGCCACTTCTTTGGCTCTTACATTCACCTCCACTGGATTTTCAAGAGCAATCTCCTTTTCCAAGACATCAATTTGTTCTTGAAGTTTTGCCTTCTCTTCCTTCAGCTTTTCAAGCTTTGCTTGTTTCTCATCTGCACTTCCGCAGGCTATGACCACAACCGAAAGGAACGTGAGTGCTGCTAGTTTATTAAAAATGGATTTCATAGTTATACAATTAGGGGGTAATTCTATTTTTTAAACGTTTCTGTAATGGTGTTGATTTTGCCGTATGCCTTTACCAAATCAATACGAGAAATAAGGGCATCATAAAGAGCATTGTAATAATTGATCTGTGCTTCACGCAAGGCACTTTCTGCATCGGTCACTTCTAAACTGGAACCAACTCCTTGTTCGTATTTTACCTTTGTAACACGAGCAATTTTATCAGCCAATTGCATATTACGATTTTGCGCATCTAAACTTCGAAGCGCGTTTTCGTACGTAAGTGTTCCTTGCTTAATCTCCAACGAGATGCCCTGCTTTAGCGAAGTGAAACTGTTCTCAATTTTTAAGGCTGTGAGCTTTTCTTGTTGTATACGATAGTTACGTTGCAAGCCACTGAAAATCGGAATATTTAAAGAGACCCCAAAAGAAGAAGTAGGGTACCACTTGTCGCGTCCTAACTGACTGTTTTCCTCGAAAGAAGAGTTTGTCTTAAAAATTCCTGACACGTTTGGCGACTGTGTGTTCATCCCAAAATCTGCAAATGCCACGAGGCTTGGCATACCTTCAGAGTACTTACTCTTTATGTTAAGATCTTGCAAGTCGCGGTTGGTTTCCAAAATGCTGTACTCAATACGAGTTGTATAGTCCCAATCCTTAGCTAAAGAACTAATGTCACGGTCTACACGTAAATCCTCAATAGTGCCGGTAACAGCAATATCCATTTCCAGTGGATAATTCATCTGGAACTTCAACAGATTTAGCCCGAGTTCCTGGATGCTGCTGAATTTGTCACGCTCTGCTTTCAAGTTATTTAAAGTAACCTCCGTACGATCTACATCAATCGACTCTGCAAAACCATTTTCATTAAAGGCTTTGGTGGAACGGAATAAAGAATCCACACGGGCAATATTCGCATCAAATAATTTGATGCGTTCTGAGTTAATGATCACACCGTAATAGGCTTTCGATACATTCTCAATAATTTGCTGACGTGTTAATTCAGATTGTTTCTCAGATAAGTCCTTATACGTGCGGGAAGCCTTCAAACCAACCAAATAAGATGTATTAAAAAGTAATTGAGTGACCGAAATTCCCGCCTGACCATTACTCGGTAATTGAAAGGGGTTCTTTGCAGCCACCACATCACCCTCTTCTAATCCTGGCACTCCACTCAAGTCTCCTAAGAAACCTTCAGGGCCTTTATACTGAGCAAAGAATCTTCCTAATTGTTGATTGTGAAGAACCGTGGCTGATCCATCAATCTGAGGAAGACCAATGCCTGTGATTTCTCTCACTTTCGCTTTTGATATTTCCTCGTCAAGCTTAGCATTCTTTGCATTGACAGAATTCTCCAACGCATACGCTATGGCCTCCTCGAGGATAAATGATTTCGAAGTAGCCTGCTGTGCTTGTACTGCAAGCGGCAGCAGAAGCACACTGATAAATAAGTAGAAATAGTATTTCATAGTTTTAAGAATTGATAGTTGGGGTTGACTTATTTTTATATTTCAAGTAGAGTTTTCTTCCTTTATCTGTTACCACGCCAAACACAAACTGGTCGAAGATTTGAGTTTGCACATCCGCCACTTTGAATTTACTTCTGGGGAAAATCTCTTCGTTAAAGGCCAGCTGAATCAATTCTAGCCTTACAATGGCCAAAATTTCCGGGCTGATGTCTTCACGTACAGTTCCCTCTTCTTTTCCCTTTGTCAGGTTGTCAATAATTTCTTTGACAATACCTTTTTTAAAGTTGATCCAAACAGACCATGCTTTGGGGTGAAATTTTTGAATATCAAAAAGTAATGCCGGGTTAGCATCCTCCATCTCCTTTTTCAGACACACCGCAATCCTGGAAAGGTGATCTATTGCATTCTGAGAATCATCGCGCAATTTTTCATATACGGATCGCTGACTTACCAGATGATTCTTAGAAAACTCCGTTACCAGATCTTCCTTATCAGCAAAATGCTGATAAAGCGTTTTCTTGGAAACGGAAAGGTGACGAGCAATATCATCCATGGAAATGCTGCGCACCCCATAGCGCATGAACAGCTCTTCGGCTCCTTTCAGTATTTTGTCTTTGATATCTAACTCTTCCATAGGGGCACAAAACTGAGGAAACTTTTGACATTTTAAAAGTTTCCAACGTTTCCTTTAACGCCAATGCGCCACAATGGTTGAGTTTTTTGAGATTATTTTTCTGAGATTCTTTCTGAAATGCAATTTCAACCGTTTGAAGTGTTATGATCCGGGTTTGAGGTTTTCTCGTCCCAGCGGCACCATTTTTCTTTCATCCTCGCTTTGAAGCGTTCCCGATCTTCAGGGCTCATGGTCTCAAACTTGTTTAACATGCGATGTTTCCACTGCCATTTATGCTGACCACCATTGCCCCCTTTACCTCCAAAGCCAAACAGTATTTTGGCTAACAGTAAAAGTCCAAATGTTTCTGTAAGGGTTAGCTCCGGTAATCCAAATATTTTAGGCATCAACCAGTTCCAGAGGTACATGGTGATAAAACCGAACAGTGCGATGAGTGCCGCTCCAAACACAATCCACATCGCAATTTTTACTCCTTTATTCATAATTCTTTCTTTAAATCCTACCCAACACTTTATTCCTATCCATTGGTGAGACTATAATTCATCATATAATTTTTGCAGCCTTTTTCGCAAGGCAATAATTGCATAGCGCTTGCGCGATAGCAAGGTGTTGATCGATACACCGGTAGCTTCCGCAATTTCTCGAAAGCCCTTCTCCTCCATTTCATTTTGAATGAAAATCTCCCGCTGGTCGGCTGGTAATTCATCCAGGGCATCCATAATGGTATCCCAAATCAACTCTCTGAAATAAGCATCTTCGGGTGTATTGCCAAGATCCGGTAAAATTTCCTGTAACGTAATCGGTGAATCCTCCTCTAAACCGGTGAGCCCTTCCAGATCAGCTCGCTGCGGTCTTACACTGTCCTTCCGATAACGATCGATAATTTTATTTCTCGCTACCGAATACAGCCAGGAAGTGGCACGATCCAACGACTCGATGGTGTCGTAGGCGGACACAAATTGAAAGAACACATCCTGCAGAATATCTTCCGCTTCTTCTGTAGACGAAACACGGTTGCGAATGAAATTCAGCAACTTGCCTCGCTCTTTCAGAAAAGTCTCTTGTTGTGCCTGCATGGTTAAATCCATCGCCAAGGTCATATGCTTTTTATATGAAGTCGGGCGGGATTGTTAAATATTGTAACAAGATCAGAAAAATTTAGGTGATGGTAATGAATACTACAATTAAGCCCCGCTAGGTGCTGAATGCCGTTTTACAGGTCAGAGTTTACTCCTTTCAAGTTTCCCTTATATTAGGGGATATTAACCCAAGCCGTTGGAAACAGCCTACTACTCCTTTAAAGAATCAAAACTCTGCTATCACAAATTAGGAAGCGGCAAAAAGACACTTCTTTTCTTTCATGGTTATGGACAACATGGAAAGGTTTTCGAAGAAAACTCACGATTGTTAGGAGAAGAGTATACCTGCTATTTGTTCGATCTCTTCTTTCATGGAGAAAGCACCTGGGGCTATGGCGAAGATGTACTTACCAAAGAGTTTTGGAATGAGCTTATCCATAGCTTTTTAGTGGAACAACACATCGAGCGTTTCTCGCTAGCAGGATTCAGTTTAGGAGGTCGTTTTGTGTTCGCCACGCTGGAAGCAAAGTCTGCTAAAATAGATTCCATTTTTCTCCTGGCACCCGATGGCGTTAAAACCAACTTCTGGTACAACTTGGCTACCTATCCTGTTGCTTTTCGGAAATTGTTTAAAAGTATGATTCTACATCCCAACTACTTCTATTCAATAGCCAACTTCATTCACAAAGTTGGTTTAGTAGACAAGGGATTGATTCGCTTTGCGGAAAGTCAGATGCGAACGCTGGAAATGCGCAGCAGAGTTTATCACTCCTGGGTGGTTTTTCGTGAGCTCCAATTCAACATGGCTTCCATTGCCGAACTGATTCAAAAAAACAACATTGAGTCTTCTTTAGTTGTGGGTCGGTTTGATAAGGTGATTACTACAAGCAATATGCAGAAGTTGCTGAGACATTTACCCTCTTGTAAAGTAACTGTTCTGGAGACGGGGCATAATGGAATCATAGATAGATGGGAGTTATAACTTTCAACTCACCCCGTCTCGCCTTTGGCACTCCCCTCTCTACGAAGTAGAGAGGGGAAGACCAACGAAGATGGTCTGGGGTGAGTAATCCTGCTCATATTCTGTCTATAGTAATCCCAATCGTATTGGCTGATTTTACCTCCTGAAATTGCAAAAAGTAAAAGCCAATCTCCTTTATAAATACTACTTTTGCAGCTTCTCAAATCCACCGTTATCATGGTTGCATTCTTCCGGAGTTCCAACGGCACTATTTACGCAGTTGGCATGTCTTCCTCTTTACAAACTACTGATAGTCAAAAACTTGAATGGCTCTTTAGCGGAGCGAAACAGGTAGCTGAGAATTTCCTATCAGGGGAATTTATTGGTCCTAGAAAAGAGATGATTACACCCTGGAGCACGAATGCGGTGGAGATCACCCAAACCATGGGAATTTCGGGCATCCAGCGAATTGAAGAATTTCAGGTTTCAAGTCCTGCCATTCATTTCGACAGAATGCTGCAACAAAAATATCAAGGACTGAATCAGGATATTTTCACCATTCATCATACACCCGAAGAGATCAAAGAAATTGATTCGATTGCTGCCTACAGCGAAAAGGAAGGGTTGGCGCTTAGCAAAGAAGAAATTGAGTATTTGGATAACGTCAGCAAAGAATTAGGTCGAAAGCTTACTGATAGCGAAGTGTTTGGTTTCTCCCAAGTAAACTCAGAGCACTGTCGTCATAAAATTTTCAATGGCACGTTTATCATTGATGGTAAGGAAATGCCCACCACGCTTTTCAAGCTCATCAAGAAAACTTCACAAGAACATCCTAACTACATAGTTTCTGCTTACAAAGACAATGTAGCCTTTATAAAAGGTCCGAAGATCGAACAGTTTGCGCCTGCCACACAAGACAAACCAGACTTCTTTGAAGTAAAAGAAATTGATTCCGTTATTTCCCTCAAAGCCGAAACACACAACTTTCCGACCACTGTCGAACCTTTTAACGGTGCCGCTACAGGATCAGGAGGTGAAATTCGTGATCGCTTAGCGGGAGGAAAAGGTTCCTTGCCTTTAGCAGGAACAGCCGTGTACATTACCTCCTATCCGCGCATGGACGAAGGACATGAATGGGAGAAAAAGTTTGAACCTAGAAAGTGGTTGTACCAAACACCTGAAGAAATCTTGATTAAAGCATCCGATGGTGCTTCTGATTTTGGAAATAAATTTGGTCAGCCACTCATCAACGGTAGTGTACTCACCTTCGAACATTTTGAAGGAGACAAAAAACTCGGCTTCGATAAAGTAATTATGTTAGCCGGAGGTATTGGCTACGGAAAAGAGAAAGACAGTCAGAAAGAACATTTACAAGCAGGCGACAAAATCGTATTGCTCGGTGGCGATAATTACCGCATTGGTATGGGGGTAGGTGCCGTTTCATCTGTGGCTACAGGTGAGTATGGCAATGCTATTGAATTGAATGCCATTCAGCGTTCTAATCCTGAAATGCAAAAGCGCGCCATGAATGCCATTCGCGCGATGGTAGAAATGGACAACAATCCTATCGTTTCAATTCATGATCATGGGGCGGGTGGACATTTCAATTTCCTGTTGGTGATCCTACGCTTTCCGAAAGAGAAATTCTTAGCAACGAATCACAGGAACGCATGGGTTTGGCAATGAAAGCCAAAGATATCGCACTTCTCAAGCGTGTAGCAGACCGCGAGCGTTCCCCCATGTATGAAGTGGGTGAAGCTACAGGCGATCACCAATTGGTTTTTGGAAAAGGAAGTGAGACAAAGAAGCCGATCAACTTTGCCGTAAATCATTTATTGGGTTCTTCTCCTAAAACTATTCTTACTGATGCGTCAACAGCTTCCTCCTTTAAAGAAGTAAGCTATGATGTTTCAAAGTTTGAACACTACTTATCACAAGTATTGCAGATAGAAGCCGTGGCGTGTAAAGATTGGTTAACCAATAAAGTTGATCGCTCGGTGAGCGGTCGTGTGGCTACACAACAAACGTGCGGACAAGTACAATTGCCCTTGAACAATGTGGGCGTAATGGCTCTCGATTTCTTAAGCAACAATGGCATTGCTACTGCCAATGGCCATGCAGCCGGTGCTGCGTTGGTAAATCCTACAGCAGGAAGCCAGCTCGCCATTGCAGAAGCATTAACCAACATAGTGTTTGCACCGCTTACGCATGGATTGAAAGGTGTTTCACTAAGTGCCAATTGGATGTGGCCCGCGAAACAAAAAGGTGAGAACGCCCGCTTGTATGAAGCCGTGCAGGCAGTAAGTGATTTCGCCCTTGCGTTAGGCATCAACATTCCTACCGGAAAGGATTCTTTGTCGATGACGCAGAAATATCCGAACGGTGAAGTGGTGCAGTCTCCGGGTACGGTAATCATTTCTGCCGTTGGTGAAGTGAGCGATATCCGTAAAACGGTTTCACCTGCTTTGCAACCCATAGCGGGCAGCAAGCTTATTTATATTGACTTCTCAAAAGACACTTTAAAATTAGGTGGCAGCAGCTTTGCACAAGTAGTGAATGCCCTTGGCACTGAAACGCCTTCCATTAAAGATGCCGCTTACTTTGCAAAAGCATTCGGAATCGTTCAGCAACTCATTAATCAAAACCTGGTATTAGCGGGACATGATATTTCTTCTGGTGGTATCATCACTACTTTGTTAGAGATGTGTTTCCCTACACCAACAATTGGATTAGATATCACACACACTTTTGATACTGATGTAGTAAAGGCATTATTCAGCGAAAACCCGGGCGTAGTACTTCAGGTAGAGAATGTAAAAGTACTTACTGAAATTCTCCGTAAGAACGGTATAGAATTTACTGTACTTGGCGATATTACAACTACGCGACAATTGTCAATTGTCAATTGTCAATTATCAATTGATAGTCTCAGAGACACCTGGTTTAAGACCTCATATCTCTTCGATAGAAAGCAACGCAAAGCAGGTCACGCACAACAGCGTTTCGATAACTACAAGAAACAAGAACTCAGTTATATCTTCCCTAAAAACTTCACCGGAAGCTTTGCCTCCTTTGGTTTAGATCAACATCGCAAAAAAGCAACAGGCATTCGCGCAGCTATCATTCGTGAGAAAGGATCGAATGGAGATCGGGAGATGGCCTACTCCTTGTACTTAGCCGGTTTTGATGTGAAGGATGTACACATGACCGATCTGATCACAGGAAGAGAAGACCTGAGTGATGTAAACATGATTGCTTTTGTCGGAGGCTTCTCTAATTCAGACGTGTTGGGCTCTGCCAAAGGTTGGGCAGGTGCCTTTCTGTACAACGAAAAAGCAAAACAAGCACTCGATAATTTCTACAAACGAAAAGACACGTTGAGTTTAGGGGTTTGCAATGGATGTCAGTTGATGATGGAATTAGGATTATTATATCCTGAGTTAGGAGAGAAACATCCACGCATGCACCACAATGGTTCCGGCCGTTATGAATCCGCTTTTGTCAACATTAGCATTCCTGAAAATAATTCCGTGATGTTGAAAAGCTATGCCGGCACCCGTTTAGGTGTATGGTTGGCACACGGTGAAGGACGTTTTCAATTGGCCGATGAAAAGAATTATTCAGTAGCCGCCAGCTATAGCTATGAAAGCTATCCTGCTAATCCGAATGATTCTGACTTTGCGACTGCGGCTGTTTGTTCTGCAGATGGAAGACACCTTGCGATAATGCCGCACATTGAGCGATCACTCTTTGCTTGGAATTGGCCCTACTATCCGGCAGGTAAACTGAATCACGAAGTTTCACCGTGGATGGAGGCCTTTGTAAATGCGCGCCAGTGGGTAGAGAAGGCTAAAGGTTAATTGTTGACTGTTATTCTGAAACTAAGTACTTCAAGATTCGTAAATACGTGTCTATGAAGCTTCTTGTTTTACCAATCTGCCTCACGCTATTGTTGTCTTTTTCAGGCAGGGCACAAACAGGCATCACCGTTGCTACGTATCAATATGCTGCCAACACTCGAATCGACAATATCAAACCCTTGGCAGAGCATTTGTCAAGTTCTTGTGCGTGTCAGGCGAGTGTTAAAAGCTATGCATCTGTAAGTGCCATGCTTACCGGTATGGAGCAAAGGGAGAGTGATCTGGTGTTAATGAATACCTTTGGGTACCTCCTGCTAAAACCTCAGCAACAAGATTACACACCTCTCACAGCACTCCAAGTAGCAAAGGGCAAACAGAGCACCTACCAAAGCGCGATCGTTATCCGAAAAGAATTAGGCATCACTTCACTGGAGGTGCTGAAACAAAAGGCCTCTTCGCTAACGCTACTCCTGGTGAATCCCGGCTCTACCTCAGGCAACCTTGTGCCCAGACTCGGGTTTGCCTCTATAGGAATGAATGATGCTGACAAAGCATTTAAGAGTATTACCTATTCAAAAAATCATGCGCTCACAATTCAAGAAGTAGCCAATGGAAAATTTGATGTGGGTGCCTTTGGGAGTGAAGAGTATACAAAAGCTTTGAAGTTAGATTCAACGCTTGTGAACAAAGTAACGTTGTTGTGGCTGTCGTCTGATATTCCACTCGGTCCGGTGATGATTAAGAAATCACTAGATAAAAAATTATCGCAATGCATTAAGAAAGAATTGTTAGCTCTCCACAGCAAGAACAAAGCAGCATTGGAATCTGTAAAAGCAGGATGGACGGAAGCCATTCCAGCAGATAAATACATTCCCGTATCACCAAAATATTATCAGCAATGGTTGGAAACGATGGGGGGTACCAACGCACTACCCATCATTCAGCAATTTGCGAATTAGGCGTACAGTGCCAATTTTTGCTCGGCTACCTTTGCATCTTCAATGTACTCATCATACGTCATCAACTTATCGATGAATCCATTCGGAGTAATTTCAACAATACGGTTGGCCACTGTATTCATAAACTCATGGTCATGAGAAGTGAAGAGCACAGTACCTGGGAAATCCTTTAGCGCATTGTTGAATGCCTGGATAGATTCAAGATCCAAGTGGTTCGTTGGTTCGTCTAACATCAACAAGTTGGCACCCGCTAACATCACGCGAGAAGTCATACAACGCACCTTCTCTCCTCCTGATAAGACACTACACTTTTTAAATACTTCCTCACCTGAGAACAACATTTTCCCTAAGAAACCGCGGATGTATACTTCATCCTTGTTTTCTTCATCGGCAAATTGTCGTAACCAATCTACCAGGTTATCGTCACTGGTAAAGAATGCTTCATTATTGCTGGGTAAATAAGCGGTCGTGATCGTTTGACCAAACTTAAACTCCCCTGTATCCGGTTGAAGTTCACCGTTCAAAATTTTGAATAATGAAGAAATGGCTAAACCACTTTTGCTGATGAAAGCGATCTTATCGCCTTTCTTCACATAGAGATCAAGCCCCTTGAAAAGTCTCTCGCCATTTTGTGAATAGCTTAAGTTTTCAATTTGTAAAATCTGATCGCCTGCTACACGTTTCTGTTGGAAGATAATAGCCGGGTAACGTCTCGTAGAGGGCTGAATATCATCTACGCTAATCTTGTCCAACAATTTTCTACGGCTCGTTGCCTGACGTGACTTTGAAGCATTGGCACTAAAACGTCTGATAAATTCCTGCAATTCCAATTTCTTTTCTTCAGCCTTCTTATTAGCTGAAGAGCGTTGCTGCAATGCCAACTGACTGGATTGGTACCAGAAGGAATAGTTACCCGTAAATAATTTTACCTGCTTGAAATCGATATCAACAATATGTGTAGACACTGTATCCAAAAAGTGACGATCGTGAGAAACGACAATCACCGTATTTTTAAACTCCAACAAGAAATCTTCTAACCAGGTAATGGTGTTTAGATCCAAGTCGTTGGTAGGTTCATCCAGAATCAAAATATCAGGGTTACCAAAAATAGCTTGCGCCAAAAGCACACGTACTTTCTGATTACCACTCAACTCTTTTACATCTTTAAAATGATCCTCTTCTGCAATTCCCAAACCACTCAAAAGCGCTGCAGCATCAGATTGCGCATTCCAACCATCCATTTCTGCAAACTCTGCTTCTAATTCCGAAGCACGCACACCATCCTCTTCAGAAAAATCAGGCTTCTCATAAATGGCGTCCTTCTCCTTCATGATCTTCCACAGCTTACCGTGGCCCATCATTACCGTATCTATCACAGGCACGTTATCAAACTCGTAGTGATTCTGGCGAAGTACGGCCATGCGTTTGCCAGACTCAATGCTTATGTTTCCACGCGTAGGATCAATATCTCCTGCAAGTATTTTTAGAAAAGTAGACTTTCCCGCTCCGTTGGCCCCGATTACACCATAGCAATTGCCGGCCGTAAACTTGATATTTACCTCATCGAACAATACTCTTTTACCAAACTGAAGCGAAATGTTATTTGCTGCGATCATTTTATGCGAATTGACCGGCAAAGGTACGAAATAGATTTTTACGGAGTAAACTCTTCTCTTCGTCCGCTTTTAATTCTGCACACGTTTGAATACCAAAAGTAAATTTTGGTTAAATGCCACTATGCTTAAGAATTAAACTGTTTACTTCGGACTCTTCCTTATGCCGAATTTCTAGCGGCATTGATGATTCCAAACATGCACCGAATGATCAGCTTACGGTAACGAAACTCCATAGGCTTCTCTGCCTCTGAAAGTGTGTGGAGGCGCATTAAGGCAAACTGTTGTATGGCAATAAGAGGAAGTACAATTTTCTCTCTCAATTTCACAGAGTCTCGAATGGTGGGATTATTCTCCAACAACTCTTCCAAACCGGATACCTCTAGTACATTTTGCTTCGCCAATTGAAACTCCGCATGCATCTTGTTCCAGAAATCACCATACTCCGGATCTTTTGCCAAGTAGGTAGTGGCCTGATAGTAGGTCTTTGTGAGAGACATCATACTATTTCCTACCAAAGTTCGAAAGAAGAGCGAACGTTGGTAGAGCTCTTGTAATACTGTTAGCTGACCTTTTTCTTTGAGCGATTGAATTGCAGAACCCACACCATAAAATCCTGGAATGTTTTGCTTCATCATCGCCCACGCTCCGACAAAAGGAATGGCGCGCAAATCTTCGAACTTCAAGCCATCACCCCCACTTCGCTTTACAGGACGCGAACCAATATTCGTATCACCAAAAAAAGTAAGCGGTGTTCTGTTTTCTAAATAGGGTACAAATTTCTCATGCTGTTTCAAACTCAGGTACGAATGAAACCCCGCCTCCGCCAGCTCATCAATTACTTTTTTATCACTATCCGTTAACTGATTGTCTCTTTTCTCTACGAGCGAACCTTGTAACCCAGCCGACAGTAGTTGCTCCAAATTGTATTTACACGAAGCAGGTCTTCCGAAATTAGAATTGATGGTTTGACCTTGAATGGTGATCTGCACTTCTTTTTGTTCAATAGTATTTCCCAACGAGGCATAGAAGTCGTGGGTGTTGCCACCACCTCGGGCAGGAGGACCACCGCGACCATCGAAGAATACAACATCAATGCCGTACTGACGAGAGATCGTTGTCAACTCTTCCTTTGCTCTAAAAATAGACCAGTTGGCGCGCAAGTATCCACCATCTTTTGTTCCATCAGAAAACCCAAGCATGATGGTTTGTTTATTATTTCTCTGTTGTACTTGCTCTCGATACGCAGGTAATTGGTAGAGTCTTTCCATGATGCTGGAGGCGTGCTTCAAATCATCGATGGTTTCAAACAAGGGTACAATGTCTACCGGAACGTTCGTTTCTTTAAAATACAGTCGGATCAGTGTAAACACACCAATCACATCCAACGGTTTTTGGCAGTTGCTGATTACATAACGATGGCAACCAGCAGCACCGTTGCGCTGTTGTATTTTTTGGATGGACCCAACACTTTGAACCGTTTCCTTCGCAAAGTCGTCACTTACTTGAAGTTCTTTTAAGGAAAAATTTAAAGAAAG
>LNEN01000126.1 GCA_001464155.1 Cytophagales bacterium Ga0077538 | reverse complement strand
GAAATTAAGGAGGACACAATACAAGAGCTTGTAAAAAATCACCTAAAAGAAAAGAACCTTGTCTGCGAAACACTCGAATAGGTTCGCTGACAACACCATCAATAAAATTACAAATGATTCCAGTGGAAACCCATTAAACATAGAAATATGATTACTCAAAAAATAACACCCTATTTATGGGTGGAGAAAGATGCCAAAGCTGTGGCGGATTACTACTTATCCATTTTTAAAGACGGTAAGCTGAAAGATTTCCGCAAGTTCGATAGTGACGAAAGTGGAAATGATGCAGGAATAGAAACTGCTGTCATTGAAATAGCAGGAATGGAGTTTAGTATATTAGCAGCAGGCCCACTATTCAAATTTAATGAAGCCGTTTCCTTTGTGATCAATACAAAAGATCAGGCTGAGACGGATTATTATTGGGAAGCGCTTACAAAAAATGGTGGTGAAGAAGGGTATTGTGGATGGTGTAAAGATAAATATGGATTATCATGGCAAGTTGTGCCAACGGAATATTTTGAACTAATACATAGCGATAACCCTATTGTAAGGGAAAAAGCCATGAAGAACACCTTAACGCAGAAAAAATTGATTCTTTCAGAACTAAAGTAATCTTAAATTATTGACAAGTACAGACTCCCTATCAAAACACATTTGAAGGAAAGGAATGTTGTCTGCGAAACACCAGAGTAGTTTCACAGACAAGGCATTCTTTCCAGTCTCCATATAGATTATTAGCTAACAATTTTAAAGTTAAAGGCTCCATTCTGCGTAGCACCCCATACGCGCAACCAAATGGGTAAGACCGCCTCCGTTCCTCGCGCATTGGTGATATCCCCTAAGTCCAACAAATTTTCACTCTTCCAACCAAACTCATTCAGCAGGCGTTTCACAGTTGCTTTTGCTTCCGCATCGTTACCACTTATAAAATTGGTATGATTACCACCCCCAATCATGGCCGGGTTCACCATCAAACCACACCACATGGTGTTGAGGGTTTTTACGACTTTAAGTTTCGGAAATGTTTTTTGGATTTCTTCTCCTAGTGAATTGGTATTAGATAAAGAAGGAATCAGACTGGGTGGTGCTCCTTTACTAAAATCCAACGGATTCGATACATCAAGTAACACCTTGCCGTTAATGGCGGATCCTGCCAGCGTAAGGGCTTCAATGGAGCCATCTCCTTTTGTACAATTAAAAATCAACTCAGCAAAAGCCGCTGCTTCTGCAAAAGTTCCTGCGCTGGCACCTGTTGAATGCTTGGCCACAAATGCCTTTGCTTTTTCATTCGTGGCCGTGCGCGAGCCCATCATTACCTGATGACCCAGCTCTACTAAACGTGAACCAATGGTATCTCCCACCATACCGGTTCCAAAAACTGCAATCTTCATATCTCTTTTCGTTATTTACTAACAAAAGTATAGCTTTGGGCGAGTGAAAAACAAGATCGTGTCAGGCAGTACAGTTACTGTCAAGGTTGACGGAATTGCGTCCAAACATTCCAATCGATGATTTTAAGTAAAAATATTTTATGAATATTTATTTCTTGTCCTAATAGACAACGATGTAAAATCAAAAAACCACGTGATGCCGAATTCATTTCGGCATCTAAAGAAAGGTGATCGTAAGATGCCGAAACAAGTTCGGCATGACAATAGTGCACTATTGAAAATCGATTTAGAATTATAAACAGACTCTCCAAAAATATTTTATGAAAATAAATAAGGAACAATACAAATTCATCATCAAAGGCGAGGAGTATCACTGCGCGCTTGACATCACCTCTGCCTTTGTGGGAGGCAAATGGAAGACAGTAGTCTTGTGGTATCTGCGCACAAGCAAAAGAAGGTTTAGCGAACTAAAGGAAGTTATTCCCGATATAACTGATAAAATGCTGTCGCTGCAACTGAGAGCCTTAGAGGAAGATGGCTTTGTGAAACGCACTCTGTATCCGGAGGTTCCACCCCGTGTAGAGTACGAATTAACAAAAGAAGGAAAATCACTTATTCCTGTATTGGAAGCGATGGCGGAATGGGGTCGGGCTAAAGCAAAGAAGGATGGAGAGATGGTGAAAGTTACTGCTAAATGATTTTATAAATGACTATTGAAAAATCAACTTTCACCTTCTTACAATCCCTGAAGCGCAATAACAACCGGGAATGGTTTCAGAAAAATAAAGACCGCTATCTGGCTTCTCAACTCAATGTAATTCATTGGCTCGATGCCTTATTGGCTGAAATGAATAAGCATGATCAGTTGCAAACCAGAACTGGAAAGGAAGCACTTTACCGTATCTACAACGATGTTCGCTTCTCAGCAGATAAGACACCATACAATCCTCGCTTCGCTGGATACTTTAAACGTTTAAAGCCACATCTTCGAGGTGGTTATTATTTTTGGATCAAACCAGGAGAGTCAAGAATTGGCTGTGGCTTTACCTATCCGAATTCACAAGACCTGTTGCGCATTCGCCAGGACATTGAAATGAATCATGCAGACTGGAGAAAGATGTTGAAAGGGAAGAAACTCCGGTCCACCTTTGGCCCTATGCAGGGAGAACAGGTAAAAACAGCACCCAAAGGATTTCCGAAAGAACATGAAGCCATCGACTTGTTGCGCTACAAACAATTCTGGTTTGAGAAATCGTATAGCGATGCAGAAGTGCTATCCCCCAATTTTTTGAAACAGGTAAATGCAGATTTTAAAACGATTCGGCCCTTCTTTGATTATATGACGGATGTGTTAATGACAGATGGAAATGGAGAAAGCATCATAAAGTAAGAAAACCTCTTGAGCATTATTCTAGTTAGGATAATGCGATAGGCTTGTGATAATTCTTTATCCCTAAAATACCCATATGAAATTCCCCAGCCTGCTTTTGGTAGTCCTTGTTCTTAGCGCCTGCGGCAAAGAAGAAGATCCTAAACCTTCCTCTCTATATTTTCCCCCAGCAGGATCCACCACTTGGGAAACCATTACTCCGGCTGAGCTTGGCTGGGATGTGACAAAGCTGGAGGCACTCAATACTTTACTGGAAGACAATAACTCGCGCGCCTTAATTGTATTGAAAGACGGAAAAATTGTGATTGAAGAATACTTTGGAAAACAATTCGATGGTACCACTAACTTCTCAGCCACCAGCAATTGGTATTGGGCCTCTGCTGGTAAAACATTAACATCCGCTTTAGTGGGAATAGCTGAAGCCGAGGGGGACATTGACTTTGATGCTAAAACATCCGACTACTTAGGTACAGGCTGGACAAGCCTTAGCGCTATACAAGAAAATAAAATCACGGTGCGCCATCAACTCACGATGACTACAGGATTGGATGACGGAGTGACCAACCCAGATTGTACTAATGTATCTTGTCTTGTTTATAAAGCAGAACCTGGAACGCGTTGGGCGTATCACAATGCTCCGTATACATTATTGGATGGAGTCATTGCCAATGGCACAGGACAGACACTCAACACGTATCTAACGAGCAAATTAAAAACACCTATCGGCATGGATGGTCAGTACATCCCTACAGGTGATAACAATGTGTACTATAGCACAGCCCGCTCCATGGCACGATTTGGTTTACTGTTGTTGAACAAAGGAAAGTGGAATCAGACGCAAATTATTCCTGAAGGCTATGTTACGCTGATGTCCACCACTTCACAAAACTTAAATTTGTCTTATGGCTATTTAACATGGCTCAATGGTAAAACCTCTTTTATGGCACCTGGATTACAAACCGTTATACCAACCTCCATTACCCCAAATGCCCCGAGCGATATGTACGCTGCCATGGGCAAAAATGGGCAACTGATCAACATTGTTCCCAGTCAAAATTTAGTTGTTATCCGAATGGGCGATGTGCCCGACAACTCACTGGTACCCTTTCTGTTTCAGGATGAGATTTGGGAAACGCTCAATCAGGTTATTAAGAATAACTAAGCTATCCATTTCACAATCGTCATAAAGCTCATGGCACTCATAGCTACTACCACAATCCAACCAAAGACTTGCATCCATATTGGATGTTTGTAAACTCTCATAAGTTTAGTCTGTCGAGAGGCGAGTAGAATCATCGCTAAGGCGATAGGTAGTATCAATCCATTAATGGCTCCTGCTGAAACCAAAAGCTGCACCGGATTACCCACCCAAACGAATACAAAGGTTGAGATTAAAATAAAACCGGTAATAAAGGCTCGCTGGAATTTTTCAATGAACGGATGTAAGCTTCGCATAAACGAAACAGAGGTATACGCACATCCAACCACCGAAGTAATGGCAGCACTCCACATCACTACTCCAAAAAATTTATAACCGATATCGCCTGCTGCCAATTGAAAGACAGAGGCGGCTGGATTTTCTTTTGTTAGTACGCCACCACCCATTACTACCCCGAGCACCGCGAGAAAGAGAACGATGCGCATCACACCCGTTATCACAATTCCACTCACCGCACTCTTACTTACTTGAGGGAGATTCTCCCTGCCAGAAATACCTGCATCCAATAAACGGTGTGCACCGGCAAAACTTATGTACCCACCAACGGTACCTCCTACCAGTGTTACAATCGCCAAAACATCAAGCTGTGCAGGTAGGAAGGTGTTGCTTATGGCTTGCACCAAGGGAGGGTTAGACGAAATGGCGATGTAGAGTGTCAATAAAATCATGATAACACCCAGCACCTTGGTAAAGGTATCCAACGCCCTTCCAAACTCCTTCATCCAAAAAATAACTAAAGCAACTGCACAACTAACGATAGCACTAACCTCTGTGCTCATGCCTGTGATGACACGCATACCCAAACCACAACCACCCATGTTAGCCATGTTGAAGACAAGACCACCAAAAACGATCAAGGCTGCCAATAAGTATCCAAGGCCAGGAAACAATTTATTCGCCAAGTCTTGTGCGCGCATACCACTCATCGTTAATACTCTCCAGATACTGAGTTGTGCACCGATGTCAATAATAATGGAGATTAGTATGACAAAGCCAAAACTTGCCAATATCTTTTCAGTAAATACGGTAGTCTGAGTAAGAAAGCCTGGACCAATGGCAGAGGTGGCCATTAAAAAAGCGGCACCTAAAATAGCAGAGGATGTTTTTATTTTAGTCACTTTACAGGAGCCTGAATGTGAATAGAATTATTTTTTAATGTCTGATGAATTACGCTCGCAAAATCAACTGCATGGACGCCATCGCCATGTAAACAAATTGTTTGAGGTTGCAGACTGATCTCTTTACCTTGAACTGTTTTTACTGTATTGGTTTGAATCATTTGCAGCACTTGCGCCGAAGCTATCTCAGTGTCTTCGATCAGTGCATTCTTTTCTGTGCGGGGGGTCAGGCTTCCATCCACTTGATAAGTTCGGTCTGCAAACACTTCATTCACCGTTTTTAATCCGATCTGCTTTGCTTCCGTGATCATGAAGCTGTTGCTGAGTCCGTAATACAATAAGCTTGAATCAAATTCTGAAACAGCTTTTGCAAGAATGATACTCATATGCTGGTTCTTTGCAGCCATGTTGTATAGGGCACCATGAGGTTTTACATGATGAAGGTTAGTTCCGGCCTCTTTGCAAAAACCCTGGAGGATATAAAGTTGCTCACTAACCAGGTCATGTAATTCTTGATCAGAAAGCTGTTGATTGAGTCTACCAAAATTTTCCTTATCCCTAAAACCTGGATGTGCACCGATGGCCACGTTGTATTGTAAACAGAGGTCGATGGTATGTCTCATGGTGTCGTCATCACCTGCATGGTACCCGCACGCAATATTGGCGCTGCTGATAAAGGGCATGATGTTGGCATCTGTCAACATGCCTTCGCCTATGTCGCAGTTTAAGTCAATTGTTTTGGTTAGGCTCACGAATAAATCTACTTTAAAACATTATAATAAACCTTGTTCTCATTCGATCTCTGCTATCGTGCGCAATTTATACAAACAACTCAGGCGAAGTTGTTCCATACAGCGCTGTTGATTTTTCAACAAACGCTCAGCATCCTCCAACGCAATAAAATCAAAACTGATTTCTTCACGACTATTCCGTTGCACGAAGGTACCTAAGTCTGCTCGAATGACTTGTGCCACCCGTGGGTACCCACCTGTAGTTTGATGATCGGCACACAAAACTATAAGTTGACCATTTGGAAGAAGCTGAACAGTACCAAAACTCACGGCTGTCGATAACAATTGCTTTTTAGTTGTTTGCTTCAACTCTTTTCCTTGCAAAGGATAACCCATGCGGTCGCTCTGTGTACTGATTGCAAATGTTTCTTTAGTCAAATCGCATTGAGAAGTTTTTCCAAGCCAGTCGAATTCATTCCCTTGCAAGGCACGAATATTTTTTTTTTGATCACTGTAAAAATCGGTAAGCTTCGCCCGCCAAGGATACACTTTTGCATCAACTTGTTCATGGATCCTACTCCGGAAGGAAATGTTGTCGCCCTTCTGTAAGATTCTTCCATTCCAACCTCCTGCTTTCACTTTTGTATTGGTACTTCTGCTTCCTAGCCAATCTTCAAGTTGAAATCCCCCTCGTATGGCCAGATAACAAAAACTACCGTTAAGTTTTTTAGTAAACTTCAGAATTGCTCCTGCAGGTACTCGTATGAGGTGGTGCAATGGCACAGAAGTACCATTTAGTGTTGCATTAAAGTTGGCTCCACTCAAACTTATAAACGCAGCTTCTTGAAACACCAACTGAGCAGCGGGAAAACACAGCTCTATTACCGCTTCGTTCAAGTCATTTCCCACGAGGGCATTGGCAATATTCATGGCTATGCAGTCCATAGCTCCCGAGGGATTGATCCCCAGATGTTGATAGCCAAATCGTCCTATGTCCTGAATGCTATCATGCAAGCCCGCCTTTACAACTTCAAGACTCATGTTGCACTAAGTTAAAAGTAGTTGCATCAAAGTTTTCAAATTCCTCTCTTGAAATAGGAACAAACGAAACCTGATCTCCGGGAGTAAGCAGAACAGGGGGTTCTCGCTGCACATCAAAAAGTTTCAAAGGTGTTTTACCAATAATGTTCCAGCCTCCGGGAGACTCCAACGGATAAATACCTGTTTGCTCTCCGGCAATTCCTACACTGCCTACTTGTACAAAGCTTCGGGGTTTTGCTAAACGAGGAGTCACGATGCGAGAGTCTACCGAACCCATGTAGGGAAAGCCTGGTAAAAATCCAAGCATGTAAACAGTGTACGTCATTCCTGTATGAAATTGTATTAATTGATCGCGCGAAATGGCGTGTTCCTTGCAGAGTCGCGAAGCATCTAATGCCCTGACGTGTCGATGTGGATATTTTCTTCACTTCTGTTTCCAAAAGTTTTTCGATGCATTTTTTCACCCAAGTCGAAGGTGATTTTTCGGGAATCGCTGATGAGTCAAATACAATGGTGAGTGTTGTATAAGCCGGTATCAGATCTAACCAGAATTTTTTCTCGTACTGAAGCAGCCGATGGTATAATTGAAAGACCTGCTTTGAGTACTCCATATTAATAGAGTCACCAAAACTCACCGTTAAGGCTCCTTCTCCTAAAGCATAAAAAGTTGGTTTTTGCATGAATTTCAAAAGATACTGAAAATCCGGTATCGATAAATTCTACAAAACTGAAACATATCCATTACTTTCACGTTCGTAGAACTAATTATATAGCATATGAAAGGCACGTATCTCGGTGAATTGGAAGAGCTGGTATTATTAACCGTGGGTATTCTG
>LNEN01000125.1 GCA_001464155.1 Cytophagales bacterium Ga0077538 | reverse complement strand
TTCGCTGTTCCTCACCTGGTAGTGAGTGAGCAAGAAGGTAACTTCAAGGAATACACCATCACGGTAAACAGCAAGTCGGATGACTTTAACGGTGCAGATGTTCAATTCACTGCAAAAGCTGCTTCCATCAACACAGAAAACGAAAAGCGCGATGGTCATTTAAAATCTCCTGATTTTTTTGATGCTGAAAAGTTTCCTGAAGTAAGTTTTAAGGGTAAATTGGTAAAAGAAGGTGGTAAGTATCTATTGAAAGGTGACTTCACCATGAAAGGTGTAACCAAAGCTGTAACGTTTGACGTTACCTATGGCGGAACCGTAAAAGCTTGGGGCAAAGATGTTGCCGGTTTCAAAATTTCTGGCAAAGTAAACCGTCAGGAGTATGGTTTATCCTGGAGCAAGGCGATTGAAGCGGGTGGATTGGTTGTAGGTGACGAAGTAACTATCAACTGTAAAGTTGAATTGAATAAGCAAGCATAAGCTTGTGAGGCCATTAAAGCGGAGTGAGTATAACTCACTCCGTTTCAATGGATAAAAAGTGCAATGAAAATAGAAGACGAAATAAAGCAACCAAAGTTTAAGACTCCCATTCAGAAGGCACTCTTAAATCTTATTTACACTTCCAATTGGTTGCAAAGCAAGCAACAGGAGTTTTTCAAAACCTACGGCATTACTGCCACCCAATTCAACATTCTTCGCATCTTAAAAGGACAGCATCCCAAAAGTATCTCAGCTACTGAAATCAAATCACGCATGCTGGATCGCAACTCGGATGTTTCTCGTTTGTTAGACAGACTTGCCCTCAAAAAATTAATAAATAAAAGCACTTGTCCAAACGACAGGCGTGCAGCTGATGTCAGCATCACTAAGCAAGGGTTAGCCCTACTTGAAACTGTGGCTGATACGGTTGACGAGAATGTATTGGACCTAACGGATGAAGAGGCGGTAATTCTTAGCAACTTGCTTGATAAATGTAGAGGGTA
Source organism: Cytophagales bacterium Ga0077538 (assembly GCA_001464155.1). GTDB lineage: Bacteria > Bacteroidota > Bacteroidia > Cytophagales > Cyclobacteriaceae > Chryseotalea. The sequence continues at coordinate 5,577 of LNEN01000125.1, read as the reverse complement.
GGCAAGTACCGAAATAAAAAAGGACCGGAAAATCCGATCCTTCTTTCTCAAAACAACGAAAGCTCTCTTATTTTACATTGGTCGACAGTTTGGCGATGACCACTTCTCTGGCTTCGCGGTGACGGCAGTAATTGCATAAATAATGCTTCAGCAATAAGCCCGTTTCATTGGCAGTAGGTTTTACTTCAATCTCCTCATTCAGAATTTTCATGGTCGTAAAACCGCACTCTGAACACTCCTCTGCGTGCTGGTAGTTCATGTACTTTTCGATTTTCTTATACCCCGTTTTCTCATCAATCCACACATCATAATCCACGGAATGTATCTCACTTGATTCCTGATCGATTTGATCCTGATCCAGATGAACATCTTCTTCCTCTTCAGAAAGTTTGCGCATTACTCCACCAGTAGGAGAAATGCGGGGTTTGTTGCGAACTTTATTTAATCTTCTTTCTACTACACGTGGGTAGAGAATTCGCACTAAGCTGGAAAGCGAGTAATAGGCTATAGCCGAGAAACCTAAGGTATAAAACACTCGGATGACGGTACCTGTTGTACCCTTCACGTCAAAAACCTTGGCAACAATGGCATTGGAATACAAAGCCGCGCCAATAATCAACGCGATAACGGCAAACCAGAAATAGCGAATCTCGTGAAGGTTTATATAATCGTATTTCTCTTTAAGGTCTTTGATGATCAACAACCTGAACTCGTGATAGAGTAAAATGAGAACAGCGAAGCCAAAACTGGCATACGCCCCTAAGACGATCAGCTCGTCCCAGGATTGGTTAGTTGGTACACTTTCCATATTGTTTAAGGTTTTTTTGGTGAAGGTAAGATAATAAGATTTCTGAGTAAATGCTATCCACCCGCGATTAATCCGGAAGTCAGCACCCTTGCCAATGATTCCTTATGCTGTCACTTTTTGGATTACAATTGCTTGTTAGGCTTGCTACTCATGTGAAAAGTGAGGGTTCCTCCCGTTGCAATATCCTGATGTGTGATGTACCGCCTAGTCAATTCTTTACCATTCAGTAGCACGCGTTTCACAAAGATGTTTTTTTCTGATTGTCCTATAACCTCCACTTTAAATTGGCGACCGTTCTCCAGGTTAATAAGCGCCTCCTTTACGAGCGGACTTCCCAACCAATACTGATCTGATCCAGGTGAAACCGGATAGAAACCCATAGCCGAAAACAAGTACCAGGCACTCATTTGCCCAGCATCGTCATTACCACCTAGCCCAGCGGGGCCGTTGTGGTATTGATGCTTTAAAATCATACGAATACGTTCTTGCGTTTTCCAGGGCTGATCTGTCCAATTATACAGGTAAGCCACATGGTGTGCAGGTTCGTTGCCATGCACATAATTTCCAATGATGCCTTCACGCGTAATATCTTCAGTATCAGCAAAAAACTCATCAGGCAAATCCATGGTAAAGAGTGAATCCAAATGAGAGGTAAATCGTTTCTTCCCTCCCATCAGGTCAATCATGGCGGCAGGATTGTGCGGAACATACAAACTAAAATTCCAGGCATTGCCTTCAATAAAACCTTGTCCATCTGTTTTTAAGACATCAAGGTCCTTTTTAAAGCTTCCATCACTGAGTCGGGGTCGCATAAAACCAATAGAAGCATCATACACATTTCGCCAGTTTTCCGAACGTTTATTAAACTCTTTATACAATTCATCTTTGCCTAATTTTTTTGCCAGCTGTGCAATGCACCAATCATCGTAGGCATATTCTAGTGTAGACGAAACGGAAGTGCCATTCTTGTCGGCTGGTATGTACCCCAAGTCTATGTAATCGCCAATGCCTTCATAACTCCGCTTACGAGCTGTTGCTACACAGGCCTCTAAGGCATGGTTTGCATCGAAAGGTGCATTGCCTTTTATGACTGCATCTGCAATAACCGACACGCTGTGATAGCCACTCATGCACCAATTATCGTTGGCATAATGCGTCCAGATGGGTAGCATTTCTAGCGCGCTCTGATCGTAATGCGTCAGCATGGATTTTACAATATCCGCATTGCGCGAAGGGTTGATTAAATTCAAATAGGGATGAAAGGCTCTATAGGTATCCCAGAGTGAAAGCGATGTGTAGTTGGTAAAGCCTTCTGCCTTGTGCACGTTCTGATCCAAGCCTTTATACTCACCATTCACATCCATGTAAACGGTCGGCATTAAAGCTGCATGATACATGGCGGTATAGAAGTTGACTTTGTCTTCCTCGTTTAAAGTTTGCACTTGAATCTTATTCAATTCTTTATTCCAAAGTGCCTGCGCTTCGGACTTTGTTCGCTCAAAATCCCAATGCGGAATCTCTTTCTCCATATTCAATAATGCATTGCGCGAACTTACCGGAGAAAGAGCGAACTTGACTTTTATCTTCTCTCCTCCTGCTGTAGCAAAATCAAAATACATTCTCAGTTGCTTTCCTGCCAGGTCAGGATGGTTTTTACTTTGATCAAATTTGCGCCAGAAACCACGGTACACCTGCTTCTTTGAATAGTCTTGTGCTCCATACTCTTTAAAGGGTTTGGAGAAACTCATAGCAAAGTACACGGTTCGTGTACGCGACCAGCCATTCGTTTGACGATAGCCCGTAATCAGCGTATCATTTTCCACGCGTACGAAAGTCCATACATTCTTATCTTCATAATTGTAAATCCCCGCCATCAAATCGAGAATGATATGGGCTTCTTCCGTTTTGGGAAAAGCGTATTGATGGAAGCCTGTACGTGTGGTAGTTGTTAATTCAGCCTGGATCGAATGGTCGTCCAATTGTACTTTGTAATAGCCAGGCTCTACTACTTCACTATTGTGAGAGAACTGTGAACGATACCCATTTTCAGGTTTATCTTCTGTACCGGGATTGAGCTGGAGTTTTCCGGTAGTGGGCATAATCAAAAAATCGCCCAAGTCTGAATGACCTGTTCCGCTGAAATGGGTGTGACTAAACCCTACAATTGTTTTATCGTCATACTGGTATCCTGCACAGTATTTATACACATCTTTATTATAACGTCCGCTAACTTCATAAGGAATGGTGTCTGTATCCGGACTGAGTTGCACGGCTCCAAAAGGAACGGTAGCACCCGGAAACGTATGTCCCATTTTTTCTGTGCCAATGATGGGCTTTGCGTAGGGAAGAAGATTTTGTTGCGCCCAACCAGTGCTTACTACAAAGAGGGAAACAAAAAAGGCAAAAAAGTTTTTCATTACGAATTGAAGATAAATGGAGTAGTTTCTTTCATCATTGTTAGTCTTGCTCCGCGTATGCATAAGCAAATTACTGCTTAGCCGTAGAAAAGGAATACGGATAAGCGCTCGCTTCCGTTCCACGTTTCTTATTTGGCTGAGCAGACATGGTAAAATCCAATACAGCACCCTTCAACAAATCGAAATGGCTTACCCAATTTTTGTCATACACTTTTCCATTTAGCTTTAATCCTTCCACATACCGATTGCTTTCGGAATTTGCAGGAGCATTGATTACAACTTGCTTTCCGTTCTCCAGGGTTAGACTTACTTTCTTAAATAAAGGGGCGCCTACTACATATTGATCGGTTCCCGGACAAACCGGATAAAAACCCAGTGCTGAGAAAATGTACCAAGCCGATGTTTGTCCATTGTCTTCGTCTCCACAATACCCATCCGGTGTAGGTGCATACATGCGATTCATCGTCTCTCTTACCCAATACTGTGTCTTCCAAGGGGCGCCAGCGTAATTGTACAAATAGATCATGTGTTGAATGGGCTGATTGCCATGGGCATATTGCCCCATGTTAGCAATTTGCATCTCGCGAATTTCATGAATCACTCCACCATAATAGCTGTCATCAAATTTGGGAGGTAAGATGAATACTGAATCGAGCTTGCTTACAAAATTGCTCTTCCCTCCCATCAAATCGATCAGTCCTTGGACATCGTGAAATACTGACCAAGTGTAATGCCAACTGTTTCCCTCTGTAAAGGCATCACCCCATTTAAACGGATTGAATGGAGATTGAAAACTACCATCCTTATTTTTTCCGCGCATCAATCCTATTTTTGCATCGAACAAGTTCTTATAGTTCATGCTGCGCTTGGCGTACAGCTCAATCTCCGTTTTTGGTTTATTGAGGGCTTTTGCTAATTGATAAATTGTAAAATCATCGTACGCATATTCTAAGGTACGGGCAGCATTTTCATTGATGCCCACATCGTAGGGAACATAACCCAAATCATTGTAGTAGTTTACACCTTTACGCCCCACAGCAGTAATCGGCCCTTCATTATTGGCACCATGAAGCAAAGCCTCATATAATTTCTCAATATCATAGCCGCGCAAACCCTTTATGTACGCATCGGCTACTACCGAAGCAGAATTATTGCCAATCATAATATCCGCGAAACCTGGGCTCGACCATTCTGGCAAAAATCCACCCTCCAGATAATCGTTTATCAGTCCTTCCTGCATTTCCTTATTGATAGAAGGATACATCAAATTCAGGAAAGGATACAACGCACGAAACGTGTCCCAAAAACCTGTGCCTCCAAACATATAACCGGGCAAAATTTTTCCATTGTAAGGACTGTAATGCATGATCTTCCCTTCTGCATCGATCTCGTACAATTTGTTTGGAAAAAATAACGTGCGATACAAACATGAGTAGAATGTTCGCAGTTGTTCATCCGTTCCTCCTTCTAGTTGAATGCGATTAAGCGTTTTATTCCAAATGCCTTTTCCTTTGCTTTTAATCGTTTCAAAAGAATCGTTTGCCAATTCTTTCTTTAGATTCAACTCGGCTTGTTCAAAGCTTATAAAGGAAGAAGCTACCCTCACTTGCATCTTCTCTCCCTTTGTGGTTTTAAAACCTACAATAGCACCCGCATGGTTTGCCTTCATCTCCAAAGAGTCTTTAACCAACGTGTTTCCTCGCCAGGTGTAGGCGATTGTCATCGGCTTACTTAAATAGATAACGAAGTAATTTTTAAAGTTGATGAGGCTGCCTCTTCGATAGCGCGTAGAGTAACCAATAATTTTATTTTCTTCCGGAATTACCTTTACATACGAGCCCTTATCAACGGCATCAATTACAATAAAGGAAGAATCATTTTTCGGAAAAGTAAATTGAAAAATAGCAGCGCGTTCTGTCGGAGCCAGTTCTGCCGTTACATCTGCATCGGCCAAATACACGCTATACGCATAGGGCTTGGCTTCTTCCGATTTGTGCGAAAACCAACTGGCGCGATCCTCCTGATTAAACTTAATGCCACCGGTTACTGGCATGATGGCAAACTGCCCGTAATCATTCATCCAAGGACTCGGTTGATGTGTTTGCTTGAAGCCACGAATCTTATCGGAATCATAGATGTACATCCAACCATCGCCCATCTTACCCGTTTGTGGTGACCACAAATTCATACCCCAAGGCAAGCCAATAGCCGGATAGGTGTTACCATTGGACAGCGACACTTTAGAAAGTGTACCCATAAGGGGATTGACCAATTCTTCGGGCTCCGATACTTGTGCTGCTAGTGTTCCTGAACCGAGTAAAAAAGATAAGAGTAGAAAATATCGCATCGTGA
>LNEN01000124.1 GCA_001464155.1 Cytophagales bacterium Ga0077538 | reverse complement strand
TTCTCAAGAGTCTATCCATATTATCGGTGAAGATCTCTCGCATCACCTAAGTGAAATTGCTGCCATTCTGTTTTTCTTAATGGGTGCGATGACTATTGTAGAACTTGTTGATGCTTATCAGGGTTTTCGGATTATTACCGATCGTATCAACACTAAAAATCCAAAAGCACTGCTCTGGATTATTTGCATCATTACCTTCTTCTTATCTGCTATACTCGATAATCTAACAACGGCTATTGTAATGGTATCCCTCATTCGCAAATTGGTGCCTAATAAAGATATGCGCCTTTTCTTTGCCGGTATGATTGTCATCGCAGCGAATGCGGGTGGTGCCTGGTCTCCTATTGGTGATGTAACCACTACCATGTTGTGGATTGGCGGACAGATATCTTCTGGTAATATCATGATCACGCTCTTCCTGCCCAGCTTGATATGCATGATTGTTCCACTTGTGTATCTACAGTTTACATTGAAGGGCGAACTCGGTCACGCAGGCAGTCACAAACATGCACACGGGGAACACGGACATCATGGCGAACCCATTAAAGGCTCCACGGCTATGTTCTTTTTGGGAGTGGGCGGCCTTATCTCTGTACCTATTTTTAAAACAGTAACACATTTACCGCCTTATCTCGGTATGCTACTGGCGCTTGGTGTGTTGTGGGTAGTTTCTGAACTGATTAATCCGCACATGGATGAAAAAGAAAAAAGACCTTATACCGCAGCCGGTGCGCTTACCCGCATTGATGTACCCAGCGTGTTGTTCTTCTTGGGAATATTATTAGCCGTTGGCGCGTTACAATCAATGGGTACCTTAAGCACTTTTTCTGCCTTCTTAGATTCGTCCATCGGGGACCAACGAATTATTATCACACTCATCGGGATACTCTCCGCCATTGTAGACAACGTTCCCTTAGTGGCAGCCAGCATGGGTATGTATGACATGAGCATCTATTATCAGGATCATTTAATCTGGGAATATTTAGCGTATTGCGCAGGAACAGGTGGTAGTATTCTAATCATCGGATCAGCCGCTGGAGTAGCGGTGATGGGTATGGAAAAAATCGATTTCATCTGGTATCTGAAGCGCATCTCTCTTCTTGCCTTGATGGGATACTTGGCAGGAGCCGCGGTCTACCTGGTGATTCAACCTTATCTGGCTGTTCATCCTCCTCATTAATCCAAATTGAACTGATTTATATCAGCGAACCTCAATTAGTCGGCCGGGCCCTTTCTCTGCTTATAAAAAATTATCATCTTTAAAGGAGTTGAATCCACACTCCTATGGAAAGCTTCATTATCGTAGTTTTTATCATCGGCTATTTAGGTATTGCCTTTGAACATCCGCTAAAAGTAAACAAAACAGCTTCTGCCATTTTAACGGGCGTGCTTTGCTGGACCTTGTTTATGATCTCTCAACCCTCCACAACCGTTACTGAAAGTTCACACTATCTCTCTTTCGTAGACCATCTCAAATTAGAACAAGGCCTTGAAAAAGTGGGTTTGCTTTCACAACTGGAAATTTATCAGGGCTTTGTACTTGATGAACTCGGAATGCACCTGGATTCCATTGCTCAAATCTTATTCTTTTTATTAGGAGCGATGACCATTGTAGAGTTAGTAGATGCTCATCATGGATTTCGTTTTATTACCGATCGCATTCATACCAAGAATGCCAAGAAACTTTTATGGATTGTCTGTTGGGTCACCTTCTTTTTATCCTCCATCCTTGACAACTTAACTACGACTATCGTGATGATCTCCCTTATCCGGAAGCTGATTCCGAATAAGGAGATGCGCTTATTTTTTGCCGGTATGATCGTAATTGCCGCGAATGCCGGTGGTGCCTGGACACCCATTGGTGATGTGACTACTACCATGTTGTGGATCGGAGGACAAATTTCTACTGGAGCCATTATGAAGTCACTCTTTGTGCCGAGCGTTGTTTGTATGCTCATACCTCTCCTCTACCTGAATTTCACTTTAAAAGGAGAGCTGGGTACCCATGGAGAGCACCATGCGAAAAAGCACAGCGATGTAACTACGGGAAACCTCATGCTGATGTTGGGCGTTGGTGCACTCGTCTTTGTACCGATTTTTAAAACCATCACGCACATGCCACCTTATATCGGCATGCTGTTAGGACTAGGCGTAATTTGGGTTGTCTCAGAACTCATCAATCCCGACTTAGACGAAAGTGTTAAAAAGAACTATACTGCAGCTGGGGCTTTAGCACGCGTAGATGTGCCAAGCGTGCTCTTCTTCTTAGGTATTCTATTAGCTGTTGGCGCACTAGAATCCATGCAAGTACTTCATCATTTTGCTACCTGGTTAGATACTACCATTGGTGATCAGCGCATCATCGTTACCGTTATCGGCCTCATCTCTTCCATTGTAGACAACGTGCCCTTGGTGGCTGCCAGCATGGGTATGTACAGCATGGATGTATATCCGCAAGATCACATGATCTGGGAGTTCTTAGCTTATTGTGCTGGCACAGGGGGAAGCATCTTAATTATTGGTTCTGCAGCCGGTGTGGCGGCCATGGGTATGGAGAAGATTGACTTTATCTGGTACATGAAAAAGATTAGCTTCTTTGCCTTGATGGGATATTTTGCTGGAGCCATTACGTATCTGTTGATGTTACCCTTGCTCGGGCATTAAACCATACGCATTCAATACAAAGCCCACTTGTAAGATTACAGGTGGGCTTTTGCTTTTTACTCGTCAGGGTAGTTCAGAAGAAGCTGAAATGAGTGTATCTTGAAATAAACCTCCTTTGCATGAAACATAAATACATCGTGTTAGCAGTACTCGCCCTGTTGGGGCAAGGCTGCACCAACAAAAAAGAGAAACCGGAAATACCCGCTTACACCATTGCGCAATTCATGGACATTGTGCAGATCAATGGTGGTGCCTTTTCGCCCGATGAAACCAAAATTCTGATCAACTCGAAAGAGACAGGTATTTTTAATGCCTATGAAATCGACATTGCCACGGGAACGCAAAAGCAATTGACTAGTTCAACAGATGATGCCATCTTCAGTCAGTCCTACTTTCCTGAAGATGATCGTGTACTGTTCACCAGCGACCAAGGCGGTAATGAAATCACACACCTCTTTGTACGAAACAACGATGGTGCCACGATGGATCTCATCAAAGATTCTACTGCCAAGGCACAATTCTATGGCTGGAGCTACAACAAAAAGTTGATGTACTATGCTTCCAACAGTCGTGATAAACAGTATTTCGATCTTCATAAAATTCAGTTGGACGGAGCGCAGAAGGAGGGAAATCTTTACCCATCTTCAATTGTCTATAAAAATACCGAAGGCTACGACCCCGGCAGCATCTCTAATGACGACCGCTACATTGCTTTGAGCAAAACCATTACTACTAATAATAACGACATGTATTTACTGGACACACAAAGTGGCCAGGTGAAGCATTTATCAAAACACGAGGGAGATGCCTCCTACAATCCGCAGTACTTTAGTCTGGATGGTAAAAAATTATTCTACACCACCGATGTGGGAAGTGAGTTTACTTACCTGGCCAGCTACGACATAGCTACAGGAACTTCTACGAAAGTAGAAGAAGCTCCCTGGGATATAGTGGGGGCGTATATCTCCAGAAATGGAAAGTACCGTGTTACGGTTATTAACAACGATGCGCGGACAGAAATTAAAATATACGATGAAACAAACGGTGGACAATTAATGAAAATTGATGGCCTGCCCGAAGGTGATGTGACAGGCGTAAATATTTCTGACAGCGAAAAACTCATGTCCTTTTATGTAAGCAGCTCCAAGTCACCAGCCAATCTTTTTGTTTACAATTTTGAAACAAAAGAAGTGAAGCAGTTGACAAACACCATGTCTAAGGAAATTAGTCCGGAGCACTTGGTAGCGGGCGAGGTGGTGCGTTTCAAATCCTTTGATGGCATGGAAATACCTTGCCTGCTCTACAAACCAAAGACCTTGGCAGAAGGTGAAAAGGCTCCTGCCCTGTTGTGGATACACGGTGGTCCCGGTGGACAAACGCGTTTGAACTATTCACCCATTATACAGCATCTGGTAAACCATGGTTATGTTATTCTGGCGGTGAACAATCGAGGAAGTTCAGGTTATGGTAAAACATTTTTTGCTGCGGACGATCGTAAGCATGGCGATGCTGATTTAAAAGATTGCGTTGAGTCGAAGAAATTATTGTCATCCTTGGGCTATGTTGACATGGAAAAGGTTGGCATTGCCGGAGGTAGCTATGGTGGCTACATGGTAATGGCGGCACTTACCTTTACCCCTGAAGAGTTTAAAGTGGGTGTAAACCTCTTCGGGGTTACGAACTGGTTGCGTACGCT
>LNEN01000123.1 GCA_001464155.1 Cytophagales bacterium Ga0077538 | reverse complement strand
CAAGAACATTACCAAACCGTTTATTGTGTTTCAGGGAAGTAATGATCCACGGGTATTACAAATTGAATCGGATGAAATTGTAGCCAATGCAAAGGCAAACAATGTGCCCGTAGAATATGTGATCTTCCCAGACGAAGGGCATGGTTTCGTGAAGAAAGAAAACAACATTAAGACCTCTCAGGAAATGCTAAAATTTTTGGACAAGCATTTGAAAGGACTGCCGGATGATCAGGCCGGGGAAAAAAGTAGTACTGCCGGAAATTAATTTATCAGATATTACTTAGTAACAAGAGGCTTTCTCACTCGTGAGAAAGCCTCTTGTTTTTCCTCATCACTTTCTTCGTATTACTTTCCCAGGAAAAAGTTGGGTGACCTTCCCTTCCTCAAATACTTTTACACCATTTACCCAAACCTTCTCTATGCCTGTCGATATTTTTTGAGGTTCTGCTATACTGGCATGGTCTGAAACAGTAGTAGGATTAAATAGCACTAAGTCTGCAAAGTATCCTTCTTTAATCAACCCTCTTTTTTCGATTCCCAAATTCTGTGCGGTGAGGTGAGTCATTTTATAAATTGCCTCTTCCATGGAAAGAATTTTTTCCTCCCTAACGTATTTTGCCAACACCCGCGTGAAGGCCCCAAACCCTCTGGGATGCCTTCCAGAAGAGGAACCATCCGAGCAAATACCGGTGTGACTCCACTGCATTAGTTTTTTGATATCCGCTTCTTCCATACTCGTAGCGACAATACTGCCCCCACAGTCATCCCCTTTCGCTTCACAGGCATCCAGTCGCCTGATCAGCTCTATCAACATCTTAGCCGGAGTCATTTTTTCAACAGTGGCTGCATAGGCTAAACTCTTTCCATTGTATTCAGGGTTGGGTGTGTATGAGCTGAAAATGATGCCCTCGGGTGTTGTTACTTCTCTTAAAATAAACTCAGCCTCTTTCAGGTCAGAAAAATTACGATCCGGAAAAAGCACCCGAATCGTAGATGACCAATATGCATAGGGATAAATATCTGCCGTCACGTTGATACCTTCTGCACGTGCTTTCTCCAATAACTGAAGAGTGCTGTCTGCCCTACCCCACAAGCTGCGCATGGCGAGTTTGATGTGACTGATTTGCACAGGAACTTTTGTCTCTCTACCAATAGTCAACACCTCGTTGATTGCATCCCAAAAATAGCGGTCCTCACTGCGTATGTGGCTGATGTACCGGCCACCGTATTGCGGTAACACATGAGACAATGCTAATACTTCCTCTTGATGCGAATAAATTCCCGGATCATATTCAAGGCCAGTAGACAATCCCAAAGCACCAGCCAACATATCTGCGTGTAAGAGACTTTTCATTTGTTCCACTTCCTCCGGTGTTGCCAATCTTTTGAAGTCATCACCCAAGACTTGCTCTCTTAAGGTATTGTGCCCACTATAGGAGCCAACGTTTACCGCCACGGCACTATCCGAGAGCCATTGAAAATAATTTTGCAAAGGGGATTGGCTAAAGCCATCTTGTCCGACAATAATGGTGGTGATACCCTGGCTTACGAGAGCAAGCCCATCTGGATTAGTACGCAAGCCGCGGTCATGATGGCTATGTGCATCAATAAACCCTGGAGCGAGTACAAGTCCCTCCCCATCCACCATTTCCAAAGTCTCAGCTTTCGAAAGATCACCTATTGCAGCAATGGTGTCGCCCCGAAGCCCTACATCTGTTTTTACAGCCGGCCCACCACTTCCGTCATAGACCAGGGCATTGCGAATAATTCGATCATATTTTTCGGGCTGGCAACCCAACAGCAAGGAGATGAGAGAAAGGGCAAAAAAGACCCGCATAGCGTTGTATTTAGTTTTTCAATTTACCCAAATCACTTCTGATTTTTACGAAGGAGCTGATTGATATTTTCCTCATCTTCGCGGTTTACTAAAAGGAATGAATCTATGCTCAACTATTCCAACGCCACTCTCTCTATCATTTCGGCTCACACGATTGGCAATAAGACCAATGGAGAAGATCTGATCGTTTCCCGAAATGCATTGGAAATAGAAGATGATGAGCTTCGCGAGCGCATGATGACTTATTTTTTGAGCTCCTTTACCTCTTCGGAATTTTATCATTTCACGTCTACCGATGGAGACTTTCAGCTCAATCCACTCTTTCAGTTAGCGAGTGACATTTTTGACTCCACTAAAAACTTCCATACGAAGTCCGTCAGTATTGCGAAGCATTTGTATGAGGTTTCTTTGCATCCACAAATAAAATCAGGTGACCTGTTTGTGGTACTGTTCAACAATGTCCAAATCGGGGGAGAAGAGACAGCCGTGCTGGGCATCTTTAAATCAGAAAGCAAAAGTTCCGTGTTGAAAGTTACCTCAAAGAAAGATGGAAACTTTTCCGTTGACCTGGCGAGTGGAATTAACCTCGAGAAACTGGACAAGGCTTGTCTCATTTACAATCTCGATCAAGACCAAGGTTTTAGGCTTTCCATTATTGACCGCTCCAGCAAATCGTCTGAGGCACAGTATTGGAAAGATTTGTTTCTACGCGTGATTGCCGTAAACAATGAATTTCAATCTACCAAAAATGTACTGGATGTAGCACGTCATTTTGTGATTGATCAGATTGTAGATGAATTTGAGGTCTCCAAAGCGGACCAGATTACGTACCTGAACAAATCCATCAACTACTTTAAAAACCACGATGAGTACAATAAGAAGGAGTTTGAGCAAGAGGTTTTCGAAGATCAGGAATTAATCAAGTCCTTTCGGAAGTTTGATAACAGTTTTCGAAAGCAGTTTGATATAGAGAGTGAAGATAATTTCGAGATTTCGGCAGAAGTAGTGAAAAAGCAATCGCGTGTTTTTAAAAGCGTTTTGAAACTGGATAAAAACTTCCACATCTACATCCATGGCGATCGGGAACTGATTGAGCGGGGTGTGGAAAAAGACGGAAGGAAATTCTATAAGATCTATTACACAAGTGAACAATAAAAATGTCAGGCTTTTCAGCCTGACATTTTTATTCAGCAAAACTGAAGATTAGAAAGTGACCTCGTAGGCTACTACTTTATTCTTAAAGAAGGTAGGAACTAACAGGAGTTTCTTCTCAGCGATGTACTCAATATCAGCTGCGTTAATGTTCTCACCACTCGTGTTTAATAACAAGGTATTTTTCCAATCAGGACTTACATAAGTTACCTTTCCCGTCCAGCTTGAAACCAGATAACCTCCCTCTTTTAGAGCTTCAATGCCATCACCGGCATCGATGCTATCTGTTTTTAGAGTCACTTGCTTATTGGCATCAATCGTATTGAACACGCCTGTAGCAAACGATACCATTTGCAGGTCAGCACCTTCACTTAGCAATCCATTCACCCCAGCTACACCAGCTACGTACTCCGTTACAGCGCCATTTTCCAGCACTAAAATATTACCCACATTCGAGTCGCTAATGTAAATCTTACCCGTTGCATCGATCGTGATATCGTTCAAGAACTGAGCACTGTCTACCAGGATCGTGTTGGCGATAGCGCCTGAGGCAATATCAATTTCGTGTATACGATTAATGTCTGACACGTACAATTTACCATTATAAATACCCATTCCTTTTGGAGCATCCATGCCGCCTACCCATTGGGCTTGCACGATATTGCCATCCAGGCCCAGCTTAGAGATAAAACCATTGCCATCTTTATCCGTTGGTTGGCCATTGATGTTAGAGACATACAACACATCATTTACTGAGTCGTAAATCACGCTTTCACAGGTAGTGAGCAAGGTGTCTGTCTCCCATTTCAGGGTTAGTGTGGGGGCTTTAGGCGTTTCTGTTGTTTCCTTATTAGAGGGCTGACAAGCCATTATACTAACTGCCAGAATTACTACTAAAAATAAATTTTTCATATCGTTTTAAATGTTTTCTAAATTACCTGACGAAGGTAAATAAATCGTCACTGCTTAAACCGCAAATCTTTCAAACTGTTCTGGCAATTCTAAAATTTCGCGTGAATAATTAACAAAGAGACCATCTTCACTATTTCAGCGAATTTTAGGCTCCTGATAAACCCATCTTTCTTTTTGCTATCTTGATCAACAGTTAAACAAGATCCGTATGAAAAGATACCTATTCCTCAGTTTTTTACTGCTCACCGGCCATGTTGTTCTGGCGCAAGAAACGCTGCCTCAGTCGCTCAATCGAGTTTCTGTACAAAGAGCGGGCAATAGCCCACTTTTTATTGTGAAATTAGAAGAGAAGAGTTTTGAAATCCGTACTGATGAAACAAAAACCTCAGAAAGTTTTCTCAAAGAAATAGATCCCAACTGGATCGAATCGATTGAGGTATTTAAAGATGAGAAGGCTAAAGAGAAATTTGGAGACAAGGGTTACGCTGGAGTCATTGTGGTTGATCTTAAAAAGGAATCGGCCAGCAAGATGCCGACTGAATTCAGTAATCGGTTTAATTAAGCATTTAACAATAGACTTCTTCATCGGTAACTTCTTAGGGGTTACCGATTTTTATTTTAGACAGCTACATGAAACAATCTTTGATTCACGTTGCCCTTGTTGTGAAAGACTATGATGAGGCTATTCACTATTACATTCAAGTACTTGGATTCGAGCTTCTGGAAGACACTCGGCTAAGCGACACCAAACGATGGGTGTTAGTAACTCCACCGGGCAGTAGCACCTCGCTCTTGTTAGCCAAAGCCTCTACTGATGAGCAAAGGGCTCGTGTTGGAAATCAGACAGGAGGTAGAGTATTCCTATTTCTCCATACCGATGACTTCTGGCGTGATTATAAAAGTCTTATGACAAAAGGAGTAAAATTTGTTCGAGAGCCAGCAGAAGAAGTGTATGGAACGGTATCCGTATTTGAAGACTTGTATGGTAATCTATGGGATTTAATAGAACCTAAAGACAAGAGTCATTTAGTCTAAGGCGTTGGTAGTTACCCAATATTTATAGGCCACCAGGGCCTTTTGCGCTTTGGAGAGGTTGTATAAGTCCAGCTTGCCTAGGCGAGGTAAAAACAATCTATTAAAAGCGGCTAGGGCCTTAAATATCATTTTTTTCATCTTAGTACATCTCTTCTTTACTCGGAAAGGATTTACTCTTTACATCCTCCACATACTTACTTACGGCATCTGTCGCAATGGTAGCGATGTCGGCATAGCGTCTTAAAAAACGCGGCTTGAATTCTTGCGTTATGCCCAGCATGTCTTGCATCACCAACACTTGTCCGTCTACATCGGGTCCTGCTCCAATACCGATCACCGGAATGTGTAAACTATCCGCTACTTGTTTTGCCAATGCTCCCGGAATTTTTTCAAGTACCAGGGCAAAGCAGCCACACTCTTGCAGGAGCTTAGCATCTTCCAATAATTTCTTCGCCTCTGCCTCCTCTTTGGCACGCACCGAATAGGTTCCAAATTTATAAATAGACTGAGGCGTAAGACCTAAATGTCCCATCACAGGGATTCCCGCTTTCAATATGCGCTCAACAGAATCGGCTACTTCACTTCCTCCCTCCAACTTCACAGCGTGTCCGCCAGACTCTTTCATAATGCGTATAGAGGAGCGCAGGGCTTCGCCTGAACTGCCCTGATAAGAACCGAAAGGAAGATCCACTACTACTAAGGCGCGATTTACACCCTTTACCACTGAACTGGCATGGTAGATCATTTGATCGAGTGTAATGGGCAGGGTGGTCTCATTGCCAGCCATTACATTGGAAGCAGAGTCGCCCACTAAAATAATATCGATACCAGCACCATCAATCAAGCGTGCCATGCTATAATCGTAAGCCGTGAGCATGGCAATTTTTTCGCCACGGTTTTTCATCTCCTGCAACTGGTGTGTGGTGATTTTTTTGACGTCTTGCTTTTTATGAACTGACATGTTACTTCAAGATTGAAAAATTCAAAATTCAAGATTGAACCGAGCAATTTTGAATCTTGAACTTCGAATTTGTAATTACTTAAGATATACCGCTGTCTCTTTTCCTAATACCACTTCAACATGATCTTTGATGGTAGTGGCCAATTCATAGCCTGTATATTTTGGCCAGATTGGAAAAGAACTGTGACTCCTATTAACCAACACTGCTGTTTCGATACACTTTACCTCTACTTCTAAAAAAGGTTTGAGACTATAGGCAAGTGTACGGCCAGTGTTGAGTACATCATCTACTACTACAATCACCTTCTTCTTTACCTCCTTGATATCGCAATCTAAATAGACGCTGTCTTGTTGTGGCTCTGTCTTATTCAATAATACTTTTGCGAGTACAGCTTTCAAGGGAGAGATGCTCTCTAATTCTTTACATAATAGTTTAGCCAAAGCATAGCCTTGTCCTTCAATGCCGGCAATGACTACCGAACGATCTTTGTTGTGGTTCTCATAAATCTCAAAAGCCATGCGCTTTATTTTTTGCTTGACTTGTCGCGCATCGAGAATGAGTGTTTTCTCTGCTACCATATTAGTTATTCGGCAACGGTAACACTTTGCTATCCTTGAAGGTAGAGAGAATTACCATCGACTGTAAACCATCCACCACATCAATGTTGGACACCTTATCGAGCATGAGTTGCTGATAAGCCGCGATGTCAGAGCAAACAATTTTCAACACAAAATCGCCTGCACCAGTAATGTGATGGCATTCTACAATCTCTTCAATGTCGTGAATGGCCTTATTGAATTTATTAATATTATCCTTGTTATGTCCTTTTAACGACACCATCACGAAAGTGCTTACCCCTAGGCCAACGGCAGCCGGATCGATAACTGCGTGATAGCTTTTGATAACACCTGAGTTTTCCAATTTATTTACACGCTCCAGCGTAGGGGCTGGAGACAAGCCAATTTCTTTGGCGAGTTGTGCATTGGTGATGTTCGAATTCTTTTGGAGCAGTTCCAGAATTTTTCTGTCAGTAGCGTCAAGCTTGATTGCCTTCATATTGTAAAGTGAGTTAGTTGCCAAATAAAATTTGGCTAAAGATAATGGAAAAATCTTTCGCTAAAAGGCTTATCGAACGATAATAATGCGGAAAGTGCGCTCAACGCTCGGAGATTGAACCTTGACGAAATAAAGCCCCTCCTGCCATAGCTGTGTGCTAAGACTATGACTATTAAGGCCTTGCTGTCCGGCAAAGGAAATGGATAGCATTTCTTTCCCAAGGGAATTAACCACAGACAGGTTCATATCCTCCACCCTATCCGCAATCCATTCGAGCTTAAGGATATCCTTAGCCGGGTTGGGGTACGGAGTGGTAAAAATGGTGCTTTCCTCCAGACTCAAACAAAGCTCTTCATTAGCACCTGGGGCATTATTTTCCAGTTGAAGATTTAAACAAAGGAACTGCAGTCCAGATGTTTGACTGAGCCCTGTAGATAGAACCACTGTCCTGGACTCTCCTCCAGGAAGGATCTCTGCCACCTTCTCAAACAATGGAACGTCTACATTACCCTGATTATTTAGTGTTACCTGCATTTGCAATAAACCATTGCTTCCTTCGATGGTCTCAAAATTCACCAACGATACATAAAGCAATGGGAATTCTACTTTAACTAATTTGGAAATGATACTCTCACAACCTTCTTCATTAGAAACCAAAAGATCCACTGCATAATCCCCCACCTCTGTAAACGTGAAGCTTGGCGAAACAAGTGAGCTGGTAGCATCTGTAACATCGTTAAAGCGCCAATTATAAGAGGTTGCATTCGCTGAGTTATTCGTAAACTGTACCAACAAGGGTGGGGCACCTCTTGCAGGCGAAAAAGCAAAATCAGCTTGGGGATTTTCTATTACTGTTTGCGCTTTATTGATGGTGTATACACAACCACTTTCGGTGGTCACGCTCAACACTACTTCATACAATCCCGCTGCAGGAAAAGCGTAGGTCACATTTTGCCCTTGTTTTTCTACATCGTTCATTAACCACGCATAACTAGCGGCAAGGTCGGGTGAATCGGTTGCAGTCGCATGAAATTGAGCATCAGTGTCCACACACTTTTTAACAGAGGTAAAATCTATTGTAGCGGGTACCGGAACGACAACTTGTTTAAAGGAAGATCCCAGACAACCATTTTCTCCTGTTACCAAAAGATTAACATTATAAGTACCTGGAGATGCAAATACATGAGAAGGGTTCTCGGTGTAATAAAGGTTATTCTCCACTTTCCACTCCCAACCGACAAGGGGAGTCGTGGATGATGATAATAACTCCATGCCGGTATTCACACAGGCAGGGGAATTGTTAATCGTGGCAACAGGAGATTCGGCAATGCTAACACTTTTCGTAAGTTGGTTGGTGCACCCTTTATCTGACGTAACCTGAAGCGTAACATCGTACAAACCACTCAATGCATAGGTGTGCTGGGGTGATTGTCCTGAACCAGTTGTCTCATTGTCACCAAACGTCCAGAGCCACGATTCTAAATTGCTATCTACCAGTACGGGTGTTAGATCATTAAACTGTGTCGGTGATCCACTACAAGAGAAGGGAGGCAAGTCGGTGTTGAAGTTGGGTTGAGGGACAGAGAACACCTGATGGTTCAATGTCTTTGTACTCACACAGCCATTATTACCAAGAGCCTCAAGCGAAATAGAATACTCACCAATGGAAGTATAGTCAATTGCTGGACTTGCTTCCGCACTCGTCTGCCCATCGCCAAAGTCCCACGCATAACTGGCAATGTCGCCCGAAGAAGCATTTGTCATCTGAATCGTTTCATTGAGACAAACACCTTCCACAGCAAAATCAACAATGGGGCCTTCTCCCACGCCTGGTAATAGTTGAATCATTTCGCTTGAACAACCGGGTATAGAAGCTTGCAAGGTGATTTCCTTGTCTCCACCCGTAACAAAGGTGTGCAACAAATCACGCTGTGTACTGGTTGGCACATCATCCACCAGCCACTGATAGCTTAGGTTGCCATCGAAGTTGTCTACAGTTGTGTTATGAAAGGTGAATTCGTTGTTGGTGCAGATGAGGCCGGAGGGTGGAGTGAAGGTTGAGATTGGAGGATTGTATATGTTAACGCTGTCTACATAGAAATTAGTACAGCCGTTCGAGGCTGTTACATCAAGTCTTGCTTTGTAATCGCCCTGCAAATAAGCATGCTGAACTACTCCTCCATTCGCGAAAGTTGCATCGCCAAACGACCACTGATAGGTAACAATGTCTCCACTTACATTCTGTGAAGTAAACGTAATGGGTACACTTGAACAATTTACTTCATCGGTTGTGAAGGAAATGTCAGCAGCAAAATTGGCGGATATGGTTACGGATTCTCCAGTAATTGATTCATTCGCATTTGCACCCTTTACAACTAATTCTATTTCTTGGGGGCCAGAAGATGCATAAGCAAACAATGCAGGGTATTGTTCTTTCGAAACCGCTACAGACGATTGGCAAGGGGCTTCAAAAATTAGATGGCTAATCTTATTCGATAGCGATGCCCCCTGGACAAACGTTTTGCCATCTATTCTCGTTGCCGCAACAGAAAACAATACCGGCAGAGAACTGTTCGACAATTCTGTTGGAGATGATGCAGTTAGTTGTGCAAAATCAAGTATTGCAATAGGTACCGACAAATTAGCAACAATCGCAAAATACCTAGAGCCTTCCTGGATTACGGTAACGTCAAAAGGTGCGATAATACTCGGAAAGGTATGGGTTACCCCCGTAAATATTACCGATTGAATATTAGAACCAAAGTCAATTCGGATAAGCTTACTGCCTGTGCTGCTGGTAAAGAAACCGAACCAATTTCCCTGCTTGTTTACTATTTCAAAACCGCGTAACGTATTGCCTGCATTTGGGATTGGCGCACTGACAATACTGATGGGTGCATTATTAACTGAGTTCCCAAAATTTACAGTTACAACCGATGCATCGTTGTTACCATCCAATACACCATTGGCAACAAGCGCCAGTATCACATCTGCCCCCTGTTGCACAAGCTGCAAGTCAATGTAGTTTGTGCTAAATCCAAAATTGCCAATGTTGGTCGCTAGCGGAGTATTGGTGAGGGTAGAACCGAACTCCAATTTGGTAACCCCAAAATTAGTTTGGAGAGAACCGACAAATCCATACCACATGCCACCAACCTTATTAACATCAATAGAATACGGTTCTTCAATAAGCCCTCCAAAATTACCTAAGTCATTTACAATAGGGGTAGCGTTCAAATCAGTTCCAAAATCGAGTCTATAGATTTTATTATTGTCGTAACTACTAACGAATGCAAACCACACACCATCCGTTTCCACTAATTTGTAATGAGTGCCTGAACTCAGACCGCTTACTGTTGCTATAAAATTCGATTGTTTGAAATTTCGAATATCTCCCAAACAAAAGTCCCACTCGTAAGATACCCCATTCACGGAGGTATTGAGCACTTCCAGCGATTCTTCAAGGCAGGCAGTTGGCTTAACCTGAAAACTGGCTGCGGGGGCCTGTGCGGATAAGCAGTATGCCCTGAGGACAAATATAAATATGAGGAAATAGCGAATCAAGCGATGAAAATACAATAAACGTTTTATTCTTGATTGATAGCAAAAGGTAACAAGGTACTTAGCTGCTCCAAATCTACAATAATATCTGCTTGATAAAGTGACTGTGTGTGCTGTACAGGCTTGCATAATTGAAGTGTGTATGGATGCCCCATAAGGGCAGAAAAATCCTTGTATAATACGTCCACCTCATCATCTGGAGAAATGGGTGCTTTTTGAAGTTCAATAATGTGGCAATCTTTTCTTGCAAAAAGAATATTAGATAATCCAGCCCCATGAATGGATACCAAACAACTGGCCTCCTGCATGATGGCTACCTGCTGCCAAAAAGTATACTCTTCAAAATGAATAATTGAGAAATTATACTTTTTTAGAAGTGAAGAAAGCTCAATTTCATTCGCCACTTTTCGTTGCTTGGCTTTTGCTCTTGATACATAGATTCTACTCCCCTTCTTCATAGTGCCAGAGGGTACTTTAAAGCGTTCTGTGTACAACTGCCTCAACTGAATGAAAGTATCCTTATCGTACACTCCGCTAAAGGGTGGTGTCTCAGGAATCAGCAGATTTTCTATAACTAAGTTTTTGTTTTGTGGAATCCAAAACACCTCCCCTGTAAAGAGAGGTTTGATTGATTCGTAAAGTTTATCCTTAAATGATTCAGGCAAAACCAAAGTGCGATTGGCGACCACATCGCTGCAATGCAACAAGCGTGGAAGGGCCTCAGTTATCCAATGATAGTACCCTGGGCACCAATGATTGTGAATGACAAAGTATTGTCCACGCAACCTAACGCTTCGCCTGAAAAAGTATTGAAACAAAGCATACTTCCAAAAATGACTTCTCTTCCCCTTGTACTGGTGAATGGTTTCGTCAATTAACATTAGCCGCTTTAAGCCTATTCCACTTCTGGTAAGAAAGACGTTTCTACACTCAATGATTCTCATTCGGATCTCAAACTCAAAAGTATTTTCTTGTACGCATCTCGCAAAATTTCGGAATTTCGGTACTTCTCGGCTAAGGCCCTGTTTTGTATTCGCACGTCTTCGTCTTTCAACTGCTCCTTAATTTTTTCCAGTGATTCATGCACACTATTCCGTGACTCTGAAAAAGTTGCGCCAAGGTTGGTTTGATTAATAATCTCGGCATCATCTCCTATGCCAGATGTTAACAATACGGGAAGTCCACAAGCCCAATATTCACCAACCTTTATTGGACTTAAAAATCTCTTTGATTTAGAGGGCTTATAGGTTGCAAAAGCAAAGTCTGCCACAGATAGGTAGTCTGGAACTTCATGATGGGCAACTTTCAAAACCAGATACTCATCTTCCAAGAAACCAACAGACTTCAGTTTAAAACTTACATCGCTTCTGTCTTCAGGAGTAAGAATTATCAAAAGAAAATCAGCAAAAATCTTTTTTGCCTCTGCAAAAATATCAAAAGCTTCCTTATCAAAATATAATCCACCAAACTTCCCAACGTAAATTCCGATGGTAGTTTGTTTGTTGAAATTTAATTTAGACTTGATAGACGGATCGGGTTTTCTGTAGAACTGTTCCAGATCTACAATACAGGGCACTACCAAAACTTTTTCTTTCTTCAGACCACTCTGGATAAGTTTTTGAGCATACGCATTGGCCACTGGCAAAATGTATCTTGCGTTCGCTCGCT
>LNEN01000122.1 GCA_001464155.1 Cytophagales bacterium Ga0077538 | reverse complement strand
ATGGGAGCCGAGCCATTAAAACCTTTGGCGATGTCCCAAGGTAAGCCTTTCTCTTTGGCCTTTTGTTGTAAGTCTCTGGCTGTAAAGTCGATACCTAAACCAATGGCATCATAATACTTGGAGGCAAATTTCTCCTGCACATTTTTACCCTCCTTACAAATACGCAAAACCAGCTCCACTTCGTGATGAATGTCTTTGGAAAAATCGGGATAATAAAAAGGAGCATTATTCTTTAGAATCGCTGTATCCGGTTTGGTGAAGATGACCGGTTCATCAGGTCTCTCATTATTCAATTCTTTAATGTGTTCTGCGTAGTTTCGACCGATGGCAAAAATTCTCATAATAGGCGGTTTTTATCTATCTTAAGCTTCAAATCTATTAAACAAAAAAGTATTAGAATTGTATTTTTACACAAATACTTAACCTATGTTAAAAAAGGTAGCTATTCTAGTTTCAGCGAGTCTATTTAGTTTTTCGTGTGCAACGGTGCCAGTGACAGGCCGCAGTCAGTTGAGTCTCGTATCGAATGCTGAGTTAATTCCGATGGCAGCCCAGCAATATGATGAAGTCATCAAGAAAGGACCGATCTCCAAGGATCAGGCGCAGACGGAACTAGTAAAGCGTGTGGGTATTAAAATTCAAAAAGCGGTAGAACAGTACATGGCAGAAAAGGGAGCATCTTCTGAGCTGGCAGGTTTTGCCTGGGAATATAATTTGATTGATGATCCTCAAACGGTGAACGCCTGGTGTATGCCTGGTGGAAAGGTGGCTTTTTACACAGCCATCATGCCCATTTGCAAAGATGAGAATGGCGTAGCAGTTGTTATGGGACATGAAGTGGCACACGCGATTGCCAACCACGGTCGAGAGCGTATGAGCAATGGATTATTGCAGCAGTTTGGTATGAGTACTTTAAGTTCTGCGATGGGGCAAAATCCTTCGATGACGCAAGCCATCTTTGCGCAAGCCGTTGGGTATGGATCTCAAGTAGGCATGTTAAGTTTTTCGCGTAAGCATGAGTCAGAAGCCGATCGCATTGGTTTGATCTTCATGGCTATGGCAGGCTATGACCCACAAGAAGCACCTAAGTTTTGGGAACGGATGTCGGCAGGAAGTGGAGGTCAAAAACCACCGGAGTGGTTGTCTACCCACCCTTCAGATGAAACACGCATCCGGGATTTAAATGCGGCCATGCCTGAAGCCTTAAAGTATTATAAAAAGAATTGATTGTAATTCGCCAATAAGTTAAACGCTTGTTGGCGATTTTTTTAACCTACCACCATGGCCACTGAACTAGAGCATTTCCGCAACCTTGTATCCCTTTCTGCAGCGGACGGAAAAATTGAGGAAACTGAGCGGATTGCCTTGTCTAAAATTGCCTATGAAAAGGGCATTCCAATGGATCGCATGAATGTGATGTTGAACCGCGCGAGCGAATACATCTTTCTAATCCCACAAAATCTTATTGATCGGGAAAAGCAGTTGCAGGACATGATTGAGTTTGCCATGGTAGATGGAGAATTTGCTTCAGCAGAGCTTGAGCTGATCACCACAGTGGCGGAGAAACTCGGATTCTCTAAAGATGAGTTGAAGACCTACCTCGACAGCGCTACTTCAGGGAAGAAGAACTAAGCCAAATCTCCTTATTCAATAAAGCCAACAGCCATAGTTGTGTTGCTGTGTTCGTCAATCAGGATGAAGGCACCGTGAGCAGCATTGCTTTCATACGTATCGGGTGCGAAAGGCTTCGCTACGCGAATCTGTACTTTTCCTAAATCATTCATCTTTAGGGTGGAGGCAGATTCTATTCTCATTAAGGATGCGGGATCTTCAACATACTGAATGAGTTGCACCTTTGCTTTGGACACCTGAGTGCCATGCTGTAACAAATAGGATTTTCCAGGAACCAACGGCACATGGTTGAGCCAGCAAATGGCTGCTGTAAATTCGTTTACGAGCAGAGGTTTTTCAGTAGTCTTTACCAAGGTGTCTCCACGACTGATATCGATATCATCCTCTAATGTAATGGTTACGGATTGTCTCGCTTTCGCGTTAGAAAGCACCATATCATGCTGATATATTTTTGACACTTTAGATTTTCTGCCGGAAGGTAATGCAACTATTTCATCTCCTTCTTGTAAGGCACCACTTGCAATACGGCCGGCATAACCTCTAAAGTCGTGATGTGATTCGTTGCGCGGGCGGATCACGTATTGAATTGGTAATCGGAAAGGCTTGTGCTGAATGGATTCACGAACGGGAAGAGTCTCTAACGTTTCCAGCAAGGGCTTTCCTGCATACCAGGAGAGTTGAGCAGATACTTTTGTTAGATTATCACCGTGTAAAGAACTCACCGGAATAAATTGTATGCTCTGATTGCCTTTGGAGAGTCGAGCCGCCATCACTTCAAACTGTTGCTTGATGGTATTGAATACATCTTGGGAATACTGCACTAAATCCATTTTGTTGACGCACACAATCACATGTTGAGTGCGAAGCAGATTGGCAATATAAAAATGTCGATGGGTTTGTTCTACAATTCCATTTCTGGCGTCAATTAAAATGATAGAGACATCTGCCTTGGAAGCACCCGTCACCATGTTTCGTGTGTACTCCACATGTCCCGGTGAATCAGCGATGATGAATTTTCTTTTAGGTGTGTTGAAATAGATATGTGCTACATCAATAGTAATGCCTTGTTCCCGCTCTGCAATCAAACCGTCTGTCAGCAAGGATAGATCTAGAAAATCAATTCCCTTTCGCTGACTTGCTTTTTCGATGGCCTCTAATCTGTCGGTGGTGATGGAGTTCGTCTCGTAGAGAAGTCTGCCAATGAGGGTACTCTTTCCATCGTCTACACTGCCTGCGGTTGCTATGCGTAATACATCCATATTATTTCAAGATTTCAGATTTCAAATTCAGAGTACTAATTTTTTAAAAATACCCGTTGACTTTGCGCAACTCCATCGCTGCTTCACTTCGTTTATCATCCAGACGGGTACCACGTTCAGAAATTGTGGTACCAATGATTTCTTCAATGATAGCATCCAGTGTAGAAGCAGGGGAGGGTAGTGCAGCGGTACAGCTCATGTCTCCCACAGTACGAAATCGCACCTGACGATTTTCAACCTTTTCATCAACATCTTTGTAAATGAAATTTGAATAAGGCCAAAGTACTCCGTCACGTTCGATCACCTCCCGTTGGTGGCTAAAGTAAATGGAAGGAATGGCAAGCTTTTCTTCTTTGATGTAATTCCAAACATCTAATTCGGTCCAATTCGAAATGGGGAACACCCGTACGTTTTCT
>LNEN01000121.1 GCA_001464155.1 Cytophagales bacterium Ga0077538 | reverse complement strand
CTCAATGTCCGGGTGGTAAAGTAACACAGGGCAAGTATGAAACCAGTAAATCCTTGCAGGAGATAGGCGTACTGAGCGGTAGCGATTTAACCTTAGAGGCAGCGGTAACTAAAATGATGCTGCTGTTGGGTAATTTCTCGCACCAGGAAGTAAAGGAGAAGCTGGTGAAGCCTTTGGCAGGCGAGCTTTCCAAGTAAGCAGTGCTTCAGTGTACTTGTAGTAACCCTAAGGCTTTCTTCCCTTGTAACCCATCACTTACGAAATCCTTCGTTGAGGTTTGTATACGTTTCGTTTAAGGTATAAAAGCCTCCGTTCAAGGGTGCTTACCCTCCGATCAGATGTATAAAGGCATCGGTTGATGTTGTAAAGCTTCCGTTCAACTTTTAAAATCTCTTGGTTAGGGTTGGATGACTTTCGGTCAAGTATAAAAATACATTGGTAAAGGTTGTATAACCTCCGGCAAAGTTTAGAAAGGCTTCGGTCAAAGTTGTAAAGCCATTGAGTAGTTTTTCCAATACATCTATTCGTCATTGCGAGCCTGACCGCTTGGGAAATGACAGAGTCAGGCGAAGCAATCCCGTGGGGATAAAGGAGTAATGCTGAAGTCTTTTTCTTGTTCTCTTCAAGCCGGGGATTGCCACGGGCTGCCACTACTCTTGCTATACTCACGCCCTCGCAATGACGAGGCTCTACAAAGTGTTGCGAGTACTCCTCATCACTAAAGAAGATAACCAACTTCTAGCCTTTTTTACTTCTTCGCTGAACATACAATTGGTCGTCAATAAATGCTGGTTGGGCGAAATGCATTTAGGCTCTCGCGAAAAAATGCATGCAAACGTGCCAGTCGCTTTTGGGTTACACATTTCAGAAGAAATATAGTTTTTAAAATATTTTCAAAAAGTACAACCCATAGGGGATACCGTTGCGTTGTAATACCATTATGTCACATATCAAAAACGTGCAATCCTTCGAGAAGCTCTTAGGCATCTGCACCGGGTTAGGAGAAGAGTATCAACCCGGAAACCAAAAGCTCCAGGTGGAAGCAATGACTACCTTGTTAAGTCAGGCACGCAGTGCAGTCAGCGAGTTGACTGCGACAAAAGTTGCTTATGATCGGGCGATTGATCAGCGAGTACTTGTCTTTACGAATTTGCCTAAACTGGCTACGCGCATCCTGAGTGCGCTGTCGGTATCGGGCGCTTCGGTACATACAATAGACAATGCGCGTATGATTGTTCGAAAGATCAGAGGATACAGTTTAACGAACCGAGCGCCTATTCCGTCAGAGGCAGGCACTGTTCCGGTTAAGCGAAGAGCCAATGGACAAGACTTCGTCTCTATGATGGGGCATTGGGCCATGCTCTTAGAAGTACTGGAAACAGAAGCGAAGTATCGTCCTGCAGAGCGCGAGTTGAAGCCGGCTTCTATAGCGGCACGACTCACCGCCATGGAGGAACACTACAAGCAGGTGATTCAGGCTGAGCTTGCGTTCAGCAAGGCGCGCCAGGAACGAGACCGTATTCTGTATGAGCAAACCGGAAACCTCTACGAGGTAAGTGCTCTGGTGAAGGGCTATGTGAAGTCGGTGTATGGAACCCAACACGATTGGTATACATCTCTTACTCAAATGCGTTTCACTAAGTACACGTAAGCATGAGGTCGGTAAAAAGGTAAAACCTCTGTAGCCAGGCTGCAGGGGTTTTTATTTTTTAGTGCTGGGGGCAACCATCGGTCGTTATGCGAGCCTGCCTTCCGCTAAAATTTTCTTTGAAAAGTAATATGTTGCCGAGCAGGAAGGGAAATCCGCTCTTTTTACTTGACGATCCATGACGATTATCATAGCATTTTGCTGTATGGATGCTTAGCTTTCTTATGTTCTAAAACACCACTGTTATGAAAACCAGGGAAGAAATTAAAGCGGCAGAAAATCTCAGAATTGAGAAAGACAAACTGTACCAACGCAAGGACAAGCGCCAGCAGGTAGAGCAGCTTACCTTATTAAAGGAAAGCAAGAAACCTAAAGCTTCTACTGCTAAAAAGTAAGCATTGCAGTAAGACTCTTAGCCTTTACTTCCTACGAATGGGAAGGATGCCATGCCTTGTACTTTTTTGTAAAGTAAAGGAGTGAGAGTAAAATCAATACGCTGCCAACTGCGGATACTATATAGCCACCCTTCATAAAAAACTCCAGCCAGCTTAAATTCTTCTGCCCAAACTCTTTATAAAAGAGTACAGAAGCACTGCCCAAATACCCAATTGAATCGGCCAGGTAAATGAGGAAGCCTACCGTGCTCACATATTTGAAGGTGGCAATCAGGCGATCGAAGAAAATGCTGTTGAATTGGATGTAGCCAAAGTACAAGCCCATGCCAATCAGCACCATCCAGGTGGGCGCACTAATCAGCGCTTCCTGATACAGGTAGGTGCTTACCCCAACGGTAATAAAACCAAGTAACACGATGATGTGATTTACCACCATGGCTTTGTAGTTATTCTTGATCACCATCAAACTTCCAATCACGATCAATACGACAATGGTAACGGGTACTTCTGTAGACGTGAAGATAGAAGGCATGCCTCCATAGCCCAGAGATATCCAGATTTCGGACGAGAAGTTATCGCGGAAATCGCGAAAAGCGGTAAGTAGGGTATAGGTTAAAATCAGTAAGACTAAGCCCGGTAAGAAGGTAAGTGTAAAGCGAATGCGTTCTTGCCGCGACATGGGTGAGCGTTTGGTGCGCAGTGCTTCGTCCTCCGTTGTGGGCGCAGGTATTTTGTCGAGCATCCACAGAAAGAGCATGAGCGGCCCCAGAAAAAGACAGCACGAAGCGAAGGGCATCCAGAATTCGCTGACGCCTTGCTGCATGATGATCCCCCCAATTGTTTTCGCAAAGCCAGCTGAGAAAATAAAACTAACCGAAAGACTGGCGCCTAAAACTTCGGTGAATTTGCGCCCTTCCAAATAGCCAAACACCATCCCCCACACCATGCCGAGTGGCAAACCGTTGAAGAAAAGAAAAATCAAATTGTAAGGCGTAGGTGTAAGGGCAAAAAATAACCAGGACAGACTCGCGATGCTCACCATGAGTAAGATGCCTTTGGCGCGTGCGTTGGCCCCCAACTCCGACACTACTTTAATACCGATGAACTTGGACAGCATGTATCCCATCAGTTGAAAAATTACCATCCATACTTTAAAGTCTACACCCGCTACTTCATTATTTTCGTAGGTAGCTACGCCAAAGGTTTTGCGGAGAGCGAAAATGCAGGTGTACAAACAGAAGGCTGCACCGGCTGTATAAAGTGAAAACCAAAATCCATTGGTTCGTTGAAGCCACAGCGTAATAGGGGATGCTTTCACGGTTAGGTGTTTGGATAAAGATATACTTTTTTGATGGAGGTGTATAAGCAAGCCCTATGGTCTATACGGAAACTTTATAGACGGTAAAAAGAAAAACCCTTCAGACCTACAGCCCAAAGGGTTTCTCAAACCTAAACCTATGATGGTATCTTTATAGCGTAACGCGATTACGACCGGCTTCTAGTACAGCGTAATCTTTCCAATTATTAAACGTGTTGGTGTCGAGTACCTGATTGGCAGAACCCGATTGTTCAGGAACAAAGGCTCCCTGACTTTCCCACCAGCGCTTGGCGCGTTCGCGGGCTTCTTTCTTATCTACGCCTTCAAACAAGCTGATGCAAGAGTCGGAGATCATCCACGGCTTTTGCATGGTAGAATATTTTTCGAAGATCATGTTACGCATTTGGGTGCCATTGCTCTGATTCTTAAAGTGAGAAATGGTGTAGGACATGGTTTCAGGTTCTGTCATGATCATGTCCCAATATTTTCTGGAGGCAATTACTTCTGCGGTGGTGAGCATATACCCAAAGCCTGCATCAATGCTTTCTTTTGTGATCGGACATTGTGCTTTTAACGCGGGCTTTTTCTTTGCAAAAAGGGATTCGAGGAATGCCATAGAGAACTATTTATACCTTAGATACTCCCTTGCGGGTAAATAGTTGCACGGAAAGGCAAAAAAATCAGAAAAAATGTACTGAATGGTGCCTGGAGAGTAGTGAATTGCACCTTTGATCTTTATAAAAAATGACTCGAATCAGGGGGTTGACTTACTCGCTGGCTTACTCTTGGCTGCCTGAAACTTCTCGTAGCGTTCTATGAAAGGTCCGATTTCTTCTGCAGCCGGAATTTTTCTGCCAATAATTTTCTTTTCGCGATCCAACACATAGAAGGTAGGGGTTGTTTCGGCATCATAAAGATCGCGGTAGTGGCCAACGGAGCTGTAGTAATAACTTACGTTTACAAACTTTTCCATTTTCATCTCCTTCACGTAATCGCGAACTTTTTTCATGGATGAATCTGCTGCTACTGCATACACGCCTACATCAAACTTGGTAGTGTTTTTAAACTCTACCAGCTTCGGGGTTTCTTTCTTGCAATGTCCACAATCCGGATCGTAGAAGAAGATAACAGTATACTTATTGGCCATGTTGTGCATGGAGCGCATGGTTCCACTAATGTCCTGCAACACCAGGTTGTTTGACTTTTTGCCCAAGGCGCTGGAGCGAATGCGATCGGCCTGCTCTTTCAGGTTTTGTTTCAGTTTGTCATTCACCCAGAAATTCATTTCTCCCGTGGCGAAGTATTGGTCGTAGAGGTTTACATACACCTGATCGAGTCCCATGTATTTAGGTTGCTGGTATTTCAGCAAGCAAATCCAGGTCAGGTACTTATAAGTCTCCTGGTTTTTCTTTGACTTGGCAATTAGCTTGTTGATGGCCTTGGTAATCGTATCGGCTTCGGGTACAAACAAGCGATCGAGGTATTCCTCCACTTTTTCTTTATATAAATTTTTAGGAAGACGAATCAAGGCCTCATCGGACAAATCGAAATAATCAAAATAGTGCTCGCGGTAATAGCGAAGCTGGAAAGTGGAGTCTACAGAACCATCTGCTTTTTTAGGAGGCTCGGGCACATCAATTTTCTTAGTGGTTTTAAAGAGGATAGCCGTGAACGTAGAGGGGTATTTCGTGATGATATCATTTTGGTAGGCGACCACTTTGTCGTTGATTTTGGCCAGGGCCTCACGTGCTTCTTTTTTCGAATCCTCTTTTGCTGTGCTGTCTTGGATAATTTTCACCCAAGGCTCAGCCTCTTTGTTACGCTCCACATTAAAGCGCATCTGTTCGAAAAACAACTGGTTATCATTGTCACCGGTTACCTTCATATTGCCGATATAGTCTTTCGTAGAAGTACTCATGGCAAACTTCTGATTGCCGTAAACGAGGAATTCAAAAAGCCTGGCTTTCCCTAAAATCAGGAAATACACTCCGGGTGCGAGTGGTTTTTTTCCATCGAAAGTAAAAACTCCATTTTTAGCTTGCGCAGTATCCTTGGCATAGGTACTCTCGCCATAATAGTGGCCTAGTAAAAGGGTGGTGTCCTTGATGCCTTCAATAGTGAAATCCAGTTTGTAGGCAGGGGATTGAGCCGCAGCGCCAAAGGAGACGAATAAGAGAGCAAGAAAGGGATAGAAAAGTCGTTTCATACATTTAGTTTACTAAAGCTGACGAGTTTGAATGGCAATTAATAGGCCATTTTGTGCGAAGGTAAACGAAAATCGAAAAAGGAATTACGCGATTCATGGATTTTGCGATTCTCTTAACATGTTTTAACAGGTACCCGGTTCAGAGCCTGATGTAATCAGGTAATTCCTGCTATTTTTGCCGACATTCAGCTATGTCTATTGTCATTCAGAATCTTAGTAAAGTCTACGGAGCACAGCGAGCCCTCAACAACATCTCCTTTTCGGTAGAAGCGGGCGAGATCGTTGGTTTTTTAGGTCCGAATGGCGCGGGTAAATCGACTACATTTAAGATTGCAACTGGTTTCCTGCCCCCTACCGAAGGAACGGCAACAGTAGCAGGCTTTAATGTCGCGGATCAGGCTATGGAGGTAAAGAAAGTGATCGGTTATTTACCCGAACACAACCCCTTGTACCTGGATATGTTTGTTCATGAATATTTACAGTTTGTGGGTGGTTTGTATGGAATGAAGAGTCAACACCTAAAGACTAAAGTAGGGGAGATGGTAGAGCGCTGCGGACTCACCCGCGAGCAGAACAAGAAAATTGAAACACTTTCGAAGGGATACCGGCAACGCGTAGGGTTGGCACAAGCGCTCTTACACGATCCGAAAGTATTGATTCTGGATGAACCTACTTCAGGCCTGGACCCCAATCAGCTGGTGGAAATCCGGAAACTGATTAAGGAAGTAAGTGAAAATAAAACGGTGATCTTCTCCACGCACATCATGCAAGAAGTGGAGGCGTTGTGCGACCGAGTAGTGATTATCAACAAGGGAAAGATTGTAGCCAATGATCGTTTAAGTCATTTGTTGGCGGGCAAACGCAAGGCTGCGTTTGTCGTAGAGTTTGAAGGAGAGGTAAGTGTGGAGGAGCTGAAACAACTTTTGGGGATTGATACGGTTGAGAGTGTAAAAGCAGGTACGTATAAAATTGAAGGAAAAGAAGGCGTAGATATTCGTGCCGAACTGTTTCGATTTGCGGCAGATAAAAGATTGTCATTAGTGGGCTTGAAGCAAGAGCAACAAAATCTGGAAAGTATTTTTCAAGAACTTACTAAACAACCTGTAGAGGCATGAGGTATATTCTTGTAAAAGAGTTTCGTTCTTTTTTAAATTCTTTAATCGCCTACATGGTGATGGCGGTATTTTTAACCGCCATGGGTTTACTCACCTGGGTATTTCCGGATACTTCTGTGTTGAATTATGGTTTTGCGGACATGGGTACTTTGTTCTCCCTTGCCCCCTATGTGTTTATCTTTTTGATTCCGGCTATCACCATGCGTTCGTTTGCAGAGGAGAAAAAATCGGGCACATTGGAATTATTACTGACCAAACCCTTAAGTGATTGGGATATTGTGTTGGGTAAATTTTTTGCTTGCTTCTTCCTGGTAGTCATTGCCATCTTGCCAACACTGATCTATTACTTCTCTATTCGTCAGTTAGGAAATCCTGTGGGGAATATTGATACCTCAGGAGTGATGGGCTCCTACATTGGTTTATTGTTGTTGAGCGCTATTTTTTGTTCCATCGGTTTGTTGGCCTCCAGCAGTACGCCCAATCAGATTGTTGCCTTTATTCTCGCAGCTTTTTTGTGTTTCATCATCTTCACCGGTTTCCATTCGCTTTCTTCCTTGCCTGTGCTCGCTTCCGTGGCTGTGGGGGTAAAACAGCTGGGTATTTTACATCACTACGAGACCTTGAGCAAAGGCTTAATTGACAGTCGTGATGTTATTTACTTCATCAGCGTAACGGCCTTGCTCTTGTTGTTTACCAAAACCATTTTATCCGCACGCACATGGTAAACTGGCAGAGTAAAAAACTGGGTGATCTCTTGTTACTGGCCAATGGCCTGGCCTTGATTGTATTGATCAATGTATTGGCTTCTTTCACTTTCTTCCGGTTAGATCTCACAGAAGAAAAACGCTTTAGCATAAAGCCCCAAACTAAAGCCTTATTAGAGACTTTAGAGGAACCTGTGTACATAGAAGTGTTTTTAGCAGGTGATTTGAATCCGAGCTTTACTCGTTTCCAGAAATCCATTCGTGAAACCTTAGAAGAGTTTAAAGTTTATTCCGATGGCAAAGTTCGTTTCGTCTTTACCGATCCGAATACGGCTTTGGGCGAGAAGGCCCGCAATGAATTCATGCAGGATTTAGCTGCTCGCGGGGTGCAACCCCGCAATGTGATTGATAACCGTGATGGACAACGGGTTGAGAAAATCATTTTTCCCGGTGCCCTTGTGTCGTACGATGGTTTTGAAACAGGAATTTCTTTGTTGAAAGGAAACAGTGCCGAAGGATCGGAGGCTGTGATTAACCAATCCATCGAAGGCGTAGAGTATGAAGTAGCTAACGCTATCCACAAACTTAGTAATACCAATCGCAAGCGAATTGGTCTGGTACAAGGGCATAATGAGTTAGATAGTCTGGAGGTAGCGGCCTTGCGTGTAGCCCTGCGCGAACAATATGAAGTGGGGATGCCGCTTCTTCAGGATAGAGAACAAGTAAGTCAGTACGATGCCCTTATTATTGCGAAGCCTCGCGCACGTTTTGAAGAACGCGATAAGTTTCTGCTCGATCAGTACCTTATGCAAGGAGGTAAGTTGATGTTCTTGGTAGATAAATTGGAAGCTACGATGGACAGCGCGTCTCGTGAAGATTACTATGCTTTTCCTTACAACCTCAATCTGGATGATCAGTTGTTTAAGTATGGTGTGCGGGTGAATGTAGATTTGGTGCAAGACAGAGCTTCGGCTTTGTATCCTGTGGTAACCGGCAATGCGGGAGGAAAGCCTCAAATGCAATTACTGGAGTGGCCTTTCTTTCCCTTAGTAAATCGCTATGCTGAACACGAGGTAACACGCAACCTCGATGCAGTAGTTACGAAATTTGCCAGCAGTGTAGACACTGTAAAGGCCATTGGCATCACCAAGACACCTTTTCTTTTCAGTTCCCAATATTCAAGAAGTCTTACTGCCCCAGTGCGGATAAGCATCAACGATGTACGCACGAATAGCAATCCGCAAAGTTTCGACAAGCCTTTTATTCCGATGGGTTATTTGCTGGAAGGGAAATTTACCTCCTTGTATAAAAATCGCTTTGTACCGGAAGGAATAGAAAGCAAGGCAATAGTAACAGAAAGTAAAGCCACCAAAGTGATTGTGGTAGGGGATGGTGATCTGGCGCGCAATGAGGTGAATACACGTACCGGTCAGCCAACTGCCTTGGGCTTCGATCGTTTTTCGAACTATACCTTTGCCAACCAGGAGTTGTTGTTGAACGCTGTTGCCTGGCTGGTAAACGATAACGGTCTGCTCACCGCTCGCACCAAGGTGGTGAAGATTCGTCCGCTGGATAAGGAAAAAGTAAAAAACGAACGAGTGAAATGGCAGATCATCAACATGGCTGTTCCCTTGCTTAGTATTGTGTTGTTTGGTTTTGTGTGGGCGTATGTGCGCAAAAAGCGTTTTGCCAGTTTTTAGATAAAGAGCGTAGGGTAGGTACGATTGGATATTGATTAAGAGATTTCATGCAAGAGAAAAGAAATAAACGTTTGTTCTGGCTCTTCCTGTTGTTGGTACTAACCACAGGCGTGTTGGTCTATACACAACAGCGTAGTGAAGAAAAGTTTGAACAAAAAGATATCTTCAAAGTGGAGGACCTGAAAGCGATTGATAAGGTCGAGTTACGCGCTGCAAAGGATACCATCTCACTTTCTTTTGTAGGAAATAAATGGATGGTGAATGAAACAGAACCTGCCGATCGGAATATGATAGGCGTGCTCTTTGCTACGCTCTTGCAAGCAGAAGCGAAGCGTCCGGTAGCAGAAAGTAAAAATGATTCGCTGGTGCAACACATCCAACAAACAGGTGCAACGGTAAGCTTATTTGAGCAAGGTTCATTGGTTAAGAGTTTTGTAGCAGGTGGCAATGGCACAAAGTCGGAAGCGTATTTTGTGAACGATGCTGCGCAAGCGTACGTCATGCAAATTCCCGGATATCGTGTGTATGTATCGGGTGTGTTTGAATTAAGCGAAAGTGACTGGCGAGATAAATATGTATTTGCTTTTAACTGGACCAACTTTAAGAACCTGCGTGTAGCCTTTGCTGGCAAGCCAGCGGATGGTTTCGAAATCAAAATGCTGGATGACTACTTTGGTATAGAAGGAATTCAGGTAGACACCACCCGACTCAACGATTTTCTGGATGCCGTTTCCTTGCTTACAGTAGATCAATATGTATCGGGTGATAGTCTGCGACAGCAAGCACCTGTACTCACCATCACCGTAAGTGATATTGCTGACCGACACTACAAACTGGCGGTTTATGGTATTTCGGACAAGGGAAAAACAGCTTGTTATCTAAATGAAAAACAAGCCGCCTGGATAGACAACCGCAAGTTGGCCAGATTGATTAGAAATCGTGATTTCTTCGTCAAAAAGCCCTAGAGTGCCCTAAAATGCGGGTTTTAAAATTGCCTTTTCTTTCTAACTTTACGGCCTCAAAAAACTTTAACCACAACTCAGCATGAAGTTCATTGTTAACTCGGCTTATCTGCTAAAGCAGCTTTCTAATATTAATGGTGTGATTACCACCAACCCGGTAGTGCCTATCCTCGAAAACTTCCTTTTTGAATTGGAAAAGGGCAGCCTAACCGTAACTGCTTCTGATTTGCAGACTTCCATGATTACCGAATTGCAGGTAGAATCGAAGGAGAAGGGCAACATTGCCGTTCCTGCCAAGATTTTGCTGGAGACCTTGAAGAACCTTCCTGAGCAACCGGTGACTTTCTCTATTGATGAGTCTACCTATAGCATCGAAATCATCTCTGATAACGGTCGTTACAAGTTGTCAGGTGAAAACGCAACTGATTTCCCGAAAGTACCTACGGTAGCCAACGACTTCTCTGCAGAGATTTCTTCAGAAGTAATGGCGCGCGCTGTCAATAATACCATTTTTGCTACCAGCAACGATGAACTTCGTCCTGCGATGACAGGTGTGTATGTCAACCTGGGTGAGAAGAATACTACTTTCGTAGCAACAGACGGTCACCGTTTGGTTCGCTACCGTAGAAACGATATTACCTCTGATAATGGCAATGCTATCATCATTCCTCGTAAAGCATTAAACTTGTTGAAGGCTACCTTGCCTTCTGAGAATACTCCTGTAAGCATCGACTTTAACATGTCAAATGCTTATTTCAAATTCGGTAATATCAAAATGATCTGCCGCTTGATTGACGAGCGCTACCCCGATTACGAGAACGTTATTCCAAGCAACAACAACATTAAGATGGCCATTGGTCGCACGGATTTCTTGAGCGCCTTAAAGCGTATCTCTATCTATGCGAACAAAACCACTCATCAGGTGCGTTTGAAGATCACCGGAAGTGAGTTGCAGATTTCTGCAGAGGATTTGGAGGATATCGAAATTGGTTTTAATGCCAAATTCCTGATTGAAATGCTGAACAACAGCGATACCGATCAGATCAAGTTGATGATGTCGGCTCCTAATAAGGCAGGTGTTATTCTTCCCGTTGAAAAAGATAAGAACGAAGACATTCTCATGCTGGTAATGCCAGTGATGTTGAACCAGTACGTTTAAATAGCTTTTAAATTTTGTTGAAAGGCCCTTCGAGAGAAGGGCCTTTTTTTTAGTAGCCATTCCTACCTGAAGAGGGATTTTAGTTTAGCACATCCGAATAGTCAGGAGTCTTATCAAAGACAGCTTTCGCAAAGGGACAAAGCGGTAGTATTTTGATGTTGCGTTCACGGGTATAGCTGACCGCTGCCTGCACTAATTGCTTACCGGCTCCTTGTCCCTTTAGCTTTTCACTTACTTCTGTGTGGTCGATGATAATGAGAGAATCTCCCGCCTTGCTATAGGTCATCTCTGCCAGCTTTTCTCCTTCAACTTCTATGTAGAAGAGTCCCTTGGAACCGATTTCTCTGTGCTTGATTTGCATTCTTAAGTATACAAAAAAGCCTCGTTGTTACGAGGCTCTTTGTGCTAAGGTTGACTGCTTTTATTTTGCGTACGCTACGGCACGTTTTTCACGAATCACCGTTACTTTAATCTGTCCGGGATATTGCATGTCGCGCTCTATCTTTTGGGAGATGTCAAAGCTTAACTGGCTGGCACGTTCATCTGTTACATTTTCAGCATCGACCAATACGCGCAATTCTCGACCGGCTTGTATCGCATAGCATTTTTCTACACCATCGAAGGCTAAACCTAAATCTTCCAACTCGCGCAAACGCTTGATGTATTGTTCCATCACTTCGCGTCTCGCGCCAGGACGCGCACCGCTGATCGCATCACACGCCTGAATGATCGGAGAGATGATGTTGGTCATTTCAATTTCATCGTGGTGAGCGCCAATAGCGTTGCAGATGGCAGGATGTTCTTTGTATTTGATTGCTAACTCCATACCGACAATGGCGTGGGGCTTCTCTAGTTCTTCCGGCCACACTTTTCCAATATCGTGTAGTAAACCGGCACGTTTAGCTTGCTTTACATTCAGACCTAACTCTGTAGCCATAATTGCGCACAGGTTCGCTACTTCCCGGGAGTGTTGTAATAAGTTTTGTCCGTAAGAGGAGCGGAAGCGCATGCGTCCTACCATCTTCACCAATTCGGGATGCAAGCCGTGTATGCCTAAATCGATCACGGTACGCTCACCGGTTTCAATGATTTCGTCATCAATGTTCTTAGTCGTTTTGGCAACGATCTCTTCAATGCGGGCTGGGTGAATGCGACCGTCTTGTACCAAGCGGTGCAAAGACAAGCGGGCAATCTCTCTGCGCACAGGATCAAAACCGGAGATGATAATGGCTTCTGGCGTATCGTCTACAATAATTTCGACACCTGTAGCAGCTTCTAAGGCGCGTATGTTGCGCCCTTCGCGACCGATAATCTTTCCTTTGATGTCATCGCTTTCAATGTTGAAGACGGACACGCAGTTTTCGATGGCGTGCTCCGTAGCGGTGCGTTGAATGGTGTCAATAACAATCTTCTTGGCTTCTTTGGTGGCGGTAAGCTTGGCCTGTTCTACAATGTCCTTAATGTAGGAGGAGGCTTTGCTGGTGGCTTCATCGCGCAAAGAGGCTACCAATTGCTCTCGTGCTTCGTCTGCAGTAAGCTTCGAGATATCTTCCAGAATTTTTACTTTCTGTTGGTTGAATTTCTCTAATTCTTCCTTACGCTTTTTGATGAATTCATTTTGCTGAAGGAGGTCTTGTTTCAGTTCGTCAATCTCTGTTTCCTTGCGCTTCAGGTTCTCGAGTTCTTTGCTGATGGTTTGCTCGCGTTGTTTAATCTTTTGCTCGTTCGAGATAATGATATTTTTCTTCTTGTTAGCCTCCTCTTCAAATTCTGTTTTCATTTTCAGAATTTTCTCCTTGGCTTCCAGAATTTTATCGCGCTTGAGGTTTTCGGCTTCTATTTCGGCCTCTTTTAAGACTAATTGAGCACGGTCTTTTGCATCGTTTTGCTTCTTCGCATACTTACGCTTGTACAGAAGGGTGCCAAAGGCAAGGCTGAGGCCTACCGTGGCAAGGGCACTAATGAGTATGGTTAACAGGGTCGCTGACATAAGTTGATCGTTAAGGGTTTACTTTCCCCAACGGCAGCGACAGAACAAGAAAAGAAATTAGAGAATAGACTGGGAAACCAGTTGGTTTAGCTGATGAACTTTCTCGAAAACAGTTTGATCTATTTCCTGATGGTTCTCTTCCACTGTCATTTTATCAACCAGACAATCGAAAGCAACCATGGCAAGTAAATCTTGCTTATCATCAATACCGAATTGTTCTTTGTAAGTCTTCAGCTTTTCGTTGATCAACCTCCCTGCAGTACGAACACGTTCTTCATCGTGTCTTTTTACCTTCATAGGATACTCACGGTCTGCAATTTTGATTTTTATTGAAAGATCCTCCACACACTTACAAATTATCGGCTCAAATACGCTATACACCTATCCACTTCGCGGATATATTCTTCTACCTTCTTCTTTAATTCCGAAGAACTGCCGTCTTCCGGGTTTAAATTATCTGCAATTTTAGAGATTTTTATTTGATTTTTAAAATTGAGTAGCTGTTCGTCCCTGCTTCGCAACCCTGACTTAAGCTCTTGATTCTCCTGTTTTAATAGTTGAACCTGCTCTTTCAGGCTTTTGTGCTCTCCAACCAGCATTTGTAGCTTTCGCTCTAGGCCGTTTAGATTGGTTTTTAAGGTTTCTTGATTCATTGTTAAATCAATTAGTGCAGGATATCAGTCCTATTTCTTTATTTTCTGATAACGGCCCCCAGCTTCTCCTCATATACCTTCATCAGTTTATTCATGACAGCATCAATCTCCGCATCGGTAAGCGTTTTTTGCTCATCCTGTAGCGAGAAAGAGAGCGCATACGCCTTTTTTCCAGCTGCTAGTTTATCACCTTCGTAGACATCAAATAAATTGATGGATTTTACTAAGGCTTTTGCTGTTTGCTTTGCCAACACCTCAATCGTATCGAAAGTAATGTTTTTATCGATAACAAGCGAGAGGTCGCGTCTTACTTCTGGAAATTTAGACACTTCTTTCAATACTAACTTAGGATTTGAGTGTCTGAAAAGCAAATTGAAATCAAGGTCGGCATAAAACACATCTTGTTTGATGCCCATATCGCGTGTCAATACGGTTTTTACCTTGCCGAGTCTGCCTATTTCTTTATTTCTAATCTGTATACTCACCGCAAAATCAAACAAGGAATCTTCAACTTTGCTCAACTTCACTTCCTGCAGTCCACTCTTTTGCAACACACCGCTTACCACTTGTGCCAGATCGTAGTAGTCGGCCACTTTAGCCTTGCGCTGCCAGTTCTCTGCTTCTGTGTTGCCACTGAGGTAGAGGGCTAAGCGTTCAGTCTCGACATATTTCCCTTCTTGCTTTGAATAGATCTTTCCAAACTCAAATAACTTCAG
Organism: Cytophagales bacterium Ga0077538; assembly: GCA_001464155.1. Lineage (GTDB taxonomy): Bacteria > Bacteroidota > Bacteroidia > Cytophagales > Cyclobacteriaceae > Chryseotalea. The sequence goes on along the minus strand of LNEN01000121.1, from coordinate 6,081 downwards.
GTCTTTTTGCTTGCGATTGATGTTGTAGGCACACACCTCCAGTCCTGTAAACAACATGGTCTGACGAAGAATGCCCTGCTCTTCGCTGAGTTTATTCAAGATCTCAACAGGTTCGCCTGCAAAGTTTAATTTGTGTTTTTGCTGATAAGCGAAATTGGTGAGTGAATTGGTCCAGATTTCATAAAAGCCATTGGCTACAAGTTGTCCGCCAAGAATATTTCTGAATTTATTAATGTCTTTCTCTGGAAAAGAAGAAATGAAATCAGCGCCTGCGAATTCTTTTAACTCAATATTATTGAAGCCATAGATGCGCAACACTTCTTCGATTACGTCTGCTTCCTGCTGTACATCTACGCGGTAAGGCGGAACGGATACTGTATATTCATCGGCAGCAGATGAAGTAACGTTGATATCAAGACGTTCCAGTATTCCGGTTACTTCTTCTCTGGAAAGAGTTTTTCCGATGAGGCGATTGACATTCTTATCTTTTACAAGGATGGATTTATTTTCAATCTTGGTAGGATAAATGTCAACAATGGAAGAACTAATAGTTCCTCCTGCAATTTCTTTGATGAGCAGGGCCGCTCGTTTTAGCGCGTATACAGTTATGTTGGGATCGGTACCACGCTCGAAGCGGAACGAAGAGTCCGTCTTTAAGCCATGATGCAGGGAGGTTTTACGCACGTACTCAGGAGAAAAATAAGCACTCTCCAGAAAGATATTTTGCGTGCTTGCGCTGATGCCTGATTTGGCTCCACCAAAAACGCCTGCCATGCACATGCCTTCGGTAGCATTGCAGATCATTAAGTCAGTAGCTTGCAGCTCGCGCTCTTTTGCATCCAGTGTAGTGAACTTGCTGCCTTTTGGAAGTGTTTTGATAATTACTTTTTTGCCTTCGATTTTATCCGCATCAAAAGCATGCATGGGTTGCCCCAACTCATGACAAATGAAATTGGTTACGTCTACAATGTTGTTGATGGGTGTAAGGTCAATGGCTAATAATTTATTCTTTAACCAATCCGGAGAATCGCCAACTTTTATGCCGCTGATGGTTACGCCAGAGTAGCGAGGGCAAGCCTCTGCATTCTCAACGCTCACCTCAATTTTACGTAGTTCGTTGTCAATGGCAAACTTTTCTACCGAGGGCCAGGTAATGTTTCGCTTCTGCGATGCACGAATGTCGCGTGCTACACCAATATGTGAAGCAGCATCTACACGGTTAGGGGTAAGACCAATTTCGATTACGTAATCCGCCTGAATATTGAAGTATTCAGCGGCAGGTGTTCCGTTGGCGGCCGTGGTGTTTAACACCATAATGCCCGCATGACTTTGACCTAAGCCAATTTCATCTTCGGCACAGATCATCCCTTCACTTACTTCGCCTCGTATTTTTGCAGATTTAATCGTGAAGGATTCGCCTTGACTGGGATAGAGGGTTGCGCCTGGAAGGGCCACTACTACTTTCTGTCCGGCGGCCACATTGGGCGCTCCGCAGACAATGGGTTGAATTTTTCCATTGCCAACATCTACTGTTGTAAGCGATAGTTTATCAGCATTGGGATGTTTGGTGCAAGTCAGCACTTCACCAATAACAATTCCTTGCAGGCCACCTTTTACACTTTCGAAGTGTTCAACGCTTTCCACCTCAAGACCAGTGGAGGTTAGGACTTTACCGATTTCTTCAGCGGTTTCGGGTATATCGATGTATTCTTTAAGCCAGTTGTAGGAGATCTTAATGATGATTCTCCAAAAATAGGGCTTTTGCGGCAATTATTTATAGACCTTTTCGCCTGCAGTAATGGCTACTTTTAAGAGATTTTCAGCCGGAGGAAAGGGGCAGGAAAAGTTCTCGTTGTAAGCGCAATAGGGATTATAGGCTTTGTTAAAATCCAGGATAAGGGAAGTGCTCCCCGGAACTTTCTTAATGTCTAGGTAACGGCCAGCACCGTAGCTTTCTTTGGCACTGGTGGCATCGGCAAAGGCCAGGAACAAGGTGCCGCGAAAGGGCCCCATGTCCATTATTTCGAGAATGAGCAATCGACACTCTTCACCCTGCAGAGAAAATTCTGCATAAGCATAAGGGAGGTATCTTTTTTCTAAACCATCACTGGTGGCAAGGGTTATGGTTTTCTTCTCTTCTATGGGTACTAAGTTGGCAGAAATGCGAAAGGCTTCGTCTACCTCAAAATAGTTCAATCCTGTAAAGGCCTCTACGCTATCGGCAAAGGGCGATTCGGAATTGTTGCGCATGTAATCATCCTTATCCTTCCGTTCTTTTTCAATTTCCTTTTTGTAGGCCTCGTTGGTGCCTCCATTACGCAGAGAATAAAAAAGTGTTACCAGTATGGAGAGGGTAATCAGGAGTAGAAGAATATTTTTAGGTTTCATACGATCGTTTCAAAAGCAAAGTAGTGAAGAAGAGCCTTAGAGATCTATCTCTTGTTTCGGTTTCCAGTTTTTTATAGACTCGCGATAGCGATCAAAGATCTTTAAAAAAAGTGGCAAACTTGTATCGGCCAATTGGCCTGGCGCATTAGACAACACACAGATGGCAATCTTTTCTGAAGGAAGTAATGCGACCTCGCTTCTAAAGCCGGTTACATACCCACCGTGGTAAATCAGTGTGTCTCCCGGAAAATGCAAGATGCGCCAACCCAAACCATAGTAGGCTCTCCGGACACGTTTCCATTGGTAGAAATTCCGATTGCGAGAATTTGCTAAGATATTCGGGGTAAAAACAGTTTCTAGGGTTTGTTGTTGAATTACATCTTCGCGATTTCCGAGAAGTGCCCTTAGCCATTTGGACATGTCTGCAATACTCGCATTAACGCCACCAGCAGGGGATACATTATAATAGGTATCGCGTACCGTTGTGGCTTGCATTCGCCCCCGCTTAAACATATGTGGTTGTGCCATGTTGCCGCTGGAGAGTAATCCATTGTAATCGGTGGAGGCATCATTCATCTGCAGCGGAGTAAATACTTTTTCGTTGAGTTGTTGCTGGTAGGTTTTGCCAGTAGTTTGTTCAATGACTTTACCAATGATACTGTAGCCAACATTCTGATAACTGTAGAGTTCTCCGGGTTTGCTGACAAGTTTAATATCGCGTAAATAGCTGAGTAGCGTATCAAAAGGAAGTGCTTCTTCGATCATGTTGGTGTAGGTGTGATAGGGTAGACCGGTAGAGTGAGAAAGTACGTGGCGTAGCGTGATCTGTTTTGCATGTTCGATTGTTTTGAGTTTAAAATCTGGCCAACGTTGTAAGACGGTATCATTCCAGTCCAGCACTTTTTCCTGCACCAAAATACCAGTAAGAAAAGAAGCAAAGGGTTTGGACACAGAGGCCAATCGAAATACGGTGTGCGTGTCAACGCTGTCCGTGGTACCTGCTTCTTTTACGCCATATCCTTTCAGAAGAATAATGATGGAATCGTAAACGATGGCAACCGAAGCACCCGGATTTTTATGGCGAATCATTAACTGCTGAAAGGCAGAATCGTAGGCATGCGCCAGGGTTACTAGATAAGGATTGGCAGGAGTGGCTACTACATCATCATTTGAATGTTGTGTTGCAGGAGGTTTGCTGGGAATCGATTTCTTTTTGTTCTTATGGAGAGGAAGAAAGAACAGGAGAGAAGGAATCGCAAGTGCGCAGATGAGTAGTCCTATTCTTTTTTTAGTAGTCATTATTGCTGATTCTCCTCGCGAAGCTTTTCCAATGCTGTAAGTCCACGGTCTAAGTAATCTAATTTTATCTCGTACCCTCTTGTTTGGTCCGTTACAAGATTATATAAAGTTATACTAGAACCATAATTCCCCAGTTTCTCCATGAGTTCTCGCTCATCCAGCGTACTCAACCTTCGTTCCAATTCTTTATATGTTTTAACGTACCAAAATACGTGACTTTGTTCAATAAAATTTAATGTGCCTGATGACTTCACCGCTTCCCAAGTGGCTGTTTCAATTTGAAAGATAAAGTGAACATCTACTTCGAAACTCATTCCGTACAAATTAGTGGTCTGGTCGAGTTTTTTTATAAAGTTACTATTACTAAAACGAGTGGGGTGCATTTTAATTGCAGAATCCAATTCTTGTTGCGTGCAGGCCAGGTAATCATCATACGTGTGACTCGTGATGAAATCTGCGTACAAGAGCCAATCCTTATTGATTTTTATAGTCGTTTCTAGTCCTACTTTGTTTCGTTTCAGCTCATTGAGTAAAGAGAGTTCCGCTTTGTTAATTTTTGCTTGTTCTTCTCTGTTCTCGCGCCAATCTTCTAATTGAAAGGCGATCAGAATACCAATAATGGTACTGATAAATGTAATGGTGTGATTGTGCCAGTCGATGGGTGGTTTCCTTTTACTCATAACAGACCTTCATCTGCAAAGCTAAAATATCTTTTGCCTGCCACAATGAGGTGATCGAGTACTTGAATTTCTAGTAGTTTTCCGCTTTCCTTCAGGCGTTTGGTTAACGTAATGTCTGCCTCACTGGCGGTGAGGTTGCCTGACGGGTGATTGTGCACCAATAAAAGTCCACTAGCGAGCTCTTCAACAGCCAGTTTAAAAATCATTTTGGGATCAGCTACTGTTCCTGCCACACCTCCAGAGCTTATCTGTTGTTTCTTAATGACGCGCTGCGCGCGATTGGTGAGAATGATCCAAAATTCTTCATGGGGCAGATCCATAAGATCCCCTTTAACCAATTCGTACGCATCCTTTGAAGAGGTAATCTTTGCTTTCTCCTCTGTTATGAACTCCTTTCTTCTCCTGCCAAGCTCCATAGCCGCTACAATGGTAATGGCTTTTGCTTCTCCAATGCCTTTCACTTTCATCAAGTCCTTTACCGATAATTGGGCGAGTTCGTCTAGATTGTGTGAAGTGTTTTGTAATAGTTTCTTGCCCAGGTCAACAGCACTGGCGGAAGCGGTGCCTGTTCCTAAAAGAATGGCTATTAATTCGGCATCTGAAAGAGCACTCTTTCCTTTGAGGAGGAGTTTTTCACGAGGGCGGTCTTCCGCAGACCAATCTTTAATGGTAAGAGGCTTGTCCAACGAGTTTTGTTTTCTTAAAAATAGGAAAAAACAAAGACTCAGTGGAGATGAAGAGGGTAGGTGTCAAGCATAAAAAAAACCTCCCGACTTTCGTGGGAGGTTTTTTCTCTCTCAAAATATTTAGAAGAAGTAAATATTAAGCTAATTTGTTTACACGCTTAGCGAGTTTTGACTTCTGGTTAGCGGCTTTCTTCCAGTGAATGATGTTTTTCTTGGCCAATTTATCAACCATAGAAGATGCATCTTTCAATAAAGTTTCAGCATCAGCTTTACCTGTAGCCTCGATCAATTTCTTTACAACAGTACGAGTAGACTTGTGCTGGTAGCGGTTTCTTACTCGTTTTGTCTCGTTTGCACGAATTCTTTTCTCTGCGGATTTGTGGTTTGCCATATCTCTTTAGCAATAAGGAGTGCAAAGGTAAGGCGATTTGTGAAATATGCAATGAAGGACCACAATCAATTCTAGAGTTTTTCCTCAAAAAGGAGCTTCGTTTGGGGATCTAACACCATTTTTAGAGGTTTTTTGCCTGTTTTAAAGCTAAAATGGCTTTTTCTTTCAGAAAGCTTAACTTTTTGAACCCCTGAGAAATTCATAGAATCATCCACAATTCCAATTTCTAAAGGTGCTAAAAAGACTTCTTCAGCCTGAAATTGTTCGATAGTTCCTTCTACTGTTTGGGTGTTGGTGTTGTAGGTCCATTGTAAGCTGAGTTTGGGGTGGCCAGGTCGGTGCAACCATTGAGTGAAAAAGGGATTTAAGTCTTTGTCTGTAAATCCCTGCACTAAAGTCTTAAAGTCCTCGGTAGAAGCATTGGCGTTTTTGTAGGTGGCGAAGTAGAACTTTATCGCTTTCCAAAAGGCCTCATTTCCCATTTCGGTGCGCAACATGTGCAAGACCCAACTCGCTTTTTGATAGGAGTTGGGACTGAGGATGTCAAGCAGATCAGCGGGTAGTTGTTCAAATACAATTGGAAGCTTTTGCTGATGATAGAAGTCAATGATGGTTTTTCGGTCCTCCCGAAGATCGG
>LNEN01000120.1 GCA_001464155.1 Cytophagales bacterium Ga0077538 | reverse complement strand
TTAGATATTCTAGTAACACATGGCCCTCCTATTTCGATTCTTGATAGAAATATCACAGGCAGGTTATGTGGTTGCGAAGAGCTACTCAGAAAAGTTATTGAAGTTCAGCCTAAGGTTCATGTTTTTGGACATATACACGAAGCTTATGGTATGATAGAGAAGTCTGGCATACAATTTTATAACGCATCTATTCTTAATGAATCAGATCGGGTGACTAACCAACCATTTGTGATTGATATAGACTAAACCATTTCGCCATGCCAAAAGATAAAGTTGCACAAGTAAAGAAACCAAAAAGTAAATCAGCCAAGAAGATATTAGTTAAGTATAACTATGCTGCTAAGCCTGACAAAGCATTTACGATGAAAAAATCCTGGCATGGAGTTTTGATTCAGCTTGAATTCAATTCAATCAAAAACAATGCATTGTTGGACAAATTCATGGATTCCTTTTATTCTCGCTTTCAAGAATATGTTCCCTCCCCCTTCATTTATGACAGACCGGTCACAAACTCTCATTTCATTAATCGACAGTCAGAAATAGACTGGATTTTGAATGAAATTGAAGATAATTCACTAGTAATATTATACGGTGCCGGTGGTTTTGGAAAAACTTCTGTGGCCCTTAGATTAAGGGAGGAATTACAAAAAAAGGATGAGGTAGTTGTGGGCTATGTAAGTTTCCGAAATGTAACCTCGGAATGGGATTTGATTAAGCGTTATGTCGAAGCCATGTTCTCTGCTATTGGAATTCCTGATTACCGGTGGGGATTTATCAATGAATCAAATTATGAAGATCAATTTGAAGATAACTATTATAAGCGACCAACAGACTATGCTAAGAGACTAGGAAAGCGATTAATTGCTATTGTAGATGACTTTGAGGCGGTCTATTCACTACCCCATGCAGAAATCATAGAGGCTAAGATTAGAAGTGTCTGGCAACCTGAAGGCCCAGATAGGCTACATATTAGAACTGTCGTACTACAAGATCTCACGTATGAGACGCTCACTCTAAAGGCTAGAAGAAGACCCTTAGCGGAAGTAGGATCAAAACTGTTTTTTGATAGAATACCCCCGGAACTTTGGATTGAATACATTCAGAAGAATTTTGCTATTGCTGGCAAGTCTATTAATGAATCATCGATCCTGTTTCTTATTAATAAATTGAATAGCATGCCTAGAAGAATACAGACGATCTGCCATAACATCTGTCTTACCAAAGCAAAGGTGATTAATAGGCAATTGATAGATAAGACCATTTCTCAATTTCTTGAAAAGATCTCATGGATCTATGAGGCAAGGTTAGGTTTTTTGAGCAAAGTTCAACAGACAACCCTCTTCTCCTACGCGGATGGAGTTGAAATAGAGCTGCCACCTTCAAAGCATTCCGAAATATTTCAGTGCATGGACGAGTTTGTTTATTATTTCAAGGGTGAGAGGGTGTTTCGCGACCCCATCCTCAAAGCATATTTAATTAAGCGAAATAATAGCCACAAAAAACAGATTTCTAAAAAGTCTGGAAAGGTTACTAAATCAGAGAAGGTTAAGGATTTTGATAATACAGAATGGACTTGGCAATAAAACATCACTTCTATGTCAACTAAGAAAAAAGGCACACTTACGACTTCGAGTGAATGGGCCAAGCCTTTACGCAAATTTCTCAAGCGCAAATTCTGGAAGGGTGAAAGAAAAGAATCGATGAAGGTAAAAACTGCATTTCAGAAAGACCTTCCTCACCCTGGGGAAATAATATCCGAACTCTATATTATTCCATTATTCATTGAAAGAGAACAGCTTCCTGCGAAACTAAATCTTTCCGAGAATGATGTTACAAGATTACTGCAAGGGGAATTGGCCATAACAGATGCAATAGCAGAAAGACTTTCCAAAGTGTTCGGCACATCAAAGAAATATTGGTTAAATCTTCAGGAGGCTTATGATCAAAGTAAAATTAGGTAAGCCATGTAATTTTCCAGTTCATGATTAATCACATTCATATTAAATTGGCATTGCCCCAGTATTGAATAGTAGAAGACTATTGCTCTCTTAGTTGTCTCAAACCTTTCATCCCACCTGAGTATTTCAAGATTTTACTTTCTTCTAATAAGCAAATCGGCCTCATGGTGTGGGTAAAGAGTCAAGGGCTCCCAGAAATAAAAAGTCAGCATGGCACTTCACACTGAAGAAATTGCTGGGGGGGGGGTATAAAACACAGTTACCTTTAAATGTTGGTGGTTTAGCTCTTGGCTTCCATGATAGAAATACTAACATTGCGATTTACAATACTTATGTTTCTCCTGATTTCTTTGATGACAAAGAGATTAATGACTTTTAAGCCGACAGAGATTTAAATGAGGCACTGCAAAGTATGAACTCCTCCGAAGGGAGGTTAATTCGTGAAGCAATGAAATTTTGAAATCGCGACAGGATCAAAAGATACTAAGGAAAAAGGCTGCTCAAAGATCCAGCAAAGGTTAATCAGGGAACAATGAAAGAATCTTACAAGAATTTTGGCTTCTGTTTCAGTTCATTAAACTTATCTCTTCAGAATGTTCTCATTTTTACGGGATGGGGATAAAGAAAATGATTCACCCATGAATGAAAATGTGTTCAAGTCTTTACGATCACCAGAAACTATCCTAGCTCGTTCTTCAAAGCAGTCATTACAGAAATGATTGCTCTTGAATTGTAATGCACTGACGTTCATTACATTACCGCAAAATTTGCACTTGAATTTCATAATTCCTCCGCCAAATTAAACATTTCCTTGACTAGTTTGGTTTCACTTACTCGCACCTTATCACTAGCCTTGATATGACGTTCATTCTTATGAGGGGTAAGCGAGTACTTTCCATCCGCTGAAGCAACAGCAATTGAGCATGGCTTTCCATCCTTAGTAAAGTATACGACATCAGGCTGATCAAGTTTCTGATGCAGATCAACTAAGTCATTCGAAAGTGTAATGGAATTCAGATCTGTCTGAATTTCATAAAAATTATTATACCTGTTTTCAACTTTCTCAAGACATTTTTGAATGATTGATTTGAGGACAGGATGAACATAGTGGCGAAACTTCTTTTCTGGAAAAGTTCCTGTTTTAAGCGCAGCCAGATAAGCTTTCATGTTCTCTTTAAATTTCTTGCGAGCTTCCTCATTGTTCTCGCCTCTGAATGTACTCTTTAGTGTTTCCGTATCTATCTGGTATGTCTTGTCGATTGCCTCGCGATACTTGTCATATGCGACCAGTGAATATAAAAGTAGACCAAACTGATAAATATCAGCGGTCTTATCTACGGCTTTATGAGAAGAAGCTTCGGGTGGTGAAATTGCAGGGTAGAGGTTACCTGGGTCGATCGCGATCTCATCTTTAATGAATTTTGATTGGCCAAAATCACCAATTACCATTTCATTGTCATCGCCTACGTATATGTTGGACGCCTTCAGATCAAGGTGAAGGATGTCAAGTGCATGTAAATGGATCATTCCCTGAATCACCTGGTGAGCAATACGAATAACATGGTCAAGCCCTAAAGTTCTTCCATTATCTTTATAGCTCTTAGACAACAAGGAGTTCAAAGAACCATTTTTGAAATATTTTGTAACTATCCTTGGCACCTTGATATCAGTACTTTCATCAATTCCGACATAATAAACACCAAGAACTTTCGGATGTGCAGCCATCGAAAGTTTAAGTGCTTCAGCAAAATACTTTTCAAAATCAGCTTCTGAAGTTAAATTCTTAACCAGAATGTCTTTGACGGCAACGTCCCTGCTGAGCCGCTTGTCTCGTGCCACATATGACTTTGAATAGAAGCCCTGTTCTTCAAAATCTTGTTTATGCTCTATTTGAACAGTAGTGTTTATCATTTGCGCTGAATTCAAGATTCCTGAGATGCCAATGCTGTTAGAATTGCATCCTTTGTTGAAGGTATGTCTGCTTTTGATATCGTGCCCATGCAATCATTAAGTCCAAATTTTTTTATTATGCTGGTAATAGATGTGTCAAAGATGTCGGGATCACCAAGCTTCGCTTGGACTTCGTTTTTATAAAGGTGCTTATTCTGCTTTCCTATACTCCCTGCCAGTGAAAGCATAACTCCCTCCATATACAGCTTAAATATATCTGAATTCTTCGGTTTGGAGTAAAAGGAAGTTCTTTCAGTTTTCTTAACAGAAATTAATTGAATATCGTACTGAGCAATTAAAGAGATGATGTTGTCTCGATGCCAATTCAAGATTTCTGCAGAATTTCTCCTGAATGAAAATACCGAGGGGCTGGTGAATACTTGCCGTATTACGTTGTTTGAACTGTCAATTATTATAACGACAAGTTTGCCTAAGCCATCTGCAACACTACAGTTGATCGCGAGACAACTTACTCGGTTAGGGGTTTGCATAAATAATACTCTGTTAGCAGGTTGACGGAAGATAATGCTTTTGACTGGTTTTCAAATCAATGATGAGCGTAGGTTACTTAAAAGGTTACGCCATCCAGTAGTCTGGGTTCCAGAATTCAAGGATAAACGGAACAACACCATTAAAAGGACGAGCAAGATAGTTATTGCTTATTTTGATTTATAAACACATATCCCAGCGGAATCACTAAGTTAGACCCAAAGAATAGCAAAAACTTCCAGCAAAATGTTTAGGAGATTTCCATATGACCCTTCCAAATCATTCATCAATACTTATTACAAAAGGGAATAATTCGGCATTTATATAAAGTAGACTAGAGATGAAAAAGGAATGGGATTTAATTCCAAGTGATTTTGATATTTTAGTAACCCAATGTCCTCCTAACAGAGTAATGGAATATACTTAATTGGACGGAAATATAGGCTGCCAGGACCTTCTAAATAGAGCGCTAGAGGTGAAACCGATAATTCATGTGTTTGATCATGTACATGAAGAATCTGGTACAATGGCTGAGTCGGGTGTCCAGTTCTTTAATGCAAGTGTTGTAGATGAGCACTATGATGTTGTTAATGCTCCGTTTATCGTTGAGTTTTGACTCTTTCAGAACTAAACTTATGCGTAATCGTTCCTAGTTAGTAGTCAATTCCCCCTAACATGGCTTTCCCCAACTGTGGATTCCAGATACATAAAAACTTTTTCAGAAATTTTGCTTCTCGTTAGGGACGCTCTTTTCAATAATTTATTTAATGTAACGCTCTCTCCAGCATTTTGCATTTCTTCATTTACCATTGCTATCCTCCTAATCTGATACTCCTCCACTGACTCAGCAATTTCAGCTAGCAACACACCACTTTTTCCCAAATTACTATTTGAATAAATGTAAGAATGATTAAGTCCCACCGACCTCAATAAAACTCCTATGCTTATCCTGAAGCGCACATTAGATTTTTTTAGAGAATCAAAACTCTTTAGAAGCTTTTGATAAACTGAATTATCGATTTCATCTATCTTGGTTGATTTACTTTTAGCTCTTACGTATCGTGATTTGTTTGTCTCTTTAAGCCACTTTATATCTGTTCTCTTTAACCGACCATATAATCCCCAATTTCCAATTCTTGATTGAGATACAGTTTTGAAATTTTGACTATTCAGTAGCTTAAGCCATGCCGCCCTATCGGCTTGTTTGTCATGAGAAGATTTAATCTTGTTTGGCCTTGGCTTACCCCGTTCTATTTTCCATGGGTGTTCTATCCCTAACTTATTTGCTTGATAGCTAATAGTGGTAGCGTCAACACCTAATTGCTTGGCAAGCTTCTCTTGAGAAAGACCTGCTTCTATACCCTCAGCTAGTTTCTTGTTCCATAGATGACCTCTTTCCAGAACTGTCCGTTTCAAAAATTTACCATTTTTATCATAGGTTACTTGAGTCCTCATCCCACATTCGCATATGACTACTTTCATCGGGGATCTTTTAGGTTGTGTAAACAATTCTTCTTTATGAGGAACTACCAATTTATAATTTGAGCAAACTTGATTAATGCATTTCCATTGCTCAGGCTCAATAGTCGAACTCCTCTTACTTTCAATAAATAGCAACATTAAAACATAAGTAAGCGGCGAAGAGCGCTTTTCGAGGCCCAACCATAATCCTTCGGGAATAGGTGGTTTACCTTTATTAAACCTAAGTTGCGGGTATTCTGATACACTTCTATAAAAAGAAGAAATGTCTTGGTTTAAACGAATCATATTCCAATTCTTCCGTAGAATATAATTAGAAGCTTTTCCAAATTCGCTAAGGTAGTCTGGGTCAAAACAGTTTGAGATATCAGCACCGTTTGCTAACAAAATCATCTTGTCTGTAATCTTTAATAAGAGCTCGTTCTCATTTAGTCTCGGAATTTTGACGTTACACACTTGAAGGGTTTGCATGACAAAAATGTAGTCAGAAAACTGTCCATTTTTGAGGCTAAATACTTCTAAAAAGCAATTGTGTTTTTGACATAATAGTATTCCAGGAATTTGATGATCTCTATGTAAGTACAATTCACCAAAGTTTTCCATGTCTTCTTGATTGCAGAGCACACAGTATTTAGCTTCATGAGTTATTCTTCCTCGAATAACTGAATTCATCTCCTTCTTTTTGGAGTCTTCGTTTAAAAAAATATTCAGGGACCTCAAAATATTTTCCCTCCTGTCTTCGGGTATTGTTGACTGTAAGTATTGCCAAAGTGTCATCTTTTTGAGGATCAACTCTTCTGATATTGAAATAATGGGGGCAATTGTCTCAGAAAATTTCTTTAGTCGCCTTGGTAGTAAAATTGAGACTGGATTGTGTCTACATCCAAACAGATCTCGAAAGATTGATTTCGATGATTTAAGGGTGCGATGTTGATACCGAGCGATCCAGCTATAAAATACTTCTCCAGGGTAAGGAGTGGGGAAATAATTGATCATATGAAATTTTAAGGAGGTTTTAAGACCCTGGAAAAGCCCAATAGGTGAACCCCGGACCTTGCAAATAATTCAAATTTTACCTCTAAAAAGCCTTTAGGTCAAATGGCCCAATAAAATGCCATCAAATGATTTGCTTTAGGGAGAAGGTTTATCACCAATTGTTTCTTAGAGACTTTTATGAGACTTATCCGGTTGGGTTTGAAAAAGAAATAGCTCAAATACATGAGCCATTTCTTGATCGAATAGGTTAAATCCAACTTTGGATGTTTCAGTTAATAACATTAACAAACCAGTAAACGAGGTTAGCCTAAAATCACATTCGACTAAATTCACATTACGTGGAATCTCCACCATATTTTAACCGACAACGTTCACTTGCTAAGCAACATTTGATCATTTGCCCCTGTCAATTCACAATAAACTTAAAGACTTTTGCAAATCACTTAAAGACTTTTGCAAATCACTTAAAAACTTTTATGCAACGAACCAAAATTATTTTGCAGCAGCAAAACGCTTTGCTACTTCAGACCAGTTTACCACATTCCAAAAAGCTGCGATATAGTCGGGTCTGCGATTTTGATAGTGCAAATAGTAAGCATGTTCCCACACATCCATTCCTAAAATAGGAGTGCCTTTTACTTCAGCAACGTCCATTAAAGGATTATCCTGATTAGGTGTTGAGGTAACCGCTAATTTTCCATCAGCACCCACAATCAACCAGGCCCAACCTGAACCAAAACGAGTGGTTCCGGCAGCTGCAAACTTTGCTTTGAATTCGTCAAACGCTCCAAACGCTGCATTGATCGCATCAGCCAATGCGCCAGTAGGCACACCACCGGCATTTGGTCCCATGACAGTCCAGAACAGACTGTGGTTGTAATGACCACCCCCATTGTTGCGAACGGCCATTGGGTACTTAGAAATGTTTTTGCAAATCTCTTCAATGCTCAAGCTCTCCTCTGGCTTACCGGCCACAGCTGCATTTAGATTGGTGACATAAGCATTGTGGTGCTTGCCATGGTGTATCTCCATGGTCTTCGTATCAATGTGTGGTTCCAATGCATTGTGTGCATACGGAAGGTTAGGAAGTGTAAATGCCATATGTAATTTTTTAGTTGTTTAAATTTTCTCAGTAAACACAGATCAAAAGCTGTTAAAAAGTTTAACCCTTGACCCGCTCAACATGATTTACAACCTGCTTGCTACTCTATTAGTTCGCAAAGGTCAAGTTATCTACTAATTAAAAGGGCAGATCGTCTGAGGATTGAGGCCCTGCTGGTGCATCAAAGGTATCATAAGCAGGAGGTGTTGAATAGTTACCACCTTCGCTACCCTGTTTTTCTACCTTCCAGGCACGCGCCTCTGTGTACCAACGATTGTTATACTCTCTGCTTTCCAATTCTACGGAAGCACTTACGGTTTGGCCAACGGCTAAACCAAATTGATCAATTTTATCTCCCCAGGCAGAAAGACATACTTTCTTAGGGTACTTGCCTTGTGTCTCAACAATAAACTCCTGCTTGCGCCACTGCCCGTTCTTACCAGCACCAGTTTGCATAGGCAACATCTGAATGATTCTTCCTTTTACGTCCATTACATCTATAATTTTTAATCTCTAATACTTTTAAAAAAAGTGTTCACCAAGGTCTTACTCTCTTCTGCCTTCACCCCAATGGCTACTGCTGTTTTTTGGTGCAGCACTGGGGACTTTAGTAAGCTGTATCCGCGCTGCACATCCGAAGCACCAAATACCAGGCGTCCCAACTGCACCCAATGAAGGGCTCCGGCACACATCGTACAAGGCTCTAAGGTAACATATAAGGTGCATTCTGTTAAATACTTTGAGCCAAGAAAATTAGCAGCGGCTGTAACCGCCAGCATCTCAGCATGGGCTGTGGCATCTGTCAACTTTTCAGTCTGGTTATGTGCCCGGGCAATAATCCGATTATTACAGACCACCACAGCGCCCACGGGTACTTCCCCAATTTCCAATGCTTTCTGCGCCTCCTTCAGCGCTTCTTGCATAAAATAGTCGTCTGTGTACAATTCGATCATTGTCTGATAAATACGGGATATGGGGGTATAAAATTATGAAACTTCTGCTCCTGATTCTAAGTATATACCTGTTTAATAATTGTATTTATGCTTCGAAAACTTTTAGTAGGACTCAGCTTTAGCTTAACTCTTTTCAACTCCTTTTCACAATCGATAAGCACTTCAGCATTGAATGCTTCCTTTTCAAAAGATGAAGAATTAGCTGGTTGGAATTGGCTTCACCAAACAGAAGGATGGCCCGATAAAGCAAAAAGAAAAGAAATTAAGGATGGCAACCTCCTCTTGGAACCTGGAACTTCAGGATGGTTTGCCGATAAAAATGCGCCCTTTCTTTACAAAGATATTCGCGGTGATTTTGACGTCCGTGCCCGCATTCGCGCTACCGGAGTAACAACGGATATCACTACTACTAAATGGTCTTTAGGCGGTTTGATGGTGCGTGTTCCTAAGCGTACAGACAAAACACAGTGGAAAGAGAAAGAGGAGAATTGGATGTTCATAACCACTGGTGTTGCCGAAGAAAGCGGTAAGCAGGTAATCGAAACAAAGTACACACTCAACAGCCGTTCCAATCTAAAACTTCGCGATGCCAAAGCCGAATGGATTACCCTTCGTGTGGTGCGTGTTGGCAATGCCTTTATCATGCTCTATAAATACGATGAAGACAAAACCTGGACAGTACACGATCGCTTTTATTTAGTAGACTGGCCTCCGTTACTCCAAGTGGGCTTGAACTGCTATACCAACAGCATGGCTGTACCAAACAACATACTCTGGGGCGATCCTTTCAAATTCAACAACGAAGAATTTGATCATTTGGGCAAATTGGATTTTAGATTGACGGTTGACTTTGTTCAATTCAACAAACCCGCAGTGAACTATGATGCGGGCAATCAATGGTTAAACCACGTGTACACCAACCGTTTGGTAGACTACTCGGTAAGCAACACTGAAATTCTTCAGTTGCTGGGTGAATAGGAGGAAGAGTCTGCTGTTGTGTTTAGGATACATTCAGCAGCAGGCTCTTACTTTATTTTCAAAGATTTCATCATTAAAAGAGCCGTCTCCTCCCAGTCCTGACGAGCCCGCGCCTGACAGCTGAATGTAAAGACAAGCGTACGATCTTTTTCTACCAGGTATTGAATGTAGGTGTACTTGGAGATGGGTGAACGATTCTCTTCATTCGTTTTGGTTCCACTCATACGAGATTCGATCTCGAAATAAATAAATTGCTTTCCGTGAACTTCGCGCACGCCTTCACTGATAAAGTCAACCTTATCAAAAAGATTGGTTAAGCCTGCCCGAAAAAATTTACTGGCCATCGCTACATCAGCATCTGGCCATTGGGTAGCAGAGATATTCACACTAAAGTCTGCATCCCGATCCTCATTCGTAAAGGCCGCGAGAGGAGCGCGCACAGAAGGATAGCGCTGGGTAAAGTCCATTTCATCCATGGGCTTGAAGCTAGCCGGAATGGAGGCGGACATTCCTTCAGTCAATTTGGTCTTCACCAATTTGGGCTTTTCGACAAAGGCACTGAAAATCAACAGTAAAATAATGAGGGAGTATCGCATAGCTCGTTAAGAATCAATTAAATTCGCGCCCAGCCTGCGCTAAAGCTTTGGCTGGAGCACAAAATTAACATTTCTCTATGCTACGTACTCATACTTGCGGTGAATTAAGACTTTCGGATGTTGGAAAAACAGTAAAACTGGCCGGTTGGGTGCAGCGCAGTCGCGATAAGGGCAGTGTCTTGTGGATTGATCTCCGTGACCGCTACGGTATCACTCAATTGATTTTTGAAGAGGGCAAGACTGACCCGACTCTTTTTGCCGAAGCACGTGCTACCGGTCGTGAATTTGTCATACAAGTGGAAGGTCTTGTGGCAGAACGTCTATCTAAAAATGAAAAGATCAATACTGGTGAGGTAGAAATAAAGGTGACGAAACTTACCGTGCTCAATTCCGCCAAGTTGCCACCCTTTACTATTGAAGATGAAACCGATGGTGGCGATGACCTTCGCATGAAGTATCGCTACCTCGATTTGCGCAGAAATACGGTGCGTGAAAAATTACAGTTGCGTCACAAAGTAGCACAGCAAACACGCGCCTATTTGGATGGACAAAATTTCATTGAAGTAGAAACTCCTGTACTGATAAAATCAACTCCGGAAGGCGCGCGCGATTTTGTGGTGCCTTCGCGCATGCATAACGGTGAGTTCTATGCCTTGCCACAATCACCCCAAACCTTTAAGCAATTATTGATGGTGTCGGGCTTTGATCGCTATTATCAAATTGTAAAATGCTTCCGCGATGAAGATTTACGAGCAGATCGCCAGCCAGAATTTACACAGATAGACTGCGAGATGGCCTTCATTGAACAAGAAGATATTCTCAACACTTTCGAAGGTTTGATCCGTCATTTATTCAAAGCTGTAAAGGGAATTGATTTGCCAACCGTACAGCGTATGCAATATGCTGATGCCATGAAATATTACGGCAGCGACAAACCCGACACACGCTTCGATATGAAGTTTGTAGAATTAAAAGGTGAGGGCGTTGATTTAACCTCTGGTAAAAACTTTGGTGTATTCGATGGTGCAGAATTGGTAGTGGGAATAAACGCCAGCGGTTGCAGCGATTATACGCGAAAACAATTAGATGAGCTTACTGAGTTTGTGAAGCGACCACAGGTGGGTGCCAAGGGCTTGATCTACGTTCAATACAGAACCGATGGCACCATAAAATCATCTGTAGATAAATTTTATACTGCGGATGACTTGAAGAAGTGGGTAGAAGCCTTCAAGGCACAGCCCGGTGATTTACTTTTGATACTTCCTGGTGAAACAAATGCGGCTCGCAAGCAATTGAGTGAGTTGCGTTTGTTCTTGGGCGAGCAACTCGGCTTCCGCGATAAATCAAAATTCTC
Source organism: Cytophagales bacterium Ga0077538 (assembly GCA_001464155.1). Classification (GTDB taxonomy): domain Bacteria; phylum Bacteroidota; class Bacteroidia; order Cytophagales; family Cyclobacteriaceae; genus Chryseotalea. Next base: position 16,037 of record LNEN01000120.1, on the reverse strand, counting down.
TGCGCTATGGGTATTGGATTTCCCTTTGTTAGAGTTTGATGAAGAGACAAAGCGCTACCACGCCATGCATCATCCCTTTACTTCGCCAAAGCGAGAAGACTTACACCTTTTAGAGACAGATCCTGGAAAAGTACGCGCCAATGCCTACGACATGGTGTTGAACGGAACAGAGATTGGCGGGGGCTCCATTCGTATCCACGACAGACCCACACAACAAATGATGTTCAATCATTTAGGTTTTAGCGAAGCAGAAGCAAAAAAACAATTTGGTTTCTTAATGGAAGCCTTTGAATTTGGCGCGCCTCCACACGGAGGTATCGCGTTCGGCTTTGATCGCTTGTGTTCCCTTTTTGGTGGTTCTGATTCCATACGCGATTTCATTGCTTTCCCGAAAAACAATGCCGGTCGCGATATGATGATTGACACACCGTCCACGATTTCAGAAGAACAGTTAAAGGAGTTGGGGATTGCTGTTAGGGGATAGAAGCTTAGTACTCAAGAATAGAAACTCCTTTCAGCAAAACTGAAAGGAGTTTCTATTTTCAGAAGTAACTGAAGTACCCTCTTTACAGTAGTGCCTGTTATGAAAGCTGACGCAATGTTTCATGCGCGTCAATCTTGATGTCGTCTTCACCCACTTCATCAAAAGGATTTTCCAGATGATCTTGAATGTTATCCAAACTCACTAGAATAAAACTATACAAGGCCGGCATCACATATTCCAAATGCATAGAGTAGTCAAGGTGCGCACTGGCGAAATAGGGTCCATAAAGGATTGGAAAGATATAAATGAACACTTTGCTGTATGCACGCAACGTAATAGGAGTTCGGTAATTGTGAATTACCTTCATGCTATCAAAAGCAATAATCATTTTGCTCACATACTGACTGATGCGCGAAATCTCTCCGCTCTGTACTCCAGCAGCACGCATTTGCATGGTCAGGCTTGAGAGCTCAGAGAATTTATCATACATCGTTTTTTCGTTCTTCGACCAATCCGCATTGTGACTTGTCATGAACATCTCTCTCATCAGCACAAACATTTCAGAAATAAGATTGCGGGAACGGTTCGATAAATCAGTTCCACCATCCGTTGGCCAATCGCGTGTAGCAAAATAGATGGCGATGGCATGACCTTTAAAATCAGACAAGCGTTGCAAGGCCGTCTCCCTTCTCGTGTACGCAGAACTAATCGAGAAAACCACGGGAAACACAATGGCCACCCCCACCAGCATATCGGGAAACTTGGCAGTAAAATTATAGTGAATACAAATGAAAGTCGAAACCAAGGCGAGAACGGTTACGATAAGGGTTTTGTAATTAATGATCAGAAAAAAACTGCTTAAGACGCGTTTCATAGGAATCGGTGCACCAATGCTTTATTCAAGTCTAATATTAATAAATTGTTAACAAAGTTCAGCCAAAATCGTAAAAGACAAGGTCGACTAGAATCCATATTTAGTTTGATCAAAAGCCCTCAACCGCATATGCAAAAGGACTATTTCTCTCAACATGCCAGCATTTACGCAACGTTTAGACCTTCCTATCCACCCGAACTATATGCTTATGTTTTTAGCCACCTAAAGAGCTTTGATGCAGCGTGGGATTGTGCTACTGGAAATGGGCAAGTAGCCAGCGAGTTGTGTAAACACTTCACAAGCGTTGAGGCAACCGATATCAGTCACCAGCAATTAGCTAATGCTATCCAAGGCAAAAACATTCACTACCACATCAGTTCAGCCGAACAGACTCCCTTTTCTGATGCTTCATTTGATCTAATTACTGTGGGCCAGGCCCTGCATTGGTTTGATACTGAAAAGTTTTTTAACGAAGCTAAACGCGTTGGTAAGCTGGACGGGAAACTGGCGATATGGGGTTATTCTGTTCTTAGTGTAAATAAAGAAGTTGATCCTCTCTTTTATCACTACTACAATACCATTGTCGGACCTTATTGGGATGCTGCCCGAAAACATATCGAAGAGGAATATGTCAATATTCACTTTCCCTTCCGCACTGTTCAAACCGAGCACTTTGCGTTGAACTTGGAATGGGACCTTGATCAATTCCTGGGTTATTTACGGTCGTGGTCAGCCACACAAAAATTTATGAAAGCAGTAGGGCACGATCCCTTACCAGCCTTTTCAGAAAAACTCCAGAAAGTTTGGAAAGCAGAGGAGAAAAAAGTCGTCTCCTTCCCTATTTTTTTGAAACTATGTTCACGCTAGAAACACTGGGGAGCCTTAAAAAAAGCACTTAAACTGCTTTTCAACCCCTTATCTTATCAGAGGGTGATGAATCCAAAAATGAATTGCCAAAGAAGATTCTTTTAGTAGTTTTGCTTAGCCTCCAAATACTATCTGTGAACGATTCGATTGTCATAATACCCACTTACAAGGAACGCGAAAATGTAAAGGCTATTATTGAGGCTGTTTTTTCGCAACCCAAAGAGTTTGATATTCTGATTGTTGATGACAATTCACCAGATGGAACGGCTGAAATTGTTGAGTCCCTTCAAAAAATTTATAACCATCAAACTACGCGCCTGCACCTCTTGAGGCGTCCAGGCAAGCAAGGCCTGGGCACTGCCTACATTGCAGGTTTTCATTACGCCATCGAAAAGGGCTATGATTTTCTCTTAGAGATGGACGCGGACTTCTCTCATGATCCTAAAGATTTAGTACAACTCTATACTGCTTGCGCACAAAACGGTGCTGATTTATCTATTGGCTCGCGCTATGCTACAGGCGTAAACGTGGTAAACTGGCCTATGGGCCGTGTGCTACTTTCCTACTTTGCCAGCATGTATGTGAGACTGATCACCACCATGCCCATAGCGGATACTACTGCAGGCTTTGTGTGCTATAGACGAAAAGTATTAGAGACCATTCCTCTTGATGAAATCAAGTTTGTAGGTTATGCCTTTCAGATTGAAATGAAGTTCATCACCTGGAAATACGGCTTCAAACTTCAGGAAGTACCCATCATATTCACCGAGCGTGTGCGAGGAGAATCCAAAATGTCAGCTGGTATTTTCAAAGAAGCCTTCTTCGGTGTGTTGCAAATGACCATTACCAGTTGGTTCAAGAAATACATTCCCGCCAATTAGTTCTTAGTTAGCTATTAACAGTTAACTAATCAACTTCAATTCTTTCTAATCAAACTTAATCGCCTTAATTGGGTTGATCCTTGAAATGATCATCGTGGGAAGTAGCAATACAGCCGACACCACTGCAAACATCAGCACGTTCAACAACAGCACCACATCCCAGTGCCAGCTTATAGGCACATAGCTGATATAGTAGTCATGGGCATTTAAAGGGATTATTCTAAACTGGTATTGCAGGTAACAAAAGCCCAGACCAATTACATTGCCCCAGAACAAGCCTCGTGTAATCAGGTTAACACCATTATTAATAAAAATTGAACGCACCAATCCGTTCGTGGCCCCCATAGCCTTTAGCATACCGATCATTTGTGTTCGCTCCATGACCAGAATCAGTACTATGGAAATCATGTTTATACAAATCACCGTAAGGATAATCACCAACAAAATATTTACCTGCCGGTTGATTAACTCCAGCCACTGAAACACTTGCTGGTATTTATACGCGGTGCTTGTTACTTGTAAATCATAGTCAATACTGTTGTGAATATCTTCACCTATAGTTTCCACTTGATTGATGTCCTTCACAAAAACTTCCAGTCCACCGGCAATGCTGTCGGCCCACTCATTCAGTCGTTGTACAATGCGAATGTCGCTGATGATCATTTTACCATCGAAGTACTCAGACAAATTCGTTTCGTAAATACCTGTGACCTTTAGTTTGCGTAGGCGTGGTGGGTTCTGAAAAAAATGTACCACCAATTCATCACCTGTCTTTAGTTTCAGTTTGTTTGCAATCACTTTACTGATCACCACTTCATTGGCAACAGCCGAATCAGGAAAGTGAATAAAGCGGCCTTCTATCATAGTTTCAGCAAAGGCTAGCGTATCAAAGCGTTTGCTGACTCCCTTGATCACTACCCCCAATATTTCTTCTTCCGTTTTTAGCAAGCCTGTTTTGTGGGCATATTCCTGAATGTGGCGAACGCCTTCATAATGTTCAGGATTGTTATAGAGATCAAGGTTAAAATCAAAAGGAGTTTCCTCCATCGAATTATTGTAGGAAAGTGCCGAAACCACCAGATGACCGCTAAAGCTGTACATCTTTTGCTTCACGGCCTCCTGAAAGCCGTGCATAATCAGGAAGGAACTAATGGCTGCAGCCAGGCCAAGACTCACACTCACCACAGCAATTTTGTGAATGGTGGCCGAAAAGCCTTCTTTTTGCTGTCGGCTAATACGTTTGGCAATGAAATAGGAAAGGTTCAAAGAGTATTTCTATTTTTGAATGCTTGCAAAATACATTATTTGAATGATACGATTTTTAAGTGTACTCATATTGGTGATTGGTTGTTCCAATAAACCACATCCGGCAGTCCCAATCGGTGAAGATCCACTACCCAAAACGGTACAGTGTGGGGCCGATCAGCTTAACAAACTTCTTCCCATGCTAAAGGGCAAAAGAGTAGCGCTGGTGGTTAATCACACTTCTCTCGTTGGTTCTACCCACCTGGCCGATACCTTGAAGAGCCTGGGTGTAAACATTGTAAAAATATTCGGTCCTGAACATGGCTTTAGGGGCAATGCAGCCGATGGTGAGTTGGTGAATGATAGCGTAGATGTTAAAACAGGCATCCCTGCCATTTCTCTTTACGGAAAAAACAAAAAACCAAGTGCTCAACAATTATCCAACGTAGACCTTTTAATTTTTGACATACAGGATGTGGGCACTCGATTTTATACGTACATCAGTACCATGCATTATGTGATGGAGGCCTGTGCCGAGAATAAAAAGAAGCTCATCATTTTAGACCGACCCAATCCGAATGCATTTGTGGATGGCCCCATGAATGAAAAGCCCGGACAATCCTTTGTCGCCATGCACGCCATTCCCATTGCGCATGGCCTCACCGTAGGGGAATTAGCGCGCATGATTAATGGAGAAGGCTGGTTGACCAATAAAGTAAGCTGCGACCTCGAAATCATAAATGTTCAAAACTGGAAGCGCTCCGATGGATATTCCTTGCCGGTAAATCCGTCTCCCAATTTACCCAACGACCAAGCCATCAAGTTGTACCCTTCACTTTGTTTGTTCGAAGGTACTGTAATTAGTCTGGGACGTGGCACGCCCTATCCGTTTCAGGTGTTGGGCAATCCTGAATTAAAAAACATGAGCTTTGAATTTACACCCGTTACCATTAAGGGTGTTGCCGTTAAACCACCTCAAGAGAATAAACGTTGTTATGGAATTGATTTGCGAACGGTTTCTGTAGAACAGAAAATAGATTTGAGCTACCTGCTGATGTTTTACAATGCTTATCCTGATAAAGATAAGTTTTTCATTCCTTATTTCGATATTCTGGCTGGAACACCAACCTTAAAGCAACAAATTAAAGACGGCCTCACAGAAGAGCAGATTCGCGAAAGCTGGAAGAAAGGACTCGAAGAGTTCAAAGCAAAAAGAGAAAAGTATTTGATGTATCCTTAACAGAGCTCCTGGTTACTGGCTACAAGCAGCAATCTAGTGGCCAGTAGCTTGTAGCTTGTAGCCAATCATGACGAAAGCTGAAAAAGTATCTGACATTCTTTCCATTCTCGAAAAAGAATACCCCACCGTAGAAATCCCTCTTCATCACAAAGATGCGTACACACTCTTAGTATCTGTTTTACTCTCCGCCCAATGCACAGACGAACGTGTCAATAAGATCACTCCGATTTTATTTAAGCAAGCGGATAATCCATTTGATATGGTAAAAATGAGTGTAGAAGAAATTCAGGACATCATTCGCCCGTGCGGGCTCTCACCCATGAAGTCAAAAGGTATTTACGGACTTTCTAAAATTCTTATTGAAAAGTACAATGGAGAAGTGCCCAACAGCTTCGAGGGCCTAGAAGAACTGCCGGCTGTAGGTCACAAAACTGCCTCCGTAGTCATGACACAATGGTTTGGCATTCCGGCTTTTCCGGTTGATACGCACATACATCGACTCGCGTATCGTTGGGGCCTAAGCACTGGTAAAAGCGTAGAGCAAACCGAACATGACTTGAAGCGGCTCATTCCTGAAGAGCGCTGGAATAAAGCACACTTGCAGATTATTTATTTCGGCCGCCAATATTGCCCTGCCCGTGGGCATGTGTGGACAGACTGCCCCATCTGCAAGAAATATATGCGCAAGGAGCTAAGAGATTAGCCTTCATTCACCTTTCTTTGCGCCCATGAACGACCTCAGAATTATCTTCATGGGTACCCCCGAGTTTGCTGTACCCAGCTTAGAAGTTTTGATAGAGAATAAATTGAACGTAGTGGCGGTAATTACCGCACCGGATAAGCCACAAGGGCGAGGACAAAAAATTTCTTTCTCCCCCGTAAAAGAGTGCGCGGTAAGGAATAACATTCCTGTGTTGCAACCGACTAATTTAAAGTCGCCTGAATTTTTATCAGAGTTAAAAAAACTTGAGGCCAATCTTCAAATTGTGGTGGCTTTTCGCATGTTGCCTGAAGTAGTCTGGAGTATGCCGAAGTTCGGTACTTTTAATCTCCATGCTTCTTTGCTTCCTCAATACCGTGGTGCTGCACCCATCAATTGGGCCATCATCAATGGCGAAAAAGAAACCGGTGTTACTACCTTCTTTCTGAAACATGAAATTGATACCGGTAGCATTATTTTTCAGGAGAAAGAAAACATTGCCTATGAGGATACAATCGGCACACTATACGAGCGCCTGATGAACAAGGGCTCTGCCTTAGTGTTGAAAACTATTCGAGCCATTGAAAAGGGTGATTATCCATCTGTCCCACAGCCTTCAGGTGTTGAAATAAAGCACGCTCCAAAAATTTTTAAAGAGACCTGTGAAATCAACTGGAAGCAAACGAGTGCTCAGGTTTATAATTTCGTTCGAGGACTGAGTCCTTATCCAACGGCCTGGACCAAGATTAACGAGAAGATCTATAAAATACTTCGCGTAAAAGAGGTTGTGGAGCGCAAAGCCACACAAGTGCCTGGGACGATAGAGACTGACCACAAAAATTATTTATATTTTCATGCCCTGAATGGATTGATTAGCATTGAAGAACTGCAACCTGAAGGGAAAAAGAAAATGAGTATTCAGGATTTTTTTAGAGGAAATAAACTTTAAGGAGCTACGAGCTGCCAGCTTTGAGCAACGAGCTCGAGGCTCAAAGCTCGAAGCCTGCTGCTTTACTATGATAATATCACTAATCGCTGCCCTTGCTAAAAACCGAGTGATCGGAAAAAATAACGATTTGCCCTGGCGTTTACCGGACGACATGAAGTATTTCATGGAGACTACTAAAGGCCACTGTGTGATTATGGGTAGAAAAAATTATGATTCACTTCCCCACAAGTTTAGACCACTCGCTAACCGAACCAACATTGTGGTAACACGTCAGCAAAATTTTGAAGCGAAAGGATGCATCGTAGTTCATTCCATGGAAGATGCCTTGAAGGCAGCGCAACAACATAATGAAAAAGAAGTCTTTGTGATGGGTGGTGCAGAGATTTATGCTCAGGCCTTAAAGGTCGCCAATCGCTTATACCTAACAGAAATTGATGCGGAAATTGATGGGGATACTTTTTTCCCTGCCGTAAATTACAATGACTATAAAGAGATTTCTCGTATCAAACATCATGCAGACGAAAAGCATCGCTACGCTTTTGATTTTGTAGTCTACGAAAGAAAATAATCACTCATTTAATATACGGAACCAACCCACATAATTATGGATGCACAACGTTTAGATGGCCACAAAAAAGTACTGGGAATTTTGTACATCATTTCAGCAGCCCTCACCACATTGGGTGCTTTGCTGATCAATGCCCTGCTCTCTCTGATCTTCACTTTTGCTTTTGAACAAGCGGACCCAGAGGAGCAACGTATAATGGACCTGATCATGGCGTTTACAGCCTACTTACCCGCCATCATCATTTTTATTTTTGCTTTGCCTACCTTCATTGCCGGCATAGGCTTACTCACCAAACAATCGTGGGCGGTTATCATTTCACTTATTGTGGGATGCTTAAAACTATTTTCATTCCCGATTGGCACTGCCATTGGTATTTATGCCGAGTTCCTTGAACAACAAAGTAATCTGGATAACTGGAGCCTCTTCTGGTATTGGTGAAGCACTTACCTACGAACTAGCGGGCTTACATACCAAACTGATTTTATCTTCCCGAAGAAAAGAAGAGTTGGAGCGTGTAAAGGGTAATTGCCCCGTTGCTGCTCAGACCAACATTCGAATTCTTCCCCTGGATTTGTCCGAGTCTTCAACGCTCAAGCTGTCGGCTGATGCGGCCATCCAGCTATTTGGTCACATAGATGTGCTCATCAATAATGGTGGCATTTCACAACGAGCATTGGCAAAAGAAACCACCTTAGAGGTTGATCGAAAAATTATGGAGATCGATTACTTCGGTACCATCTCGTTAACAAAACATTTGATCCCTCATTTCAGTATTACGGGTATTATTGGTACTCCATATCGCACCGCTTATGCTGCAGCCAAGCACGCACTACAAGGATTCTTCAATTCACTTCGCGCGGAACTGTGGAAAGAAAGTCCTTCTATTTACGTAACTATGATTTGTCCGGGCTGGACAAATACAAATCTTAGTCTTACTGCTTTAAAAGGTGATGGTTCTGCTCAAAACAAAAAAGATGACACACATGCCAGCGGCCTTACCCCTGCTTTTGTCGCTCATAAAATTGTGAAAGCAATAGAGGTAAGAAAGCGAGAGATCTATGTAGGAGGCTGGAAAGAAACCTTAGCTGCATACTTACATCGGTACACGCCTGGGCTCTTTGCTAAGATTGTTCGCAAGGCAAAGGTGAAATAAAACCTGTCAAGGGGAGTCTTTCAATTCACCTCTTTGATCTGTGTCATTACCATATTGATGACACAGATCTGGATTTAAAAAATTAATCTGCTAATAGGTCTTTGTAATGTCTGATGGCACACAGATTATGAAATCTGCTAGTCCCTTATTCTCTGTCTCCACCGCATCAATACTCTTTTGTTCTACCACCTGCAGCGTGATGATTTTCAGCTTCGCATCAGCTTGCTTCAAGTACCATACAATACCTTCGAAATTCTGAGAGTGGTATGATCCGTTTACATGTAAAAAAGGAAAGGCTCTATTTTTTAACGTAAAGTGAGCCATGGTAGCATCCTTCACAGCCTGTGAACGTGCCATGTTCTCAGCGCTTCCCGGAGCTCCGTGACTACCCATGCCATCAATCATTGACTTATAACCCGGCAAGGTAAGATCAATGGTAATGGGGAGCGGAGCAATACTATTCTTGGCTTCTTGTGGTAAAGAACTTAATTGATCAATTCCCTTCTTATAGACAAGGTTGGCATAACGTCTCGGCACATTGGTGGCCACCACTTTTTGCTTGTTCTCTTTCGCAAACTCTACCAATGGTTTATAGTCATTCTTGTAATTATCCCATACCTTGGCTTCACTCAACAACAACTTTTCATCTATCAAGCCACTTACATACTCATCCAGTATAAGTTGATTGTCCGCTTCGAACATTTCCATGCCCAGGGTAACACTTCCGCGTTGTGCAAACAAATACTTCATTACCTGCAACTCCAACCAATGTGCCATAGCGTTGTCGTGTAGTTCACCAAAAAAAATGATGTCAGCTTTGGCAGCCTCTTTCATCATGGCAGTGAAGTCACTGGGCTTACCATCCTTCGTGTAGATTTTATAAGCAGGTTTATCCTGAGCGGTTACCGCTGTTGTAATAAGAAGTAGTATTCCAAGTAGTTTCTTCATAAAAAAATCTTTCAACACAAAGTTGAAAGATTTTTCCAATTATCAATTACATTTTATTGGTGTAGCTAAAAATGAAAACCCTATTTCGATTTGCGCAAATAAACTTTGCCGTACTTTGATTCAAGATCCAGCTTGTGGCTTCCTCCAAACGAGTAGTTTACTACGGTCCAGTTGTCATGACCTTTGCCAAATTCACTCGTGGCAGGTTTCTCTGAAAGATTCGTGAGTATCTCCCCATAACGTGTTTTAGCGCTAACCGCTGAGAAGGCTTTTGGCGGAATAGTGACATCCACTCCTCCATAGCGTGCCACTACCGTTAGCGGAGCATCACAGGAGAGCACTTCCACCATTCCATACTTAGCATCAATGGTAGTGGTTACGCCCTTCGGAAGATATACTTCCAACTCAATCTCCATGATAATGCCCTTGTTCATATAGGTGTATTCGTTACCATTTTCCTCTAGAAATTTTTGCACTTCCGGACTGTTGTAGCTATCGGTTTTAAAGTAATATTCCTGATCGCCCTTCTTTAACACCAAACGCTTCGGCAATTTATCCTTATCTCGAAGACCCGAGATGATTCGGATTTCGTTTCCATTTTGTTCCTGTTTCAATTCAAATGCCTCATCATTCTCTCCCCGATTGATGCTTACTTTTCCTTTGATGATAAGCTCATTGGTGGTGCTGGCATACACTTTTATCAATTCAGGATAATCAAACTCTAGCGAAAGTGTTTGGCCACTTGGCACGGTCACTTTCTTTTCAATATTCTTTTGCGCCAGTAACACTGGGCAAAAGAATATCAGAAGAATACTTGCTGCTTGGCGCATACTATTTCTTTCTCAGGTAGATGCTGTTGTGAGTAGAGGATAAGGTTAGATCAATGCCTCCACCGTTTATTTTACCGCTTACTTTGTTGGAGCCATACACTTTCCAATCGCCCTTGTTTTCAAATTCAATTTTAATGGCTGGGTCAACAAAGATTTCACCATAACTGGTTGACATGCTCACATTCAATTTAGTAGCGGCAGGCATGGTAATATCTACCGGACCGTGTGTGGAGATGAGCGACAAAGGGCTCTTCAAAGCAGAGTTGAAATCAGCTTCAATTTCTCCGTGAACAGTCTTTACCGTTAATGGACCTGTCACATTCTCCAATCGAACTCCATTGTGTACGGTAGATACTTCAATCTCGCTTTCTACATTTTTGAAGGTAACATCATCTCCGTAAGGGGAGGTATGTACAAAAGAAACAGACACTCCCTTCGGTACCATAATTTTTACCTTTGGTCCATCCATGCGCTTCAGCTGATTTACTTCAATGATGTTTCCCTTGTCAACTACCGACAAGCCAATACCTGTATTATCCTCCAGGCCCATAGCACTAATCGCCTTGAGGCCGGCAGCCCGTTTATCATTTTCTTTTGAGAAGTTCAGCGAAGTGAAAATAATTTCATTGCCATTGTAGCCTTCTATTTGCACTTCGTTTACTTCTTTAATCTCCAACTTACCTGTGCTCTTGGCCAATTTGAATTCCTGGGCCATGGTGAAGGAACTCGTAAAAAGGAGTAAGCCTAAAATTGTTGCGTTCGTTTTCATGTTATTCATGTGTTTACCTGTTCGTGTTTATTTAGTATTCATCGCGATTTCTCTTTTGTCTGTCATTTAAGACAGTTTGATAATGCCAGCGTGTGCCTCGTCTTTTACCGACTCAATCGTTGACTCATCTTCAATAATTTTTTGTAAGGATTGCACTGCTCCCAGTTCTTTCATCTGAACCAGTACTTGTATGAGTGCAATCTGGACAGCAGGATCTGTCTGTTTTGGCAAGGACTCAATCAGCGCACGCTGAACAATGGCTTCAGTAGAAAACTTTCCCAAAGCCTCTACGGCTGATAAGCGTACGTTCATATTCGCATCTTCATTCATGACATTGATCAAGGCAAGAACAATAGCATCGTCTTTTCGTGTTGTTTCATAGGCTGCTTTTACACCCATCATGCGTTGACTCGCAGACTGATCATTTTCTAAGAGTGCAAATACCAATGCACGTGTGGCCTCCATTTCCTTCCGCAGTGCCAAAATCTCCGCATCCTTAGCTTGCTGCTTACTGTACCTAAAGCCTAAACTTCCAAGAGCTATCACTAACGCAATGGCCGCAGCCGCCCGATAGAAAACAGGATTAAAGAAAATGCTCTTTGATTTTTTTTCTACCTCTAGTTCTTGCTGCAACATGGCACTGAACGATTCTCGTAAGGCAGCGCTCGGCTTCCACTCCTTACTGGAGAGGATAGCAGAATTCATCTCCTTCATTTGCTCATACCAATTCTGCACTTCAGTATCGTCTTTCAGAAGTTGTTCCACTTGCTTGCGCTCCTCTGCCGAAAGTCTTCCATCTATGTAATCAAGTACTTTCTGCTGTGTTGTTTCGTTAATCATACGCCTCCAGTTGAAAATAATGTTCTCTCAATTTTAGTATGGCTCTGTGTACTTTCACTTTAATATTCGCTACCGTGGTGTCCAAAATATCTGCCACTTCCTCGTACTTCATGTGTTGAAAGCGCGTGAGTACCAATAACTCCCGTTGTTCCTCCGACAACAAATGCAGACACTGATGCAAGCGCGCTTCGCGTTCTTCTTCCACTCCACTCTCCACATCCGCTACCTTGTCTGCCAGAAACTCCACATCAAGTTTTGAATTCATGCTACGCTTCATCGACTGGTAGTGATCGGAAAACACATTACGCGCCAGTTGATAAATCCACGACTGAAATCGAGCCCCTTCCTTGTAGGTATGCTTGTACTTTAGCATCCTTAGAAATACGTTCTGGGTCAAATCTTCCCCCACTTCCTTGTCCATAGCCAACCGCGCCAGAAAATTATAAAGCCTCACATGGTAGCGTTCGAACAGCACAGCGGCCTGCTCCAGTTTCCCGTTTTTTACGGCCTCCATGATGGCTTCATCGGTCATTGGCAAGGAATTCAATCAATTTTCAGGTTAGTTACCGGAAGGGGTGCAAAAGGTTACAAGGGAAAGTTAAGATTTCCATTTTTAAAGGTATCTGGTTAGGTGCTTCTGAGATGTTGAGAGAATTGCGTTAATATTCCTAAGTCATTTCTGGATCGGGAATAGGATACCATTATCACCCTATTCTTCACTTTCTTTTCTTTTGCTTGCCCAAAAGAAAAGAAACAAAAGATAAAGGCACAACGAAAACAGCCCATTCTACCCGCGCTAACCGCTGCCTACCCACATTCCCGAATGGGCCGCGCTTTTCGTTGACAACCAACCGCACCTTTTGCTAGAAGAATAGTTGCAAAATATGCGTCTTCTGAGCAATTGGACTTTTGTTTCAACTCAAAACAAAGTAAGCTGGTCGTTGCGCTCTTCAGCTAATAATTCTCGCCTACCCTCACCAAAATTGGAGAGGGAGATGCCGAGAAGTCGCACTTTAACATCCTCTGGTTGGGTGGCTATCAATAATTCCCTGGCTGTTTCCAGGATGACATCGCTGTCATCCTGAGGTTCTTCAAAAGATTTGCTTCGAGTGATCTGCTTAAAGTCGTGATACTTAATTTTTAAAGTAATGGTACGGCCCTTCAACGAATGCTTTTGCAAGCGATTCATCACGAGTGTAGAGAGTTTTTTGAGTTGTATGATCATTTCCTCGAGATCGGTAAGGTCGTAGGGGAAGGTATCCTCTGCTCCTACTGATTTTGTTTCACGATCGGGTTGAACAGCTCGATCATCTAGTCCCCGCACAATTTTATAATAGAACCTGCCTGGCTTGCCAAAATGCTTTTGCAGTTGGGCTTCTGTCATTTTCTTCAAATCGGCACCCGTATGCAGATTCATCTTCTTCATTTTCTCAGCCGTAACTTTCCCTACTCCAAAGAATTTTTCAACCGGAAGTTTCTCCACGAATTGTTCCACTCGAGAAGGACCAATGAAAGCAAGTCCATCGGGTTTGTTGAGATCGGAAGCAATCTTGGCGACAAACTTATTGATGGAAACACCTGCGGAAGCAGTGAGTTGAAGTTCCTCTTTGATAGCCTTTTTAATCTGCTGAGCAATTTCGATAGCTGAACCGATGCCAAGCTTGTCCTCTGTTACATCCAGAAATGCTTCATCCAGCGAAAGTGGTTCAATGAGATTGGTATAGCGATGAAAAATTTCTCTGATCTTTTCCGAGACTTCTTTGTAAACAGCGAAGCGGGGATATATAAAAATTACCTGCGGGCAAAGTTCTTTCGCACGCTTGGAAGACATGGCTGAACGAATGCCGAATTTTCGTGCCTCGTAACTAGCCGTGGCCACTACCCCTCCTCGTCCTTCGGGAGAACCTCCCACGACAATGGGTTTGCCTCGGTACTCCGGATGATCCCGTTGCTCTACCGAGGCGTAAAAAGCATCCATGTCAACATGAATAATTTTCCGAAAAGGTTTTACAATGGGTTCTTCCACGATACAAAGTAAAGAAGGCGGACTGACAACCCTATGGCAGCAACAAAAAAGGTGGCCATCCGATACCTATCGGACAGACCACCTTTCCTTTCAACCAAGAAATCCATGCTGCCACAAAATCTGCTACAAACTTCTCCTGACCATCCGCACAACCATACACTTCGGCAAGTGCACGAAGCTCGGAGTTAGATCCGAAGATCAAGTCTACACGCGTAGCTGTCCACTTCACTTCTCCTGTCTTGCGATCGCGGCCTTCGAAAACATCGGTAGAGCCGGCAATGCCTTTCCAGGTAGTGCCTAAGTCCAAGAGGTTTACAAAGAAATCATTCGTAAGTGCCTCATGACGCTTCGTGAAAACTCCCAACTTAGATTTATCAAAGTTTGCATTCAACGCGCGTAAACCACCCACTAGTACAGTCATTTCAGGAGCTGTTAAGGTTAATAGCTGCGCTTTGTCAACCAACATCTCTTCTGCCGACACCGTGTATTTCTTCTTCATGTAATTGCGGAAACCATCAGCAACAGGTTCCAGTACAGCAAAAGAATCTACATCTGTCTGAGCTTGAGAGGCATCGGTACGACCGGGCGTGAAAGGCACTGTAATGGTATGCCCAGCATTCTTTGCAGCTTTTTCAATTCCGGCACATCCACCCAACACAATCAAGTCTGCCATTGAAACTTGCTTATCACCTGTGTTAAAATCTTTTTGAATTGTTTCCAATGCTTTTAACACTTTCGCCAATTGGGCAGGGTTGTTCGCTTCCCAATCTTTCTGAGGCGCTAAACGAATGCGTCCTCCATTGGCACCACCGCGCTTATCAGAACCACGGAACGTAGAAGCAGAAGCCCAGGCAGTAGAAACAAGTTCAGCGATGGAAAGTCCTGAAGCCAGGATCTTACTTTTTAACGTAGCAATATCGCTGCCATCAATTAGTTTATGCGTAACCGCAGGAATTGGATCTTGCCAGATCAATTCTTCTTTCGGCACTTCAGGTCCGAGGTAGCGGGCACGGGGCCCCATGTCGCGGTGTGTTAGTTTAAACCACGCACGCGCAAAGGCATCATTAAACTCTGCAGGGTTTGCTAAGAATCTTCTGGATATTTTTTCGTAGGAAGGATCAAATCGCAAGGAAAGATCTGTCGTCAACATCGTAGGCGCATGTTTCTTGGATGGATCATGTGCATCAGGAACAGTACCTGCACCTGCGCCACCTTTCGGTTTCCACTGATGTGCACCGGCAGGACTCTTCGTCAATTCCCATTCGTAGCCGAATAGGTTTTCAAAGAAATTGTTGCTCCATTTAGTGGGAGTAGTGGTCCAGATACCTTCTAATCCGCTTGTAATTGTATTGGCACCATTACCACTGCCAAGGGTATTTTTCCAACCCATGCTTTGTTCTTCAATGCTTGCTGCTGCAGGCTCAGGTCCAACATATTTGCTTGGATCACCGGCACCGTGTGTTTTACCTAAGGTATGTCCACCTGCAATCAACGCAACTGTTTCTTCGTCATTCATCGCCATGCGACCAAATGTTTCGCGGATGTCTTTGGCAGCTAAAAGCGGATCAGGATTTCCGTTAGGGCCTTCAGGATTTACATAGATCAAACCCATCTGAACAGCTGCCAGAGGATTCTCCAATTCGCGGTCGCCAGAGTAGCGCTT
>LNEN01000119.1 GCA_001464155.1 Cytophagales bacterium Ga0077538 | reverse complement strand
AAAAGGCGAGCCTTGTCAAGATTACCATTGTCGGGCCAGCTGTTCAACGGTGCAAAGCGTTGTGTGCCATTTCCTGCTCCACCGCGACCATCTGCAATGCGGTAGGTACCTGCACTGTGCCACGCCATGCGAATAAAGAAAGGACCATAATGACCGAAATCGGCAGGCCACCAATCTTGTGACGTAGTCATCACTTCGTTGATGTCCTTCTTCAAAGCCTTCAGATCAAGCGACTTAAATTCTTTTGCATATTTGAAATTCTCGCCCATCGGGTTTGTCAACGAAGAATGTTGGCGAAGAATATTCAGCTTTAACTGATTAGGCCACCAGTCGCGATTGCTGGTACCATTACCAGCTGTTTGCTTAAGCGCTCCACCGTGAAACGGGCACTTGGCTTCACCGTTCATGTCGTAGGATGCGTTTGAATGAGTGTGTTTTTCCATTTTCTATAGATTAGTAAATTAGTTAAGATGATATAGGTTTCTGTCCAATGATCTTTCAGAAAAAATCCGCTTGTTGTTTACTGCCTTTTACTTCTTTCAAGGCAGCTCACATGATTCGGACTATTCAATCTGCGAAGGTGTCAAGAAGGAGACTATCAATCAAAGCGATAGTTTCTATTTTAATATAGACACCATCTATATACCGGGTTTGTCCGACTGTGTAAACTACAGTAAACAAAGTCCGCATTCACTGACTTTTGTCAATTCCAGCGGATGCGTACCACTTTTTCATTCTTTTTAAAATGATTCGGAATGGATTTGAGAATGGCTTCGCGCAGTTTTTCCAATAGTTTCTCTTTAATGAAATTATTATGAACCGCGAGGCTTACTTCGCGTACCGGCTCTGGCGAGGTAAAATGCTTTACGTGTTTACTTTTTACATTTACTGCTAACTCCGGAATGAGGGTATACCCGTAATTATTATCCACCATTCCTTTCAGTGTTTCAAACGAACCACTCTGGTAGTTTAATTGATGAACAGATTTTTTACCCATCGAGGAACACAGATTCTCAACTTGTCCGCGAAAGCAGTGACCTTCCTCCAGTAATAATAAGTTATCATAGGTAAGCGACTTTAAGCTGATGCGATCTTGCTTGAAGTACTTCATGTGCTCGGATGTGTAGAGGAGTATGGGCTCGTAAAAAATGGGGATCTCCCGAATTTCCTTATCCTCTAAGGGACTCACCAAAATACCCAAATCGAGTTTGTTGGATTTTAACTGAGCCACAATGTCTTGTGTTTGTAATTCGGTAACAGTAAAGGATGTTCCCGGATGTTTTTGTAAAAATTCATGTAAGAAGCGTGGCAGCAAATAGGGTGCTAGCGTGGGAATCACCCCCAGACGAAATTCGCCTTCGATAGTATCCTTTTCTGATTTGATAGCATCTTTGATTCCTCTGATCTCTTTTAATGCAGCGCGTGCCTTAGTTAAAATTAGTTCGCCAGCCGGTGTCGGTTTTAGAGGCAAAGAACTTCTATCAAAAATTTTTACATCAAGCTCATCCTCCAACTTCTTCACCATCATGCTGAGCGTGGGTTGCGTAACATGGCATTGCTGGGCGGCCTTCACGTGATTGCGGTGCTCATCTAAAGCAACGATGTATTCCAATTGTTGAATGTTCATTGGCTGGTGTATTGCTACTACTTATGTAAAAGTAAGCAATATAGATCTGGTCTATGGACAAATCCACAACCAATGAAGCGGGAATAGTATACAGGGGGCTGAAAATAAAAAAGGGTAACCACGAGTGTTACCCTTTTACCCCTTCACCAATCTATTAATCCTAATTACTATATCGTTTGTCTTCCGACTCTTTGTTCAATCGATTTACATAGTAAAAAAATACCCCAAAATGGGCAGTAACCATGGTCAGAACAATATACATCTCCAGCTTCATATACTTCACAAAGGTGCACTTCTGGCAGGGGCCTTACCTGGCAAGGTATTCGCTCTTCGCACAGAGGTAAGATTCACTTTGTTTTTGCCGTTTTTTGCGGAACCAACTGCAAAACATTGGTCTGCTACTTAATTTCAATACTTTTATTTCGTTATTCGTACTGATTATGAAATTGTTTTCCATGCGCTCGATTGCACGTTACTCCCTGTCTATCATTTTTTTACTTTTCTTTAATTCCTCCTTTGCCCAATTGGCAGAAGCTCAGGCTGCACAGGAGCCACCCAAAAATTGGTTTTTACTCGATCCACAAACGGATCAGTTTCAGGGAATCAGTATAGAAAAGGCGTATCAGACACTTCTCAATGGCAAGCCTTCTAAAAAAGTAATCGTAGCCGTCATTGATACGGGAGTCGACATTGAGCATGAAGATTTGAAGGGGAATATCTGGACGAATACTAAAGAGGTAGCAGGCAATGGAATTGATGATGATAAAAACGGGTATGTAGATGACATTCATGGCTGGAATTTTTTAGGAGGCAAAGAAGGAAGTTTAGTAAACGATCATGCAGAAGTAACACGTGAATACATCCGACTAAAGCCTCTTTATGAAAAAGAAAGTAAGTCTGGTAAGAAAGATAAAGAAGGACTTGCCTATTGGGAAGAGGTGAAGGCTAAGTACGATCGTGATTCACAGGCCAATCAAAAAAAACTGGAGGAGTTTCAGGAGCAATTTAATTTGTATGTAAACGCCTTGTACACGATTACGGTATGCGACAGTCTTATTCGTCAGGAAGTAAGTGCAACACGAATTACACTTACAGAAATTAATGCCTTTAATGCCACCAATGATACGTTGTTAATGGTGAAACGAACGCTTCAAAACATTTATCAAAGCCTGGAGCCAGAAACTGAGTTAGGAGAGTTTTTGGTAGAATTAGAAATTCATGTGTTGGCGCTGAAAGAGTATGTAGATGATCTGGGCGCTGCCGTAAAAAGTTATGATCTAACCTATGAGCCTCGAAAAATTGTAGGCGATAATCCAAACAACCCTACTGAAAAAAACTACGGCAACAACGATGTGAGCGATCCAAGCAAACACGGCACCCATGTGGCCGGAATCATTGCCGCCAACCGAAAGAACAGCATTGGTGCCAATGGTGTAGCCGATAATGTGATGATCATGCCTATACGCGTGGTGCCAGCCAGTGGAGACGAACGTGACAAGGATGTAGCCAATGGTATTATCTATGCTGCAGATAATGGAGCCAGGATTATCAACATGAGCTTTGGGAAATATTTCTCTCCCCATAAAGACGTTGTTGAAAAAGCCATTAAGTATGCTGAACAGAAAGGCGTACTCTTAATCCACGCTGCCGGAAATGACGGAGACGACCTCGACACTAAAAAACATTTTCCGGTGCCTGTATATTCCAATGGAAAAACAGCTGGCAATTGGCTGGAAGTAGGTGCTTCTTCCTGGGGTGAAGGGAAAGAGTTCGTGGCCGACTTTTCAAATTATGGTAAGAAAACAGTAGACGTGTTTGCTCCTGGTACGGCTATTTACGCCACGGTGCCAGGCAATGAATATGAATCTCTGCAAGGAACCAGTATGGCCACACCTGTGGTGAGTGGTGTAGCCGCCATCCTCTTCTCTTATTTCCCAGAGTTAACGGCCGCTGAGGTAAAAGATATTATCAGTCAATCCGTTCGGAAATTTGATGGCCTGCAGGTGAACAAGCCCGGATCTGTAGACGCTATTGATTTTACGCAACTCAGTAAAACAGGAGGATTGGTGAATGCTTATGAAGCCATTAAGATGGCCGAACTTAGAAGCAAAAAATCAGGAAAGAAATAAAAGAATTAAAGCGCACCTCCGTAGAGATTGTAGCGCAAGCCAATACCACCATAGAAAGCAGGGATCCCCGGACGATTCGCAATTTCTACAAATAGGCTGGCCTCCGTAAAAATGGTGAGGGGCGTGTCTTTAAATGTGTATTCCAAACCTAGCGGGAATTCAGGTCCTAGGTCCAAATCTGTTTCCGTCTTTGATTCCTGTATACTAGGGCTTGAATTATCAGTATAGGTGTAATCAACCTTTGCTATTTTCATAAAAGCGCCTACACCCCAATACCACTCAAATCTACCTTCCACACCTTCGACTACTAGCGGGTAGTGAAAAAGAAACCGGGCTTGCAGCACCACGTTGCCCTCAACAGCATGATTTTTGTAATCCTTGTTATCAAAATCATTATTCTTTTCAAACGAGTTGCGATAGTACTGTTGCTGAATGCCTCGTGGCATACCGCCCAAACCAAATTCAATGGCCCTGGTTGAGTTGGAAATATATTTCTTGTAACTCATGCCCACTGGGGCTCCCAAGCAAAAGCCAATACCATCATGCTGTGCTAAACAATTTTCAGAAACGACCAGAATCAATAACAAGAAAAAATTCTTCATCATACACATTCAGCACATTAAAAAACATAGCGCAAGCCAATACCGCCTTGCATTTGTGTCCAGCCAGGTTGCTGCACAATATCTATGTAATATTCCATTTCAATAAAGGCAGAGATAGGAAGTTGAAAGTAAGAATACTCAATGCCCGCCACAGCCTGCACGCCTTGTGTAAGGCGATTATTGGTGACGCGTGCAAACTCATTTTCATTCACGCCTGTTTCAAACAAGTAGTCGTAAACAATCTTGGTTTTGCGTATTTCCCATCCCACGCCAGCATAAAACTGTAAGCCTTTCGATAATTTTTCGGCATCGTGTTGATAAAGGGCTTTCACATCTACCACAAAATCATTTTCAACTTTATGAGATAAGTACTCCGTAGATTCCTGTCCAGGGGTTAATTCATCAGACTTCAGCGTAAATTCTTCTCGGAAGAGTTGGCTATACAGACTGCTGGAAGGCCGCCCAGCATCTACCACAAATGCAAAATGCTTATTTGGATAAAGCTTGTAGGTGAGTGCAAACGGATCACCCACTTTAAACCCGATTCCCTGATAAGGATACTTGCTGTTTTCAAAAATAGGGCAAATGGTTTTCGCTTTGTTGTGGCCCACAACAGGCGCCCGGAAATTATGACGCTCGCGCGTATAGAAACTTTTCGAACGCGTGTTTTTTTGCGCGCAAAGCGAAAATGCTTGCAGCAGGCAGAAAAGCGCAATCGAGAGGGTTTTGAGAGAAGGCATTCAAACAAATATACGCCATTTGAACGGCAAGCAAAGAAAGGGCAGGGCCTGTTAACCGATAAAATGACTAAACAAGCTCTTTATACTGCATTCTGTGGAGCTGGGCATAAAACCCATCCTTCAATAGCAGTTCGTCATGACGGCCCGCCTCCATAATTTCGCCCTTGTCCAACACAATAATCTTGTCCGCTTTCTGAATAGTAGACAATCTATGGGCAATAACAATGGCGGTACGGCCCTTCATCATCTTCTCAATTGCCTGCTGAATCATTTCTTCTGTTTCACTATCCACGGAGGAGGTGGCTTCATCCAACACCAAAATGCGCGGGTCATACACCATGGCTCGGATAAACGATATCAGCTGACGTTGTCCCACCGAGAGAGTTGCGCCTCGTTCCATCACATTATAACTCAAGCCTCCCGGGAGTCGTTCTATAAATTTACGAGCCCCTACTAAGTCTGCAGCATGCCAAACCATTTCTTCTGTTACCTCATCGCTGCCCAAACTTATATTTTTGTAAATGGTATCACTGAAGAGGAATACATCTTGCAAGACTACCCCGATATTTTTACGGAGGTTTCCCAGCTCGAACTCGCGGATGTCACGTCCATCAATTTTAATTTCTCCTTTATTGATTTCATAAAAGCGATTCAACAAGTTGATGATGGAGGATTTACCAGCACCAGTAGCACCCACTAAAGCCACTGTTTCGCCCGCTTTGATGTGGAGGTCTATACCTTTCAATACATACTGTTCGTCTGTGTAGGCAAACCACACTTTTTCTAATGAAACATCTCCTTCAATATGGTCGGGTGAATGATTTCCGTTTTTCTGCACGTAGGTTTGATCGTCTAACAAATTGAGAATACGCGAAGAACTTACGATGCCCATTTGCAAGGTGTTGTAACGATCCGCGATCATTCGAATGGGACGGAAAAACATTTGAATGTACATGATGAAAGCGATGAGCTTACCGATGGTGATACCCGTTTCTTCAAAATGCAAAACACCCTTTGCGCCATACCACACCAAGAGACCAATACCCGCTGCTGCAATAATTTCTGCTACCGGAAAATAGATAGAATAGTAAAGTACCGACCGCAAGTTGGAATCACGGTGATCTTTGTTGATGCTCTCAAATTTTTTGTACTCGTGCTTTTCGCTAGCGAAAATCTGAACAATGTTCATACCTGTGATGTGTTCCTGTACGAATGTGTTCAGGTTGGCTACCGCATTGCGCACATCATTAAAAGCCACCTTTATCTTTTCCTTAAAGATGTACGTACTGATGAGCATGAGCGGAATGGTCGATAAGCTTAATAAGGAAAGACGCCAATCCGTATAAAACATAATGGCGAGAATGAAGACAATTTGAAGCAGATCACTCATCATGGCTGCGAGTCCCTCGCTAAAAACATCGGCTAGCGTTTCTACATCGCTAATAGTACGTGTCACCAATCTTCCAATAGGAGTCTTGTCATAAAATTTTAGGCGAAGGTGTATGAGGTGATCATACAGTTTCGTGCGGATGTCGCGAATCACTTGTTGTCCCAGCCAACCCGATAAATAGGTGTGGGCATATTGAGCAATGGATTGAAGAGTGAGTAAGCCAAGCAACACACCGATCATGGACACCATGCCCTGGTAGTTGCCATTGGCCACATCTTTATCCAACGTGTATTGAATAAGCATGGGCCGCAGAGGGGACAGGAGTCCTATGGCGATGGTTAAAAAAACAACGAAGTAAAATCTTCCCTTGTACGGCTGTACAAATCGCATCAAGCGATTTAATACCGACCAGTCTATAATATTTCCGCTACTTACTTGCTCCTTATCCACGTTATCTGCTTGTCAAAATTTCTTGTTGTTATGCAATTGTTTTTTGTATGAAAAGACTTTCCGGATAAGCAACCCTTGTCAAAAATAATCCATAAGGTGCTGCATTCATCCCAGCCGTTTTTCGGTCTCTGGCCTTTAGTATTTTTTCAAAATCTGCCACTGTTAATTTCCCCGCCCCCACATCCAGCAAGGTTCCAACAATAGCCCGCACCATTCCCCGCAAAAAGCGATTGGCAGTGATATGAAAAACCAGGAGATCATTACTTTGCCTCCACTCAGCTACCCTTACATCACACCTAAAGTTGCTCACATCTGTTTTTACCTTGCTGAAGGACTCAAAATCCTGCTGACCCACTAATAACGCAGCTGCGTGGTTCATGGTTTGAACATCCAGCGATTTAAAATAGTGCAGCGCCAATCCTTCTAAAAAGGGATTCTTTTTAAGGGTGATCCGATACTCATAACTTCTTTCGGTTGCCCCATAGCGCGCGTGCGCATCTTCCTTTACCTGATGAACAGACTGAATAACTATGTCTTTTGGCAGAAATGCGTTGAGCCTTCCTAAAAAAAGTATAGAATCCAATCCCTGGTCAACATCCGCATGAAAAAATTGTTGCTCGCAATGCACTCCTGCATCTGTCCGCCCGCTTCCTACTATTTCAATATCCTGACGCAATAGTTTACTCAGCGCATTCTCCACAACCTCTTGCACACCTTTCGCATTCGGCTGACTCTGCCAACCCGCATAGTGTGTTCCGTTGTAAGAGATTTCGAAGAAGTATCTGTGCATCGGGCTTCAATTAACAATTGACAGTGAATAATTGACAATTGTACATTGTCAATTGTCCATTCTTTCATAGACGATAGCCGATCCCTGGCCTACTCCAATACACATGGAGGCTACACCATATTTCACGTTGCGCTTTTGCATTTCATGAATAAGTGTAGCAGAGATGCGAACGCCACTGCACCCTAAGGGATGACCAATAGCAATGGCACCACCATTCACGTTTACCATGTTTGGATCTAACCCCAGATCCTGCACACAGGCTAACGATTGTGCAGCAAAGGCTTCATTCAGCTCAACCAAGCCAAGATCTTTCGCTTGAATGCCTGCACGCTTTAATGCTTTTTGCACGGCTGGCACCGGACCAACACCCATGTAAGCAGGATCTACTCCGGCAATGGCCATAGAGGCAATGCGGGCCATGGGCTTTAGATTAAATCGCTTTACCACATCTTCATTCACCAGCAGACAAACAGCTGCCCCATCGTTGATACCGGAAGAGTTACCGGCTGTTACACTGCCTCCCTCTTTGAAGGCCGGCTTCAGTGACGCCAACTTCTCCACAGAAGTGATGCGTGGATGCTCATCTTTATCAAACAACAAGGGATCATTTTTACCCTGTGGAACCAACACACTCACCAACTCCTGATTAAATTTTTGTGCCTCATGAGCCTTGGCATATTTCAACTGGCTTTGATACGCAAATTCATCCTGTGCCTCACGACTTATTTTCCACTTGGCGGCCACATTCTCTGCCGTCTCGCCCATGGAATAAGGATGATATAGCTTTGACAATTTTGAATTGATAAAACGCCATCCAATCGTAGTATCATAAATCTCCGGCTTTCTGGAAAAAGCTTCCTCACTTTTGGCCATTACAAAGGGCGCACGGCTCATGCTCTCCACACCTCCCGCCAAATACACTTCTCCTTCACCTACCATAATGGCACGAGAAGCATCCATAATGGCTTGCAAACCAGACGCACATAAGCGATTTACCGTTACCCCGCCCACTTCAACCGGTAGCCCCGCCAACAACAAAGCCATGCGGGCCACGTTGCGGTTATCTTCTCCCGACTGATTGGCTGCACCAAAAATCACATCTTCCACCAGCTTAAAATCAAAAGTGGGATTCCGTTCGATTAGTTTTTTTATCACCAATGCGGCCAAATCATCTGGACGCACACTCGCAAGCGAGCCTGCATATTTTCCAATGGGTGTCCGAAGAATATCAATTACGTAAGCTGTTTTCATAGTTTATAAAACCTTACCGATTTTGAAAACCTTGTGGGTTTAGTAGTTTTGCCGGCAAGTTAAAGAAAAGTATATGTGGCAAAGAATTCAAACTGTATTTCTCGCTGTAGTGGTTATTTCCATGATTGCCCTGATTTTCATGCCTATCTGGGTATATGAACCAGAGACAGAAAATGCTCATCAGTTATTCGCCTTGCACTATACTGAAAAGACAGATGGGGTAGCCAATACTGTATACATGCCTTACGCCATTACAGCCATGCTGGCCATTGCTACGGCCACTGTAGCTTTTATCAGCATTGGTAAGTTTAATAACAGAGTGTTACAAATGAAGTTGGGGGTACTCAACTCACTCTTAATGCTGGGAACCATGGTAGCCATTGTGGTCTTCGTACTTGATCTGGCAAAGTCCCATCAGGGAGGGCAATATGGTTCTGGCTTTTGGATGGTGGCCATTGGCGTTGCCGCCAATTTTCTGGCAAACCGATTCATTAGAAGAGACGAGAAATTGATAAGAGATTCTGATCGCTTGCGCTAAGAAGTTAGGGCGGGCTTGAATTCCAGCTCGTCAACAAGCCTGCCAAGCTGTCACCTTCTTAGCACTGGAACAATAATTGAAATCCTGCCCGCGCAGGATTTTTTCATTTAAAACATACAACTATGGCAGAAGTAGCAGAAAAAGGCAGCATCTCGATTCATACCGAGAATATCTTCCCAATTATTAAGAAATTCCTTTATAGTGATCATGAGATCTTCCTTCGCGAACTAGTTTCCAACGCAGTGGATGCAACCCAAAAGCTTAAAAAATTAGCTTCCATGGGTGAGTATAATGGCGAGGTGGGCGATACGACAATCGAAGTAAAATTTGATAAAGACAAGAAGACCATTACCGTAAGCGACAAGGGCTTGGGTATGACAGGTGAGGAGATCAAGAAGTACATTAATCAAATTGCTTTCTCGGGCGCTACAGAATTTGTCGAGAAATTCAAAGACAAAACAGATTCAAAAGATATTATCGGAAAATTTGGTCTTGGGTTTTATTCAGCCTTTATGGTGGCTGATAAGGTAGAGGTTGTTTCTAAATCCTTCAAAGAAAACACAGAGGCCGCTCGCTGGATTTGCGATGGATCAACCGAGTTTGAACTTACTTCTGCAAAAAAAGAAAATCGCGGAACAGATGTGATCCTCCATGTAAATGCAGACTCTGAGGAATTCTTGGATGAATTCAGGTTGAAAGGCATTTTAGAGAAGTATTGTAAGTTTCTTCCGGTAGAAATTAAATTCGGCACCAAGGAAGAAAGTGTTGAAGACGGAGAAGATAAGGACGGCAAAAAGAAATTTAAGAAAGTTGTTAGTGATCGCATCATCAACAATCCAGCCCCGCTCTGGGCAAAATCTCCCAGCGAACTGAAAGACGAAGATTATATCTCTTTCTATAAAGAGTTGTACCCCTTCAGTGAAGATCCGTTGTTCTGGATTCACCTAAATGTTGATTATCCTTTTAATCTGACTGGCATTCTTTATTTCCCTAAAGTGAAGAATGACTTTGAGGTACAGAAAAACAAAATTCAACTCTACTCGCGTCAGGTATTTATTACTGATGAAGTAAAAGATGTGGTGCCTGATTTCTTGATGTTGCTGCACGGGGTTATTGATTCACCGGATATTCCGCTAAACGTATCCCGCAGCTACTTACAAAGCGATAGCAATGTGAAAAAGATTAGTCAGCACATCACCAAAAAGGTGGCTGACAAACTTCAGGAATTATTCAAAAAAGACCGCGCTGATTTTGAAAAGAAGTGGGACGATGTAAACATTTTCGTGAAGTACGGAATTATCAGCGATGAGAAATTCTATGATCGCGCAAAGGATTTTACCTTGTTAAAGAACGTTGACAAGCAATACTTTACACTCGATGAATACAAAGAAAAAGTAAGTGCTAACCAAACCGATAAGGATAAGAGTTTGGTGTACCTGTACACCACCGATCCCGGAAAGCAAGACAGCTTTGTACAAGCGGCTAAGAACAAGTCATACGATGTACTTCGTTTGGATGGTGTGTTGGATAATCACTTCATCAATACCTTAGAACAGAAACTCGAGAAAACACAGATAAAACGTGTGGACAGCGAGATCATCGACAAGCTTATTGATAAGGACACCAAAATGGAGAGTGTTCTTTCGAAAGAAGAACAAGAAAAAGTAAAAACCATTTTCGATAAAGCCATCAACAACCCCAGCATGACCGTGGTGGTTGAGTCCTTATCGACCGATGAACTTCCTGTAGTGATTACCATGAGCGAATGGATGCGAAGAATGAAGGACATGGCTAAAATGGGAGGTGGCGGCTATGCCTTTATGGGAGGCATGCCCGACAGCTACAATGTGGCTATCAACGGCAACCACACCATCACGCAAAAAATTCTAAAAGCAGAAACGGAAGAGCAACAGCTGGTGCTTGCCAAACAGGCCTTTGATTTGGGCTTGCTCTCTCAAAATATGCTGAGTGGTGCTGATCTAACAAGCTTCATTAAGCGAAGCATTGCCTTAGTAGGATAATATTACTTAGTAACGATTCAAGAAGAGATGATCTGCACAAGCAGGTCGTCTCTTATCTTTTTGCCATCACATCATCAAGCGAAAGACTTTCAGAATAATTACGCTCCCCTGCTTTCGGACTCAATTGATAAGCCAGGGCAATGGCCAGGAAGAAAAAGAAAACCAAATAGGCCGTATAAAAAGTCAACGGAGAAAATTCAAAAACTCCCTGATAGCTTAAATAGTTATAGGCGAAAGCAGCCACTAATGAAATAATTCCCAACACACTAAACCAGGCTCCGTACCGCTCGAAGAGCATGGCGCGGAGAATGACCACCACGGCATAAAGAATAAGAGCGCCCGCCAACACTAAATACACATCTAAAAAACGTGTATACAGCAGTGCGGGTGTGGCAAGCGTCACAAATACAAATAAGAAATTTGGATAGAACAATAAGCGCTTTACTGAATTATTGGTATCCAGTGGATACAGATGTGCAATGAAAGAAATAGCCCATGCCATCGTTAAATATAGGGTGAGGTATTCAATCTTTATTCCCAACTCCCAATCAAAAGATGGCATCCAATGGATGGCGAGATACTGCTCAGAGAAAATAGAGCGCAAGGCCCAGGTAAGGCATAGCAACGCAAAATAGAGCGCGGATTTTTCCCGCTTCGCAAAAACGTAAACACTTAAGAAGAATACGCCTAGGAATGTGAGCACCCCCAGCAAAATCGTGTTAACAAGGTGAGCAGTGCCTTGTGTTGCGGCTAATTTTTCAGGCAAGCCTAATTGAATTGGGTTTTTTGCACCCCCAATAGAATGATAAAAATTAGCGATCTGCAAGGTGATGTTGAGTGTATCAACACCGGCTTTAAAACTAACCACCTGAGGTAACCATTGCGGTTGAGTGCTCTTACGATCGGTACCCACCACTCCATTTTTTGCCACGGCAGTACCGTTTACCCAAAGGGTATAGGCAGAGTAGAGTTGTGGAACATCCAGTGCTAGTGAGGAAAAACGCTTATCGACCAATATGCGCAAACGAAAAGTAGCAAAGCCCTGTGATTCTGATTCGCTCCATTGGTAGGGGAATTCTATACTAACTGTGTTTTCGACTACTTGAAATGGTTCCACTAGTCGGTTATTGAAGAATTGCCACTCTCCATTTAGCTTCAGTGAGGATGTTGCGAAGTCATACCCTCTTGCATCTAAAACACCATCCTTTGCCAAAGGGATACTTTGGGCTTGCGCCAGCAACACATAGACATAGGCAATCGCCAGCGCGATTGTTTTCTTTATTACCATTGACTTGGGGATCAGGTAAACGTTAAATTAAAAAAGCCCACTAATATAGAAGGCTTTCTTAAGTTTAATAACCAAAAAAGTTACACAACGAAGCGATGTAAGTTTTTTGGAACAATCGCAAGAATTTTGTGACAACGCTAAGCCAACATTTAGCTTTAAGGATTTACTCAAGTATAACTTTACTAGGAGTAACCAAAGGTTATCGGATACATCTTGGCCTATTTGTCCGACAATTGTCCTGTAATAACTCTGTCGTAAGTAATAAAATCAGTGTTGACAGGTTCGTGGCCAAGTTGGCGGAGCAATAAAGCAATTTGAGCACGGTGGTAGGTAGAGTGATTAACAAGGTGGATCATGATATTCTCCACATTATTCTTATAGGGATCGCCTACGTAATTGGTATAGGTAAGAATTCGGTTGAAACTATCCGTAGCGTTTACAAATTCGAGCCATCGCTTCCCAATGTCTTCTGCCATTGGCTCAAGTTCTTCTAGTGCATATTGTTTCCACAGCGGAAAAGTATCAGTCGGCCTGCTTTGAATACGTGCCAACCAAATGTTCAGAGCCGAAAGAATGTGACTCATTAAAGTGAGTGTTTTTACATCACTTACCTGCTGCTGTTTGAGGCATTGGATTACCTTCTTATTTGCCCAGACATTATACGAGTAGAGTCTTAAAAAATATTCCTTCATGTTGTAGTACCAGGCTTGTTCACCAAAGAGCCTGCAAGGTATACCATCTTGAAAATAGTTTAAAGCATAAAAAGGAATTGTTGAAATATTTTTGAAGCCTGAAGAAGTCTTTGCGGTAACAAGTGTTCGTTTGTGCTCGCTTATGAAAAACTATTTCGTGACTTCTACTAATAATTAGTATCGTAACCTAACAACCACTACTTAAGTCTGTCTAATCCTTCTTTCGCCTCCTTCATATTCGCATCCAGTTTGAGCGAAGTTTCGTATGCCTTTTTTGCTTCACCCTTCTTTCCGCGCTTCTCATAAATGTTTCCCAGGCGCATGTGCGCCCCTGCATGCGAAGGTTCACCCGGCTTGGGGGTGTACTGAAGGTATTTTATCAAATTTGCTTCTCCAGCGTCTAAACGCTCTCCGCTAATGGCACTAATTCTTCCTGCTTGATAAACCGCTTGCATATCACCCGCATTTCGTTTTAGAGATTCTTCATTTACTGCAAAAGCTTTCGTGTACTGTTTTTGATTGACGTAAAAATTAACCAGAGAGGATGCTGTATTCGGATCTGCTTTTACCATGGCCGTAAACTCTTTTTCTGCTTCTGAAAATTTCTCCTGCTTGAAATAGACATTCCCAGCAGCGCGATGGCCTTGAGCAGCATTAAGCTTTTTAATTTGATTGGCCACTTCATGGGCCTTCTCATAGCTTCCCCCCATAAAACCAGGAGCCTGTGTGTAATACTCAATAAGGGATAATCTTGGATTGATGCTGGTAGCATCCAAAAGAATAGCTTGTTCCCAGGCCTCCTTCATTTTGGGTGCCAGAAACCCTTGACGCATTACATTCGCATCCTTCGCAATTGTTCCGTATGTATCACCCAACCATGTGTAGTATTCAGCATTTTTAGTATTGATCTCTACAGCCTCTTCAAAATACTCAGCAGCATCCTCATAGTTTTTTTCTTCAAAGGATATGCGCCCTAAATAAAATTGTGCTGCTGCATAGTCCCTGGACTCTTCCTTTATAGACAGAAGAATTTTTTTGGCTTCAGCATATTTCTTGACTTCGAAATACTTTTTGGCTTGTTCAACAGTAGGTACTTGCGCGTTGGCTGAGGAGAGCATCAGCCAGAGAATAACTATTAACATGAGGTGGTTTTCTCAGAAAGATCGGAAAGCAAGAGGAAAGTTGCACGAAGCAGGTAAATTAATTATTTCCCTCTTCCACCCGAAGGCTAAAGCCAACACCATGGTGGTTGATGATTTGTACGGTCGGATCGTGGTGCAGGTATTTGCGCAGCTTTGAAATGAAAACATCAAGACTTCTTCCCATGAAATAATCATCATCGCCCCACACCTGATTCAAAATTTCCTCTCGCTTCAAAGTGTTGTTAATGTGCCGGCAAAGCAATTCCAAAATAATACCTTCGCGTTGTGTCAGGGTACGTTGTTCCGAAGGACAGCAAAGAGATAATTTGGCAGCATCAAACGTATAAGCACCTATCGCAATGCTTCCAGCGCGTGTATCCATTAACGGTTTTCGTCTCCGCAGAAAAACTTCGATTCTATAAAAGAGCTCTTCGAAACTGAAAGGTTTAGTAATATAATCATCAGCCCCTGTTTTAAAGCCTTCTAGTTTATCTTCAGTCATGCTTTTGGCCGTGAGAAAAAGAATAGGCACTTCTTTGTCATGTTCCCGAATATGACGCGCCACGGCAAATCCATCTACATAGGGCAACATCACATCTACTAAACAAACCTGAAAAGAAGTGGGTTTAAATACTTGAATGGCTTGTTTACAATCTCCACACAGAGTAACCTCATAGCCTTTCATCTGCAGACTATCCTTTACCACAAAAGCAAGATTGGCATCGTCTTCTACTAAAAGGATTTTATGCTTGAGTGTCATGCTAACGGAAATTTAAGGATAAACATACTCCCTTTGTCGAGCTCACTCTTCAACGATATATTTCCCTGGTGCACTTCCATCACTTGCTTCACATAACTTAAGCCCAATCCAAAGCCCTTCACTGTATGCACATTGCCAGTGGGTACCCGGTAAAACTTTTGAAAAATCTTTTTTTGATGTTCTTCTGAAATTCCGATACCATTATCCTTTACCTGAATGAAGAGATGATTCCCTTTCATATGTGTACTCACGGTAATTTCTGGTTGCTGGTTTGTGTACTTTAAAGCATTGTCCAACACATTAAAGATGATATTGGAGAGGTGATGTCGATCCCCCACTACTTCGCAGTGTTGACTTTCAAAAGTAAAGAGTACAGAAGCCCTTTTCTCTTGTAAAATGGGTTGCATGCTTTCGACTGTTTCCTGAATCAATTGATGCATGTCTACCAATTCCTTTTTTAATTGCCACTCCGCTTTATCAAGGCGCGCCACCTGTAACATGCGCTCTAAGTGCTGCCGCATGCGAATGGTTTCTTGTTCAATAATGTTAGTATAATTCAAAACTCGTTCGGAGTGCGGCTGATGCGCCTGATTGCGCAGCACTTCTGCGGATAAGGCTATGGTAGAGAGAGGCGTTTTAAACTCATGCGTCATGTTGTTAATAAAATCTTTCTGAATTTCAGAAAGTTTGCGCTGTCTTAAAATCACGAAAAGGGTGTAGGCAAAAAAGATAATCACCAGCACCAACACCAGAGAAGAGAAAGTCCAGATACCCATTTGATTGAGCAGCTCCGCTCCACGGCCCGGAAAGCGAACGCCAAAATAATAGCTGGCATTATGGAGAGAGGGCATCGTGGCAAAGTCTTGATCTAGTCTGGGACTTCCAGTCCAAACAGCCTTTCCAGAAACCATACATTCTTGTGAGCAATCGTAAATTCCGTATTCAAAATCTGCCTTAATATTTCGCTTATCAAATTCAGTCTTCAGTAAAAATTCCAGGATGCTGGGATTGATGTCGCTGTTGAGCATCACAGCATAATAATTGGTCGAAATCTGAACAACCGGATTGATTGCAGGCGTAGGCGTATTGTTAATCTTGAAAAACTGCTGCGCAACGCTGAACAAAGCGGTATTGACTTGTCTGTCGAAATCGGCCTGCTTTAAATCAAAAGCCTTGCGAACCCAATACACCTGCGTAGTGGTAATACCTGCTATGCAGATGGCCGCCAAAATAACTACAATCCGAAGTGTGGAGGTTTTCACATTACAAAAGTAAAGGAATCAAGTGCAAGGAGTTACGGATTAACAATCATTAACAAAGCTTAGGAAGTGCTTAACACCTCCGCTGCATTTCGTTTTCCACCTTTACATCACCGATCGGCACAAAACAATTCACTAAACGTAAACTTTAACTCGTATGAAAAAAACAATCATTATTCTTTTCGCAAGTTTGGTAGCTTTTGCTGCTCTTAGTAACACTGCTTCCATTTTTTCCTGGAATGAAACAACTTTCGATTTTGGAAGTATTTCGGTTGGAACACCTGTAAGTCATGAATTTGAATTTACCAATACAAGCACCGAACCGCTCATTATCACCGCTGTACAAGCCTCTTGTGGTTGCACGGTAGCGAGTTATACGCAAGACCCTATTGCTCCGGGTGGAAAAGGGCACATTCTTTCTACTTATAATGCTGCGAAAACTGGTGTTTTCCAAAAAACACTAACCGTTCAGTCCAATGCAGCAGAAAACCCTGTTCTTACGCTGAAAGGGACCGTTGTTGAATGATTACTGTGTAAAGTAGTCCTTTGGGGGTCTGCCTTTTAAACAAAAGTGGGGTATTGATGCATACCCCACTTTTTTTATTTCTGAGCAAATCAGCAAAGGTTCTGCCTTAAACAGGCATTTACATAAGCGGGGGCAAATATCCGATACCGAACGTATGTTCTTAATCTTCTGAGCGTTATCTTTGCGTAACAGCTTATTTCAAAAGTTATTTGAAATACTGTTGTAGTTAAATCAAAACATAATGAGCTTACCAACACTTCAATTTGCAAAAGAGCGTCCTGAGTTTTTCGCTGCCCTTAGCCAACGCGTTAATGGCTATTTCAAAACCAACAACATCGATCGCACCGCCAACAATGAAATGGTTATTAAAACCATCTTCATGTTTTCCTTATACTTTGCGCCTTACTTCCTGATCATTGGTGGTGTAACAACCAACCTTTGGATTTTATTCGGTTTATGTATCCTCATGGGTTTTGGTAAAGCAGGTATTGGCCTCTCCATCATGCATGATGCCAACCACGGAGCGTATTCGAATAAAGCCTGGGTAAATACTTTCCTTGGTTATTCCCTTAACTTGGTTGGGGCCCACATGATGAATTGGAAAATACAACATAATGTATTGCACCATACCTACACCAATGTGCATGATGCCGATGAAGATATCAGTCCGCGTGGTGTGCTTCGTCTTTCACCTGAATCAAAATGGAGACCTATACACCGCTTTCAGCACATTTATGGCTGGTTGCTCTACGGCTTGATGACGTTGGTGTGGACGTTTACAAAAGATTTTTATCGCGCATTCAAGTATCATCAAGAAGGTTTTTTAAAGAAGCAAAAATCATCACTTGCTAAAGAATTAGCCATCATGATTTTTTCTAAAACACTTTACTTCGGCTACATGTTTGTAATTCCTATGATGTTGCTTGACGTGACGTTCGTTCAGGTATTGGTTGGTTTCCTAGCCATGCACTACTTAGCCGGATTTATTCTAGCCATTATTTTTCAGCCTGCTCACGTAATTGAAGGAAGTGCTTATCCGGTTCCTGATGAAAATGGAACGTTGGAAAACAACTGGGCCATTCACCAAATGAGAACCACTACTAACTTTGGCCGTAAGCACAAAATATTCTCTTGGTATGTGGGCGGTTTGAATTATCAGGTGGAGCATCACTTGTTCCCTAACATCTGTCATGTGCACTACCGTGAAATCGCTAAAATTGTAGAAGCCACGGCTAAGGAGTATGGAGTTCCGTACTTATCAAAAGAAACTTTCTGGGATGCCATAAAAGCACACGCCAGACAATTGAAGGCCCTTGGTGTTAAGCCAGCCGAAAAAGTACAAATGGCAAGAGCCATGGCTGCCTAAGATTGCCATCGTACAGTAATTTTAAAGAGGCTCTTCATTTGAAAAGCCTCTTTATTTTTTAGGGTGAGTGAGAACAAATTCAATATTCCTTTTTAAGCCTGACCACTTCGTTCGTTTAACAGCCGATTTCGAAAATACTTTTTGAAAAACCTCTTCGGTGATTTCTTGCCAGTCTTTTTTTGTAAATGATTTCAGTTCACCGTTGGGTTGAAACCTTGCTTCTGTATTTGGTTTGGAGAAGCGATTCCATGGGCAAACATCCTGACAGATATCACAACCAAAAATCCAGTTCTCAAACTTGCCTTTTACTTCCTCTGGTATGGCTTCCTTTAATTCAATGGTAAAATAGGAAATGCATTTACTTCCGTCCACCACATACGGTTCTGGAATGGCCTCGGTAGGGCATGCATCCATGCAAGCCGTGCACGTACCACAGTAATCCTTTACAGGGGAGTCGTATTCTAATTCAAGATCGATAATCAATTCAGCCAGAAAGAAAAAGCTGCCCATTTGCTTATTCAGCAACAAGCTATTCTTTCCTATCCATCCATTGCCGGCACGCAGTGCCCATGGACGTTCCAGCACTGGTGCAGAATCTACAAAGACTCGCCCGCCTACCTCACCCACTTCCATTTGGATGGCCTGCAGCAATTCTTTCAACTTGTCTTTCACTACATGGTGATAATCTTCACCGTAGGCATACTTGGCTATTTTGAATGATTCATCTTGCGCTAAATCTTGCTGTGGAAAATAATTATAGCCTACACTAATTATAGATTTAGCTCCGTCCACCAGCAAGCGCGGATCTAATCGTTTATCAAAATAATTTTCGAGGTAATTCATTTTACCCTGATAGCCACGATGCAACCACTCCTCCAGACGTGGTGCCTCCTCCACCAAAAAATCTGCTTTTGCAATGCCACAAAAACTAAAGCCCAGAGTAGCGGCTGTTGTTTTTATAAAGTGAGAAGTGGCGCTTTTATCCATGCATTGTCAGTTAGTCGTTATCCGTTATTGGTTATTGATTTGATACAACATTTTTAAAAACCTTCACTGCTAACTAGTAACGGATAACTCTTAACTTAAGAATCAAACAAACCGGCACCTCTTCCACCCGGTATGGCAATCTTCAAATGTTTATAAGCCTTTTCAGTGGCTTCTCTTCCTCTGGAAGTGCGTTTCATATAACCCTCCTGTATCAGAAAGGGCTCGTACACTTCTTCAATGGTTTCTGCCTCTTCTCCTACTGCTGTTGCAATGGTTGTTAACCCCACAGGACCACCTTTAAATTTTTCGATGATGGTCAGCAGAATTCGATTGTCCATTTCATCCAAGCCATTCTCATCTACATCCAGGGCTTTCAGGGCCATTTTAGAAATGTCCATGGAGATGACTCCATCTCCTTTTATCTGAGCAAAGTCGCGTGTTCTTCGTAACAATGTATTCGCAATGCGTGGAGTTCCTCTGCTTCTTCTCGCTAGCTCATAAGCCGCATCGTTTACAATGGGTGTTTGTAAAATTCCTGCCGAACGTTTTACGATGGAAGTAAGTAAGGTAGAGTCGTAATACTCAAGTCTGGCATTGATACCAAAGCGCGCGCGCAAAGGAGAAGTAAGCAAGCCTGCTCTGGTGGTTGCTCCGATAAGCGTAAAAGGATTTAAACCAATTTGGATGGAACGTGCATTGGGTCCGGAATCCAACATGATGTCGATTCGGAAATCTTCCATGGCTGAGTACAAATACTCTTCAACGATAGGGTTGAGTCGATGAATCTCATCAATAAACAAAACATCGTTACTTTCTAAATTGGTTAGCAATCCTGCCAGATCACTCGGTTTGTCGAGCACAGGGCCTGAGGTTATCTTAATTCCTGATTGCAGTTCATTGGCAATAATATGAGAAAGGGTCGTTTTGCCCAATCCCGGAGGGCCATGTAATAAGACATGATCAAGCGCTTCGCCCCGCTGTTTAG
This sequence comes from Cytophagales bacterium Ga0077538, assembly GCA_001464155.1. Taxonomy (GTDB): domain Bacteria; phylum Bacteroidota; class Bacteroidia; order Cytophagales; family Cyclobacteriaceae; genus Chryseotalea. The sequence goes on along the minus strand of LNEN01000119.1, from coordinate 2,585 downwards.
CAGCCGCCACAAATACCTTAATGTTTTCAACAATTTTTTCCTGACCTGTAAAATCCCCAAAGGAAAGTGGGCGTAAAGCCTTTTCTACCTCCTTTTCCGAAGCGCTCAAGCCTTCGCTTTCACCTGACAAATAATCTTCTCGCATACGCGAAGGTAAGCATTGTCCAGAAAGGAGTTTTAGCAACATTGTTGCATGTAGACCTTTTTCCTTAACTTCGCGCACATTTCTAAAAACATGAGTCTTCGAAACAAAAACATTCTCTACACCCTTATTTTACTAACCGCCATGTTGGCTGTTTGGTATTATCGAAAAAATCAGACTCCACCCTTTTTTCTGATTGAAGGCGAAACGATGGCAACCACCTACCATGTTTCCTATTTCGATCCACAAAACAGAAATTTTAAAGGCTCTATTGATTCCCTTCTGATACTCGTCAACAAATCCATTAACAATTACGATACCGCTTCCGAAGTTTCTCGGTTCAATCGGTCCGCTGAAGGGATTGATCTTAGACTTCCGTACCTACTTCCTGCGCTAACAATTGCACAAAAAGTCTTCACGGAATCCAATGGTGCATTCGATATGACGGTTATGCCTTTAGTGAATGCCTGGGGATTTGGGCCTGCTCAGAAAGTAACTCCTGATAGCACAAAAATTGATTCGCTGAAGTCATTGATTGGCTTCGAAAAAATTTCGCTATCTGAAAATCGCATTACTAAATCTGACCCACGCGTGCAGTTGGATTTTGGCGGTATTGGTCAAGGCTATGGGGCTGATGTGATCGCACAATTTCTGAAAGCAAAAGGAATTGAAAATATGTTAGTAGAACTTGGTGGAGAGGGCCTTGCCTTTGGTACGAATCTGGAAACCAAAAAGATCTGGGAGATAGGGATACTGGATCCCAACTCTACTCGCGACAATCAGTTTTTCAAAGCCTACGCTTCGCTATCCAACAAAGCCTTTACCACCTCCGGCAGTTATTTCAATTTCCGCGAAGTGGATGGAAAAAAATTCTCTCATACGATTGATCCGGAAACTGGTTATCCCGCAAACCGTGCCCTGTTAAGTGCCACTGTATTTGCTGCTGATTGCACTACAGCAGATGCCTGGGGAACAGCCTTGATGGTGATGGGGCATGAGCAAGCAATTAAAATTCTGAAAAATCATCCCGAATTAGACGTACTCCTGTTGTACACGAATGGAGAAGGAAAATTAGAGAGTTATGTTACCGATGGAATCAAAAATTCTGTCACCATCAATCCGTAATCACTATGGCACTAAAACTACTTGTTCTTTTTCTGACTCCCCTTGTATCGGGATTGTTAATCTATTTTGTGCCAGCCACACGGGGCAGCAATTTTCGATTACTGCTTGTCTTTGCCGGCTCTTACCTTTTTGGTATTACGGTCATACACATTCTACCAGAACTATACCATCAACCAGTCGGTGTTGAATTGATTGGCCTTTTTGTATTGGCTGGTTTCTTCTTACAACAAGTGCTAGAGTATTTTACCTCTGGCATTGAGCATGGCCATATTCATACCCACAGCCATGCACATGACACGCATCATGCTCCGCATTCGCATCATCATCGCCAGGTTTCGGCTCTCGTTCTGTTAAGTGCCCTCTGCCTTCACGCCTTTTTAGAAGGCAGTATGCTTGCTCAACCCATGAGCCTGGGGCCTCACTACGACATGAACGCCATCTTGTTGGGGATTGCTCTGCATAGAGCTCCGGCAGCTTTTGCGTTAATGGCTGTTTTGTCTTTTCAGCTAGGGTCTAAAAGAGAAGCCGTTCCTTATCTGATAGGTTTCTCCATTGCAGCACCCCTGGGTTTATTACTCAGCACCTACCTTACCCAAAATGAGGTACTTTCAGGCAATGCACTTATTTATTTATATGCCCTAGTAAGTGGAAATTTCCTTCATATATCAACTACCATCGTTTTTGAAAGCAGTCCAGAACATCATTTTAATGCTCGAAAATTAGCGGTGGCAATCGTTGGAGCGCTGCTGGCCGTGGCCGTGGAGTACATGATGTAAATTTGTATTGAAAATAAATAAGGTTACCTCTTTTCAAAAGCTGTCATAAAGCTTTTACTAGTTGGTGAAAAACCAATAGTTTTATACTGGCTTTATCTATTTTCATGAAACAAAGACTTAAGCATGGGTGGCTAGCCTTGGTCACCGCACCACTTTTATTTTATGGCTGTGATTTTAACAACATCCTTGACACGGATATTGAAGCAGTCGTAAGTGCCCCAACGCTTGCTATTCCCTTGGGATACGGAGATCTTAGTCTTGTTGATTTTTTGAATGATGAGGACTCCGCTTCTATAAAAATTTATCAAGGTGGTCCTGATGACGATGTACTCTATTTATCCTATGAGCAAACCCTTAAAACACAGACAATTCGGGACTTGCTCACACTTCCCGATAAGCAAATTTCCCGTGGCTTAAACCTGCCGGCCACGATTATCCCTGGAGGGGGTCGCGTAACATTACCTACCCAAACACTGACGTTTGATCTTGCCTTTGATCCTGAAAAATTTGATGAAATTCTTTTTACGCAAGGCAATTTTCGT
>LNEN01000118.1 GCA_001464155.1 Cytophagales bacterium Ga0077538 | reverse complement strand
CAGCTCGGCTGATTGTTGAAAAGAATTGCTGGTAGCGGTTTGTTCATTGAAGCCAAAAGCGGCCGGGCGAACCATGAAAACAGAGTGTGGAGCTTGCTGGAATAACATGGCGCAAATATGTTAAAAGACCTTCATTATTTCGCTATTTTTGAGATTCCATAAACCTTAGCACATAGTCCCTGTGTCCAACTTTATACGTTTACTAGTCCACGCGGGAATTGAGGAAGACAAGCCTACCTCCGAGAAAAGAGGAATCTTGTTAAGCAATCAAATTAACCTGATTTTACTGACGCTGGGATTTCTCTTGGGTATCTTTTATTGGATAACCTATCCCCCGAATGTCATTCGATATTTTATTCCGCTTATTGGAACATTGGGCTTACTTTTTATTGGGCTTAACGCCCTGCGGCTCACCATTATTAGTCGTATCGGCACCAGCTTGTTTTTACCCCTCGCTACCATGGCCTTGTCGATCTATTCCAAAGGCTTGTATTACGACCAGCAACTCGACCTTGACTACTTCTCCTTCCGTTTCATTATTCTGGGATCCTCGATCTTGCCAGCGATCTTATTTTCCACCCGGGAAAAAGGATTATTAATCAGCTGTTTAGTGTTCAACTTTGCTGTGCTCATGCTGCACGATGGATTGCATGAGCTCTTTCAGGTGGGATACGCAGGAAAAGGTATGGCCAAAACAACCTACAATTTTTCCAATGTAGTCATTGCCATTACTTACTTTATCATGTTAGGATCTCTCCTCTTCCTAAAAATAAACCTGGAAAGAGCAGATCGTAGGAACACGAAGTTGTTAGAGGAGGTGAAGCAAAGTAACGAGGACTTACAAAGTAAAAACACAGAAATTGAAGCACAGCATCAGGAAATGTTGGCACAAAGTGAAAAGCTGAATGAAAAACAATCCGAACTCTTAAACGCCTATGCCCTCATTGAGAAGCAAAAAGAACTACTGTCGCACGAGAACCGAAGTTTGGAATCTGAACTGGTCATCAAGAACAAAGACTTGTTGGAAACCAATACAGAGCTCATCAAATACAATAATGAACTGCGACAGTTTTCCTACACCATCTCCCATAATTTACGCGGACCGGTAGCAAGCTTGCTGGGATTGACAGACCTCTTAGATCGCAGTACGCTTACAAAAGACAACCTAAAAATTACCGATTATATTGCTACGTCCACCGAACGCCTGGATGGCATTATTCAGGATTTGAATAAGATCATTGATATCCGAAATGATATTTTTCAGATCCGGCAAAAAGTAATGCTGGCGGAAGAGTTGGAACAAATTAAGCAGGTGCTTCACCTGGATACAGAATCTAGTATGAGTACGCTGCACATGACCCTGAGTGAATGTGATCAGATTTATTCAGTGAGGCCAATGGTGCACAGCATTTTGTACAATCTCATCAGTAATGCGATTAAATACCGGGCACCGGAACGGCTCTCTGAAATACACGTTCGCGCTGAGCAAACGAAAGACTACTATATTCTAAAGGTGGAAGACAATGGCCTGGGCATTGATCTGGCATCCCACCAAGAAAATTTATTCAAATTGTACAAGCGTTTTCACCATCATACCGAAGGCAAGGGAATTGGCCTCTACTTAGTAAAACTACAATGCGAAGCATTGGGAGGGTATATAGAGGTAGAAAGTGAATTGAATAAGTATACACGCTTTACTGCCTACTTGCGAAAGCCAGAGAACATTGAGCGTCAAATTCTTTTCGATAAACCCTATGCCCAAATCTTTTTTGATGCGAGTGTGAATGCTACCGGTATTAGTTGGCAAGGCCCTCTCACCAGCGAACAATACCGAGAGGTGTTTAGCAAGAGTCTTGAATTTATGAAGGCCTATTGTTCCCCCAACTACATTGCAGACATTTCCAAACAAGGCCCCATTACCACGGAAGATCAGCAATGGATGTTCACTTCGATTATTCCCGTGGCCTCTCAATTTGGATTGCGTAGGATTGCCAGTATTAAACCCGATTTTCAGACGTCTCCTATTAAAGATTACCTGAATGGCATCAATCAATCGCTTGCTACCCATGGCGTTCAGTATGAAATGTTTAAAACCATGGACGAGGCAACACATTGGATGCGTACCGAAAATGAACAAGAACTATTAGTAAAAAAATAATGGACCGCTTACTGGAACTGGACAAAGACCTTTTAGTATTTCTCAATAGTTTTCATGCAGATTGGTTAGACCCCGTTATGTTTTGGTTAACCAAAACCATCGTTTGGCTTCCTTTATATTTATTTCTCCTGTACTTAAGCATTCGCCACTTTAAAAAGCAAACCTGGGTGGTATTGGTCGGCATTGGTCTTACCATCTTATTGGCAGATCAAATCACCAGTGGCTTGATGAAACCTTTCTTCGAACGTCTCCGTCCCTCTCGTGATCCAAGTTTGGAAGGCTTGATTCATCTGGTAAATGGCTATAAGGGAGGTAAGTATGGCTTTGCTTCCGGCCATGCCGCCAATACTTTTGGTACGGCTACTTTTTTCTTTTTGGTTTTCAGAAGCATACATCCCTGGATCAAATGGATTTTTGTATGGGCAGCCTTGATGACGTATACCCGCATCTATTTAGGTGTGCATTATCCGGGTGATATTCTGGTGGGAGGAATCATAGGTTGTTCCGTAGGATGGATCGGGTACAAAACATTCTCACTCATTCTGCGTAAACTCAATACACCAATTGCTGACTGAAACGAAAACTGCTGATGATCGAATACAAAACCACCATACTGCGATTCGACAAACAAGGAGAAAAAACCGGTTGGACATACATTGAGGTGCCGGAAGATATTGCTCAGCAATTACTACCCGGTAATAAAAAATCCTTTCGCGTAAAAGGAAAACTCGATAAACATCCGATCAAACAAATGGCCTTACTTCCCATGGGAGAAGGGCATTTCATCTTGCCCTTAAAGGCGGACATTCGGAAAGCCATTGGCAAAAAACACGGAGCCCAACTACTCGTGAGCTTGTCGGTAGACAAATCAGAATTCAAACTCTCTGAAGATTTTATGGCTTGTCTGGAGGATGAACCAAAGGCACTTACGTTTTTTAAATCACTCACACCCGTACACCAAAAGTATTTTAGCAAGTGGATTGAAGAGGCCAAAACAGAAGCTACTAAAATTAAACGCATTACTATGGCAGTAAATGCTTTAGCCAAAAGTTTGGGATACCCCGAAATGTTGCGTGCTGAAAAAGCAAAAAAAGAACTCCTGTAATTAACTACTCTTTAAACACTTCCATGCCCGGTAGTGCTTGCCTGTTAAAATCAAACAAGGCCATATTCTCCCAGGGAGAACCATCACTGGCTTCCGTACCGCGATACGCTACCCATTCAGGCTCCCAATAGGAAAAGCCGAGTCCACGCGGAGTCAATTCCATCATGGACCGTATAGTCATTAAAAAATCTTTCTGACCTGTGGGGCTCGCAGGATAGCCCGTGAGCAAATGAGAAGCTTCGCCCACCAGGTTGTTGGTATAATCATTCCATCCTAAGGTGAAGGGATAAGCTGTTTCTGCCAACATGATGTCTTTATCATTGGCTGTACTCAAGCGTTCAAGCGAAGAACTCACCTCCGTTAAACTCTTACTGTGCCAACGGGGGTAATAGGACAAAGCAATGATATCGTAATCTATTTGTTGATTTTTTACCGTTGCATAAAATGCATCAGCCTCTGTACCCGCATGATGAAGCATGATCTTGGTAGTAGCGCTGGTTTCCCGAACCGCAGCAGCCCCTCGCTTCAGAAAGAGAGCAAAATTAGCGGCATTAGAAAATCGTCCCTCCGGCCACAACAAACCACCATTAATTTCATTGCCGAGTTGAATGTATTCCGGATTTAATAACGTAACCACACGCTTCGTGTAGTTATACACGCTATCACCTAGTATCGCTACGGATGCATTTGCCCAGGCCGCTGGCTTCTCCTGATTGCCTGGGTCCGCCCAGGTATCTGAGTAGTGTACAACAATCCAGATCTTGAAGCCCTTTGTTCGGGCTTCATTGGAAAAGGTTCTTACCTCTTGTAAGGAAGAACTGCTGCTAACCGGTGTATGCCAAAGTCTTAACCGCACCGTATTGCATCCTGCTGCTTTAAGAATGTCTAAGGCATCGCCTGCTTGCTGTTGTGCATTGAAAAAGACGGTGCCTTCCTTTCGAATGGTTGGCAAAAAGGAAACATCGGCTGCCCGGATCAACTCCTTCTCTGAATTAGGTCCCAGTTGATCAACCTTGTCTTCTGAACAAGCCTGAATGGATAACAATCCCACCAACAAGCCTCCAACGATGTACAATGAAAATTTCATGCGTCTTTACACTAAAAATTGCAGCCCTTCTTTCTTAGATCAAAAAATTACTTACCGAGTAATCGTTTTACATACTTACCAACAATGTCAAACTCCAGGTTTACAGCGTCACCGGCTTTCATTTCTTTAAACGTAGTATGTTCAAACGTGTAGGGAATAATCGCCACTCGAAAACTCTTTTCCGTTGAACGAAAACAAGTAAGGCTCACACCATTAATACAGATGGAACCTTTCTCCACCGTTACGTTGCCCTGCGTTGGGTCATATTCGAAATCAAACAACCAGCTACCGTCTTCATCCTTCACAGCAATACAGTGCCCGGTTTGATCTACGTGACCTTGAACAATGTGTCCATCGAAACGGCCATTCGCCAACATGCAACGTTCCAGGTTAACGCTATTTCCAACTTGCAAGTTGCCGAGACTTGATTTCTGCAGCGTTTCATCAATGGCGGTTACCCAATGTTTGCCGCCTTCAACTTTCGTAACCGTAAGACACACTCCATTGTGCGCAACACTTTGATCTACCTTCAATTGATCTCCAATTGAACTCTCCACACAAAAATGCTTGTTCGAGTGTTCTTGCGTAATGTGAATAATCTTGCCTGTCGTTTCAATAATGCCCGTGAACATATTATTTCTTCTCGCCTAATTTCTGTACTTGCTCCTTCTGATCGGGGCGCAAGGTAGGATATTGTATGCCGAGTTGTTCCAGGTAGGTTTTATACTTTGCCGGATTGTAGTAATATTTTTTCAGGTTCGGTTTGTGCTGCGTCATGATCTCTTTATTCAAATAGATCGCAGGTATATCCTTGGGACCAGCCAGGGGAGTGTACGTCAAGTCCTTGGTTTGCTCCGTCTTATAATACTCCCAGGAATCTTTTACCAGTTCCGGTTGCAAGAGTAAATCCAATACCGTCATGGCTTCTGCTTTGGCACCCGCTACGATGCCTTTATGTGCAATGGGGGTGGCCATTGAAATGGCATTGGACCAATGATGGCCGGGTAGATCGGGAATGTTGGAAGGATAGCGTAACACCACGGTGGGCAAAGACCAGGAAATATCTGCGATGTCGTCAGAGCCTCCGGCCATCGTTAGCGTCATGCGCCCCATGCTCATTACTGGTTTAGCGGATGTGGGTAAACCGATGGTATCAAGTTTGGTGGCGAGTCCTTCTACCTTCGAAGCTTTCAATTCGATTTGTGTAGCTTTGGCCAGGAGTTGATCTTCCGCAGACCAGGTGGGTAAGCCCACTTGCTTCATGTTACGATACATGGCTTCTGCCATAGGCTTATTAAAGTGCCCCGGCCAGGCAGAGCCTAATACTTCATAGGTGAATTTTGTGTCGGTCATCAGGGCTGCGCCTTCTGCTATTTTTACGCCCGTTTCAAAAAGCTTCTTAATATCCGGGTAGGTGCGCTCACGGAAGTAATACCAAACGGAGGCTTTCGAAGGCACTACGTTGGGTTGGTCTCCCCCATCGTCAATCACATAGTGTGAGCGTTGTGTCAGTTCTAAATGTTCGCGTTTAAAATTCCAGCCAATGTTCATTAACTCTACCGCATCCAGGGCACTGCGTCCACGCCAGGGAGCACCGGCTGCATTAGCCGCTTGTCCTTCGAAGGTAAAGCGCACGGATACTAATCCATTATTTCCCGCATCACCATACGATACACCCAGGTTGTTGCCCACGTGTGTAAAGATGCAGGCATCCACATTTTTAAAATACCCATCGCGCACGTAAAACGCTTTCGCACCAACCAATTCCTCCGCTACACCGGGCCATAACATCAGCGTACCTGGAATTTTCTCACGCTCCATAATTTTCTTCAAGGCCATAGCCGCAATGATGTTTAAGGCCTGACCGGAGTTATGACCTTCGCCATGACCGGGTGCCCCTTCTACAATCGGATCGTGATAAGCCACACCTGGTTTTTGAGAAGCTTTCGGAATGCAATCCACATACGAACCAATCGCAATGACCGGCTTACCAGTGCCCCAGGTAGCAATCCAGGCTGTTGGCATTCCGGCTATTCCTTTCTGTACGGTAAAGCCTTGCTTCTGCAAAAAGTCTGTGAGGTAGGTAAAGGTTTCTACTTCCTGAAAGCCTAACTCAGAAAAACTAAAGAGCATGTCGTTGATCTGTTGCCCGGTGTTGTAATAGTTGTCCAGGTCTTTAACAACCTCCGCCTTCAATTTCTCAAGTCGATCGGCATTGGTTTGAGCAGAGGCTGTGTAACTGAGTACAGCACCTAACAGGAATAGTATCTTTCTCATAGTGTTTTATTGGCTTAGCTAAAGATAGTGAAAGAAGTAAAGCCCGTACAAGCTTTACAGGATGGTTAAAAACCGTCATTTCAGCGGTAAAATAAGGCTTAAAAAATATTTTGGTTTATAATGTAAACCAGTTTATGTTTGTACCGTTAACAGGGATATATGGAAAACAAAGAGCTAAGCCCGGAACAAAGTTTGGACCTGATCAGCAACATGATCCGACAAACACAAGGCAACGTGAGTCACAGCAGTTTCTATTTTCTATTGTGGGGATGGGTAATAACCCTCTGCAATTTTGGAATGTATGTGCTCTTACAGGTAACGACTCCCAACTATGCCGCCCTTGTATGGACCTTAGGCATTCCTGCCTGGATTATCACGATGATCTATGCCAGCAAACAAGATAAGTCACGCACGGTCACTACCCACTTAGATAAAATCAGCATGTGGTTATGGATTGGCATTGGCATTACCATCTTGCCTTCCTGGATTTTCGGTTCACAAATTAACTGGCATGTAAATGCTGTCGTGCTCATGCCCATTGGATTGGCAACGTTCGTCTCGGGTATCATTATCAAATTCAGGCCCTTGCTCTTTGGAGGCATTACCTTTTGGATTGCCGGAACACTCTGCTACATCGTATCACCGCTCGATCAATACTTAGTCGGTGGTGTGGCCATGATCTTCGGTTACTTAGTACCCGGTTATATGCTCAAGAGACTTAAGCAATAATACATGTTGAAAGACCTTGATCCTTTATTGCATTCTCAATTACGCCTTGGGGTAATGTCCATCCTTCTGAGTGTTGAGTCCGCTGAGTTTACATTTCTAAAAGAAAAGACAAACGCCTCGGCTGGCAACTTAAGTGTACAACTCGACAAACTTTCAGAAGCAGGATACATCAGTGTGGAGAAATCCTTTAATGGAAAAAAGCCACTGACTACCTGCAAGATCACCAAGAAGGGAATGAAAGCCTTTGAAGAATACGTGAACTCATTAAAGGACTATATCAAAAAGTAATTTTTTTATCCATTTAGTTTATAATATAAACCAGTTTATGAATATCAAACTTACGCTCTCTTTGTGCCTTCTGCTCACAACCCTTGCTGTACAAGCGCAGTCAACCACCCCTATACCTCGCGGAAAACTATACCTGGTGACTCAAGTGCAATTCCCATCATTTAATAATCTAAATCATGAACTCACTGCATCCGGTTATGCTCCCGTTACGGTTAGTTTCGGAAGTGGTACCGGGGGTTACGGATCCATCCATCGGTGGATAATCGGTGGAGAAGGAAATTACTTTTCTGCAGAACAGAAAGAGAATGGAAAGACCACCAGCATGAACGGAGGTTGGGGATTTCTCTTTGCAGGCTATGTGCTCTCAAAAGGGAAAGTGCTGGTCTACCCATCCCTTGGCATTGGGGGCGGTGGAGCTGCTGTTCATTTAATAACAAATGCAGGTAACAATACCCTGGGAGACCTACTGGCAACAGAAGGTAATTCAACCAGTATTTCCATGGGATCCTTTTTAGTAAACACCGCGATCAGTCTTGAGTATCCAATAGGAAATCAATTTGACATTGGATTAAAAGCCAGTTACGTCACCTCCCTTCAAGAGCACGCCTGGCAGGCAGATGGAATGTCACCTTCCCTATCAGATTCATTTGGTGGCTTCACTCTTGCTTTCCAGTTCGGCTTTCGATTGTAATTAAACTTCTGTCATGACTCCTTACACTAACTAAACAACATAACCAATATGAAAAATCTACTCCTTCTCATCATCCTGTATGGCATCAGCCAGGCCTTTGCGCAACGCCCCGATGTTTCGGCTCGCTGCAAAGAAGAAATGAAAAAGCTCTCCTACTTTGTTGGCGATTGGAAGGGAGATGCCGCGATTCGCAATCAAAGCGGTGTCACCACTGTCACACAGACGGAACACATTGAATGGAAACTCGATGGCTTGGTACTCTCCATTGAAGGCATCGGTCGTAAAGAGGGCAACAGTATGTTTCATGCCTTTGCACTTATCCATTTTGATGTTACCGACTCTCAATTCAAATTCAAGTCCTACGTGAAAGAAGGCTTTTCTACCAATGCGTATTTCACCGTTCTGGCGGA
>LNEN01000117.1 GCA_001464155.1 Cytophagales bacterium Ga0077538 | reverse complement strand
CCTTTTTTATTGTAAATAAAAGTACCTTATTACTAATTAGTCGAACCAGCAGGGGGGGCACAATTAAGTAGCGCACCGAAAATTGCATGTCCGTTACCATTGCTATGGGGAATATTTGCTACCGCAACAGGTACACCACTAGTGCAATCAACATCTTTTACAAAAATAGTTGAGCTGGTTGTGCCAGGGAAATTACCAGGAGTAAAGCTCAATGTTACTGCGCTTGCTGCAGTCTTAGTACCTCCAGTCGCTAATTGTGTAGCGGTGAAAGACCCAGATAGAATAACATGGTTCAACAACACCGAACGTACCGCAGCGGGCGTACCACCCAAAGCGGCTATTGCCTGACTAGGACTGGTAAACCCAGCACCACCAGATGCAACAGGAGTTGTGAAGTATGCATTAGCCGGTAAGAAAGCTGTGTAAGGACCAGGGCCAGATAAGATTGCCGCGATCTTCTGGGTTGCTTCACCTGTAAAACCGCAGTCAGCATAGGTAATCAAAGATGCCAGGTAAGTGAAATCACTACCTAGTAAAACAGTTCCTGAAAGTTTACCTAAAATAGGAGTTAAGCTGGCGCCTACAGAAGGAGGAATCATTACTGATTCAACAATGTGCACTACACCATTGGATGCTACTAAGTCAGCAGTCGTAATATCGATAGCCGCATTGGTAGAACCTGTTAAAAGTGTTCCATCGGTGTTTACTTTAATAACCTGAACAGTACCTGCAGCTGTTGGATTACAGTTGTCAGGTTGTGCAAAGGCTGTAGGAAAACCAGCTCCCGTTCCGGTAGGAACTAGTTCAGCTTTTCTTAATTCATCAACCACTACGTGGTAAGACAAAACACCTTTGATAACGTTCGGATTGATATCTGCAATGTTAGCAGGGAACCCAGGCGTTGCTAATAAGTTTACAAAGGCAGTGTTGTTGGGAGCAAACAAGGTAATGGGTGTTGTACCATCAGCCACTGCTACCAGATCAGGATAAATAGTAAGATACTTGTATAAAGAGTCGAAAGACTTTAAAGGGTCATTATTTACGGCTTGCTTGTACTGATCGTCACCGATCAATTCAGCAATCGTTCCATCAAAGGTTACGGGTCCACCCTCTTCATCATCATCGCAGGAAATCATTGCGATGGAGGCAAAAAACACCACAGCCACCAGCAGGGTGTACTTTTTAAATGTTATAAACGGCTTCATGTCCATTAATTAGGTTAGTTAATTAGATTCAAGATTAACAAAATTATCGGCATTTTGATCTGCATACCGAGTAAAAATTCTTCGAAATTTACAGTTTACAACGTTTTCGAAGCTTTTTAGGGGAAAACGCTTGTGTAAAAGTCGGTCAAGTGCCGGTTTTACCTTATCAACATTTTCCAGGCCTCCTCTATTTTGCTTTGTTCCAACAGTTGTCGCACCTCTGCATGTACCTTCAAATCAGCGGAAACTGCATGAGAATCTCCCGGAAGCTTCTCCACATTAGCCAACATCCCTAAATCATTTCCGGTTAATACCTTACTGTTCCGAATGGCTGCTGGCAATTGATCAATGCCTATTCCTATTTTCTCTAAAGGCTTGGGTACTTTAAATAAAGCCTCTCCATTCGCGCGACAATACCAATCGCCTCCCATTCGGGCCACGGCATCTATTTTATAAGGATCAATTTTCCCTTCAGCATCCAGGATCTCGTCTTTAATGTGCATCCTCACTACTTCACAAATCACTAAATTCCCGGCTGCGCCTTCGGTACCCGTTGGAATAACCTGCAGCACTTTGCATTCAAAGGCAACGGGGGCCTCTCCCACCCGTGGTGGTTTTACAACGGATGAAGCAACCTGTGTTAAGCCTGCTTTCACAAACTCATTTACTCCTTTTGGATATTCCGTACTCGCCAGTGACATCTGTTGCACGAGGGCATAGTTTACAATGTTGATCACCACTTCGGGAACCTCCAATACATTTTCATACGAGTGCTTGGTGGTGTTATCTCGTCCTCTGCGAGCAGGAGAAAAAATCAATATGGGAGGATTGGCACCAAAGCAATTGAAAAAACTGAAAGGGCTTAGGTTCACATTTCCGTCCTTATCGATAGTGCTGGCAAAGGCAATGGGTCGTGGAGAAACCGCCCCTAAGAGGTAGCTGTGCATTTTGCCTACGGGAATTTCTTTGGGATCGATTGTCATTTCGTTATTGGTTAGCCGTTATCAGTTATTCGTTATCAGTGACCTTTAACAAGTAACTGATAACCATTAACATTAAAGTGCTGGTAAAATCTTCGCCTTACATTCTCCAAAACCAATTCTCACACCGTTCTTCTCGGCAAAGCCTTTAATAAGTACAGTATCATTATCCTCTATGAACTTGCGTTCCGTACCGTTAGGCATGTGTAACGGTTTCTGCCCGTTCCAGGTAAGCTCTAACATAGAACCATACGAACCGGGTGAAGGTCCGCTAATCGTACCAGAAGCGTAGAGATCTCCCACTTGTATATTACAACCATTCACGGTGTGATGCGCCAACTGCTGGCACATGTTCCAGTACATGTATTTAAAATTAGAACGGCTTACCGTAGTAGCTTCAGATTTGTCGGGTTGAATGAATACTTCTAGTTGAATATCAAAATTTCTATCTCCTTCAAATGACAGGTACGGTAACACATGCGGATGCTGGTCCGGTCCCTTTACGCGGAAAGGTTCGAGTGCATCAAGGGTGACAATCCAGGGGGACATTGTAGAACCAAAATTCTTTGCCAAAAAGGGGCCGAGTGGTACGTACTCCCATTGCTGTATATCCCTTGCTGACCAGTCATTAAATAATACCAGGCCTGCGATGTTGTCTTCCGCATTCTTGGTTGATATGGACTGACCCAGTTTTGTTTCGGTACACGTGATGAATCCTACTTCTAATTCAAAATCAACTTTGTGGGAAGGACAATACACAGGCTGCTCGGAGTCTGTCGGTTTTATTTGCCCTTTCGGGCGATGGAGATTCGTGCCGGTGACTACAATGGAAGAAGCACGACCATGGTACCCTACAGGCAAATGTTTCCAGTTAGGCAATAAGGCATTCTTCGGATCGCGAAACATAGAACCTACGTTGGTGGCATGTTCTTCACTGCTATAAAAATCGGTATAATTTGGAATGCGCACCGGCATGAGCATCTGCACTTCGCTCATGGGTATGAGAGCAATCTCGCGGGTAGCCACATTCAATTCATCATTATCGTGTCGCAACAATTCAGACACGCGGTTGCGTACTTCACTTATCTTCTTTCTGCCTAAAGCAAAAAAATCATTTAAGTATTTCTGATTAAAAATACCAGAAGACAAGCCCATGCCATCCAAATAGCCATGCTCGTGCAAATACACTAAATCCAGCACATGGTTACCAATGGCCACACCCGCCACCGCAGATAAGTACTTGGTTTTAAAAATCCCGAAAGGAAGGTTTTGAATAGGGAAATCAGACTGTTTGGGTACTTCTACCCAACTCTTTAAGGAGGGATTGTTGGCATCTATCATAAGGAGGCGAAGGTAAGATTTTTGAGGATGTGAAACATAGGAGAATTGCTTCCTATCCATTTCATTCATGACACTGAACTAAACTCACCCCGCCATGCTCCGCATGACACCCCTCTCTACTTCGTAGAGAGGGGAAAGATCATCGAAGATGATCAGGGGTGAGTTTTGAAGAGTACATACGTTGACACCCTGTGATGCCCGTAAATGAATGCCTACCTTTACGCAATGCAAGAAAAAAGTTTCCCTCCGGCATTTGAACAGAGAATGCGCAGTCAGCTAGGTGATGCCTGGAATGCTTTTGCCAACATACATTCAACGGACTCCCCTATCAGCATACGCCTGAATTCACAAAAGACTGGTGCTCAGCCTATAGACTTGTTGTCGACACCCGATATGCACAGTAAAATTCCGTGGACGGAAAATGGCTACTACTTAAAGCAACGACCCAGCTTTACACTGGACCCTTCTTTCCACGCAGGCGCTTATTATGTACAGGAAGCCAGCTCTATGTTGCTGGAACAAGCCATCAAACAATGCGTAGGCAATCACGAAGTTGTTCGCACCCTCGATTTGTGTGCAGCACCCGGTGGTAAGTCAACCCATTTACTCAGTTTACTTTCAAAAGATAGCTTAGTGGTGAGCAATGAAGTGATTCGTTCTCGCGCTACCATTCTGGCAGAAAATATCATGAAGTGGGGCTACAGCAATGTGGTGGTTACCAACAATGACCCGGAGGACTTTCAGCGACTGAATGGCTTCTTCGATCTGATGGTGGTGGACGCCCCTTGTTCCGGTGAAGGACTTTTTCGCAAAGATGCAGAGGCGATGAAAGAATGGTCGGTTGATAATGCCAACTTATGCTCCTTGCGACAACAACGCATTCTGCACGACATCTGGCCTGCGCTCAAAGAAGACGGATTAATCATCTACAGTACGTGTACCTATAATCCGGAAGAGAATGCAAACAACTTGCGGAAATTCTTAGAAGAACACGATGCAGAAATTGTTCCGCTGCAACTTGATAAAGCCTGGGGGATAGAAGCACTGAGTATTGGGTATCAATGTTTTCCTCACCAAGTGCAAGGAGAAGGTTTTTACTTGGCGGTGCTCCGCAAAAAAGAAGCACAACCCGGTGCCCGTTTGCGGGTTGCTAAAAATGTATTTCATAAACCGGTTAAGCTGCTGGCGGATTATCAGCAATGGATGACACCTGCGGATCAAACCTTCTTACAATTTAAAGATTACTTATTGGCGCTGCCTGCTTCTTTAACTATTGAGATGGAATTTTTGGCCTCGTTGCTAAAAATTGTTTCGGCTGGCACAACACTGGGCACAGTAAAACACACCAAGTTAATTCCCGACCATGCGCTGGCACTTTCTATTTATTTAAACAAAGAAAGTTTTCCGAGTATTGAGGTAGACAAAGAGGAAGCCATCGCCTATTTGCGTAAAGATGTGTTCTGGAAAGAAGGCCTCACCAAAGGTTTCTCCAGCATTCAATACAAAGGCTTTACACTAGGTTGGGTAAATGTACTCGACAATCGATTGAACAATCTGTACCCAGCAGAATGGAGAATACGAATGGCTGCTAACTCCTAAGCGGAATCAGACGGCCATTCAACCAACCCCAAGATTTTAATTAGGTCTTTATTCGAGTTCTCCCTCTAAGAAAATCTACTCCGTGGTTTGTGTGCTCATAAACCACTTCTGCTTTCGGTCTGTGAGGACACAGACCGAGGAACTAGGGCGACCTTACCTTTTATAAGGCCTGCACTACTTCAATAATAAAGTCAGGAAGCTCTACGCCCGCAAAGAAAATACCCACACAAAATACTTTTTGATAGTAGTTGGCTTTACCAATTGCCAAGGGCAACGTACTTACCGAAAGTGCTGAGAAGCCAATGGCGAAAATAGCCAGCATCAACAACACTGCTAAAGGCGCTTGAAATAAGAGCACGCCCGCTATACTTACGAAAGTAAAAATCGTACTTACCCAAAAAGATCGTTGCAAGCCGTAGGTGTTTACCAAGGTGCTAAAGGGAAGGGAAAGAATAGCAGAGATAATCAACACTCCTACCGATACAATTTTACTGTTATCAGATGTAAAGAGAACGGATAGCTTAGTCTGCATCACATCAGGAAATATTTTAAATAACACGGCTGTTGCCACACCCAGTACTAAGCCATAGACAAGAATATCCATGTATTGTGATTTTTGAGTATCTAATTGAATAGAAGCCTGAGGACGCAATTCCTTACCATCATTTTTTTCAAACAAACTCATCGAGTTCTTCTTCAGCGCATAGCCGGAAAGAAACACTACAAAGCCACCAGAAATAAACGTAACGGGCGCACCGATGTAATCGATGATGTCTACAATAACAGGCTCTAAGGAGTATAATAAGTTACCCACGATAGTCAGTACGGCCATGGCGCGGGGCAGCTTATCCACTGGCATAAAGGTCTCGATCGTAGACAAGGCCGGGCTAGTAAAAATACTCATGGCGATCAACCAGAAAATAATCAGCACGGGTAATACCCACTTAAATATTTCTCCGGGGTTACCCAGCAGGGTAAAAGCCACCGCCATAAAAATCATGGCAGCAAAACTGATGCCTGCACTGATGATCGGCATACGGTTGCCTTTCTCGAAACGATAGCGATCGCCAATACGACCCGCAATCATGGGAGTTACCACTAAGATGATTCCTTGCGCTACTGTAAGTAAAAAGGCAAAATCAGTGAATTGAAATTTCACCAACAACTTTGGTTGGTAGTTTTGATAGGCGATCCAACCGATCACTACCGATGCGTAGAGCGCGGTGAGGCTCCACAGTTGTTTCCATTGTATTTCGTCTTGTTGCGTTTGCTGGGGAATGCTTGCTTCCATAATAGGTGGGGTTATTGCTAGTTTTTTAAGCTCTTGGCCTCATTTACGCAGTGAGGCAAGGCATTGGATTTGGAGGTAACACAAAAAACATAGCTTTCGCCCATTTTGCTTATTTTTGCCCCTCTTTTACCTGTTTTAGCATGTCATTATCTACTAAATACAATCCTTCTGAAGTTGAAAGCAAGTGGTACCAGTACTGGATGGACAAGGGTTTCTTCAAAGCCACACCCAATCCTGACAAAGAGCCCTATACAGTCGTAATTCCTCCACCGAACGTAACGGGTGTGTTACACATGGGGCACATGTTAAACAATACCATTCAGGATGTGTTGGTACGCAAAGCCCGCATGGAAGGCAAAGAAGCGCTTTGGGTGCCCGGCACGGATCATGCCTCCATTGCAACCGAGGCCAAAGTTGTGGCCATGCTGAGAGAGCGTGGGATCAAGAAATCTGATCTGAGTCGTGACGAATTCTTAAAGTATGCCTGGGAATGGAAAGAGAAGTATGGCGGCATTATTCTGGAACAATTAAAGAAGTTAGGCGCTTCCTGCGATTGGGACCGTACCACCTTTACGATGGATCCTGGCTATTATGAAGCAGTCATTGATATCTTTATCGATCTGCACAAAAAAGGCTACATCTACCGCGGACTCCGCATGGTGAATTGGGACCCCCAAGGGAAGACAGCCTTGGCAGATGATGAAGTAAACTATAAAGATGTACAGTCAAAACTGTACTACATCCAATACAAAATTGAAGGCAGTGTTAATGAGTTTGTAACCATCGCTACCGTTCGTCCGGAAACCATTCTGGCGGATAGCGCTATTTGCGTAAACCCAAATGATGAGCGCTACAAACACTTGAAGGGAAAGCGCGCGATTATCCCATTGATCAACAAAAGCATTCCACTGATTGAAGACGAGTACGTAACTATGGATTTCGGTACAGGTTGTTTGAAAGTAACACCTGCACACGATATGAATGACTATGCCCTCGGACAAAAACACAAACTGGAGGTGTTGGATATTTTAAACGATGATGGAACCCTCAATGACAAAGCACAAATCCTGGTTGGGGAAGATCGCTTTATCGCGCGTAAGAAAATTGCCAAGTTGTTGGAAGAAGGTGGATATCTAGCCAAAGTAGAAGAATACAAGAGCAATGTTGGCTTCTCTGAAAGAACCGATGCCGTGATTGAACCACGCTTATCACTTCAATGGTTCTTGAAAATGGATACCATCACCAAGCCTGCGTTAGAGCACGTGATGAATGATGACATTCAGTTGATACCAGCCAAGTTCAAAAACACCTATCATCACTGGATGGCCAACGTACGCGACTGGTGTATCTCCCGCCAGTTGTGGTGGGGACATCGAATTCCCGCCTGGTATAATGAAGACGGAGAAATTGTAGTTGCTAAAACGGAGACAGAAGCCAAAGCACAATTCAAAACTCAAAATCTGAAG